>VRUK01000130.1 GCA_019456195.1 Planctomycetota bacterium | reverse complement strand
CCGGTGAGTTTTTTTGTGATATGAAAATCATACAAATATAATAAGGCGGGAAAATGATTAAGGCTAAATACAAGCACACAAATATTGTTGCTCGGGACTGGAGAGAACTTGCAGATTTCTACTGTCAGGTTCTTGGCTGCAGCGAAGTTCCTCCGGAAAGGGCCGGTACCGGAGAATGGGTCGAACGCTGTACATCTGTTCCCGGTGCCGAAATCCGCGGTATTCATCTAAGGCTGCCGGGTTATGGCGAAGATGGGCCCACACTTGAGATATTCCAGTACAACAATGTACAGAACCGCTCGGAAACAGCTATCAATCGCCCGGGTCTGGCGCATCTTGCCTTCGAGGTTGAAGATGTCGAAGCGGCCAGAGAGGAGGTAACAGCCGCAGGCGGTGCATGTGTCGGCGAAATGGTCACTGTGGATATCCATGATGCCGGTATAATAACATTGATCTATATGACCGATCCGGAAGGAAACATTATCGAGTTGCAAAAGTGGGAATAATCCCGATAATCATCGGCATGTGCTTTTAGTTCCAGGGCAGTTTAAGATGGAAGAATTCGTTGGAGAAAGTATTGAGGTGGAAAAGGCCGAAACTTCGCCCCGGCCGGTGAGTTTTAAATGGCGCGGTCAAATACACGAAGTCACCGAAGTGCTGGACGAACACGTTGATACCGGCTACGGCAACCTACCGCCGAACAGCCAAAATTGGCGCACACGCAGGCACCGCCGCTATTATGTTGTAAAAGATTCACAAGGTGACGTTTTTAAGATATACCTGGATTACGCCAATCGAAAGAAACCAACCTGGTGGCTGGCAGAAAAGCGCCCACAGAAAAGCAGCGATGGCATCGAGAACTAAAAGATATTAATGACATTTTAACTGCGAGAGACAATGGACTTCGATTTCAGAAATTCTGCTGCAAGATTGTATTTTTATATCACCCCCCTGTTCATTCTGCTTGATTTTATTTTTGGTGTAAATGTACGAGTTAGTGCTCTTGAGACAATGCCGTTGTATAAGAACCTCTATTACGGATTCTGTATTCTCTGCGGCATCTGTATGTATATAATCCCCCGGTACTCGGCGGTTGTGGCTTTGCTCGAAAGCTCAATCAATATCATGATGCTCGTATTGGGCATTTTTTTACCATACATCCAAACTATCACGGCGTTGATGGACGATGTGCTCGGTGCTGATTTTAAGGCTTTGGAGGAATCATTAAAGGTTCAGCCGATGGTGAATCTTTTTATTGTGGCTTCCTGCCTGATACTCACTTTTAGAACAAGCATTGAGACAATAGCTGAATCTTTTGGTTACAATAAGCAGGCTTCAAAAAATAAATAGATTTAATATAGTCGGAAGCTAAATGAAGAAGGTAATACTTATAATTCTCGGCGTGTGCTTTATAATAGATGAGATTGGTAAAAGAACAGAATTAAGATGATAACAAATTGAGGATAAAATATGGGAATTCTTTGGGAAGTCGTACAGACAGGCCTGATGTATGGTCAGAAGCGAAAATCCGATACGGTTGAGGACCGGGTCCAGTTTCTCGAAAATCAGCTTATAAGGACACAAGACACATTGCGCGAGCTGGTAAAGAAGATCGAAAAGATTCACGGACTCGATATCGACGGTAACGGCAAAATCGGTTAGAAATCATCCTGATCGATAAATCTTAATATTGCTAAGCTGAAAACTTTTGACATTGCCGCACACTTAATTGAGATAGTAAATTCATTATTATATAGCTGAAATCAGGAGATTTCAACAATGAGCCATAAGGATATGTTTAGACAGGTCCCATGGTCCATTAAGCAATGTTGTATTGCGCTGGGTGTGATTGTAATTTTTAGAGTTGCGTTTTACCTTCTAAGCCTCGTTGATAATAGTGCTTCAATTTTTTCAAGTGCTGTGCTACTTTGGTTATTAATGTTTGCATGGATGGCAATCTTTCCAATGTGGATTGCTCGATGTAAAGGTATGCTACGACGGCCTAAATTCGGTCTGATTCTGAAGGAATTGGGTCTTGCAATTCCATTAGTACTATGCTTACTCTTGGTAGAAAATATTATTGTAGTCATTCTAAGTAACATGACAGGAGATTCATTCCAAGTAGGTTCCGTTTTTTCTGAGATGCGCGGTGCACCAAACGATGCAAGGCTTTACTTACTCCTTATCCCTATGTTCACCTTCGGCCCTGTTGCTGAGGAATTGTTTTTCCGTGGATTGCTTTACAATGCGCTGCGACAAAGGACAAAGCCTATTATTGCCATGATTCTTCAGGCAATAGTGTTCGCGCTTGTTCATTACGGATGGCCTGACACCCAAATTACCAGATTGCTAATCGTTTTTGTTTCGGGAGTTGTTCTGGCAGGTGTGTACGAATGGCGTAAGTCGATATGGAGCCCTATAGCTCTACACATTTTGAAGAACTTCGCATTTGTTGCTATTGTAATTATGTCGATGATCCTGAACAGTCACACACCTGCAAAAACGTGGGCTGAAGCAAAACAACCACCAGAATGGTTAGAAATGAACATAGCTGATATAGAAAAGAAAGCAGCTGGCGAAGAGCAAAGGCTTTATGCTATAAACACGTGGGGCTCTTATGGCCAACGATTGTGGAAAAAAGAAATACGAGCATTACAGACCGTATGTGAATGGTTTCCCGATGATCGAGAAGCATGCTCGAAAGCATGCATGGGGATAGCACAGATTTATACTTCCTACCTAAGAGACCATAGGAGAGCAGTCATTGAAATCGATAACATTCTTGCAGAATATAAAGATTTTTCAGAGACTTGCGCTCAGGCTCTCATTCTCAAAGGTTGGGCATATTACGACCTCGGTGACAACGAAAATAGTAAGAAGTCTTTCCAAGAGGTTATAGACTCATACGCGTCTTATAGCGAAGTAAAGGAAGAAGCCTTACATGGATTAAGAACATTAGACAGTAAGTGATGCACTAACGTGAAGCCGGAGGCAGACTAAAGCCTTAGCTATTAAATTTTGTTACCAAAGAAAGGAGCAGTAAATGCAAATGAAACGTCGTGAGTTTTTGAAAGTGTTAGGTGCCGGTGTATGTCTTGGGGCGGCGGGATGCGTATCGGAGATGAGCGCCAGGTCTTCAAGAAAACCTAATATTGTGCTCTGTATGGCCGACGACCAGGGCTGGGGTGATATGGCGTATAATGGACATCCTGTTCTCAAGACGCCGAACTTCGATGCAATGGCGGCCAGTGCTTTGCGTTTCGACCGCTTTTATGCCGCGCATCCGGTTTGTTCGCCCACACGCGGCAGTGTAATGACAGGCCGGCATCCGAACCGCTTCGGATGCTTCAAGTGGGGTCACACACTTCGACCACAGGAAATCACCATCGCCGAGGCCCTCAAGACAGCCGGATACGTTACAGGTCATTTCGGAAAGTGGCATCTTGGTTCGGTCCGCAAGGGCAGTCCCGTCAATCCCGGCGCTAGCGGGTTCGATGAATGGCTCTCGGCTCCGAACTTCTTCGACAATGATCCCATTCTCAGCCGGGAAGGAACCGCAGTCCAAACCAAAGGCGAAAGCTCCATGGTCACTGTCGATGCCGCTCTGGAATTTATCGAAAAGCACATCCGAGGCCCACGGCCGTTTTTGGCGGTAGTTTGGTTTGGTTCTCCGCACGGGCCGCACCAGGCGATAGAAGAGGACCGCGCAATATATGACGGACAGCAGAAGAATTTTCAGCACTTCTACGGCGAAATTACCGGCATGGACCGCGCATTCGGCAAGCTTCGCAAGAGACTGCGAACTCTCGATATCGATAATGACACGATTCTCTGGTATTGCAGTGACAATGGAGGTCTTCCTAAAGTCGGCACGACCGGTGGACGGGCAAACAAGGGCAAGGTCTATGAAGGAGGCCTTCGCGTCCCTGCCATCCTTGAATGGCCCGCTCGAATTGCGAATCCATGCGTATCCGAGGTGCCCTGCAATACTTCTGACATCTATCCTACGCTTCTTGAAATCACTGGTGTACGTATGAAGAACCAGCCGCCGCTGGATGGAATCAGCCTGGTCCCGCTGATAGAGAGCAAAATGAAAACTCGACCGAAACCAATGGGTTTCTGGGACCATCCCACCGGCGGTATCAGAACACCGAGCCTCGAATGGATGACTGAACTTCTTGAGGCGCAGAAGGCAGGTAAGCAACGCAGTGAGATATCTCGATTGCGTTTGGATGCAGGCGAAATAACTAAACAATACCCGCTGGACTGCTTCCCCGGCCACGCCGCATGGCTCGACTGGCCATGGAAGCTTCATCGGATACAGTCAAAGAAAGGTGATGTGAAATTTGAGCTGTACAATCTTGCTTATGATCCCGCCGAGCAAAATGACCTGGTCGCTCGGGATACTGACCGGGTGAACTCAATGAAATCCCAGCTTGAAAGCTGGCTAACATCCGTGGTTCACAGTCTTAACGGCAGGGATTATCGTTAAACAGCCAACTTGTGCGTTTTGCCGACAGTGCCGGCGAAATAATACACAAATAAATTTGGGAACTAAACAGAAAAGCCACGCAATCAATTACGGGGCTGAATATTTTGGCTTTTTACCAGGGCAGGGTTGAAAGAGGTTTCAGCGATTATTATGCTTTTTCATTCCCATGGGCAATTCTATACCAGCAGGTTTTTGCGCCTCCCTGAAGTCCACGATAATCTTAGCTGCCGCTTGTGGATCATCCACTACCGTGAAAACATCCATATCTTCCGGGGAAATATGCTCATATTCCTTGAGCATCTTTTCCTTCATCCAGTCAATTAATCCTTGCCAGTAGTCACTACCCATTAGAATTACGGGGAAAGATGCCTGCTTTAAGGTTTGAATCAATACCAATGATTCGAAGAACTCGTCCATAGTCCCGAAGCCTCCGGGGAAAACTATAAAACCATGGGCGTATTTCAGGAACATGACTTTTCTAACGAAGAAATATCGAAAATGCAGAGAAAGATTCTGGTACTCGTTCGGAATCTGCTCCATTGGCAATTCTATATTAAGGCCGATGCTTTGGCCTCCTGCTTTTGTAGCTCCTTTATTTGCCGCCTCCATAATACCTCCGCCGCCGCCGGTAATTACGGCAAAGCCAGCTTTTACTATCTCAGAGGCGGTCCGTTCGGCAAGTTTATAATATTTAACCTCCGGGCTGCTACGAGCTGAACCGAAAAACGACACCGCAGGACCGACAGAGGCAAGCTCATCGAAGCCTTCGGTAAACTCAGCCATCACTCTGAATATCCGCCAGAGGTCCTGCACCGGATTTTCATTACTATCCATCATAAATACAAGCATCCTTTATATTGTGTGTCTTGTAAAGCCTCTCTCGTATTTCTCTTTGTTAATACTACCATAAAGCCGGTTTATTCGCGGCAGGGCAATATTTTTCAATCGGGCAACTCACACAGTCCGGCTTACGGGCTTTACATATATTTCGTCCGTGAAATATCAGCAAATCGCTGAATAACAGCCAGTTCTTTCTCGGTATTATTTCGGCTAAATCAAATTCCAACTTAACCGGGTCCGAGTTCGGCGAAAGCCCTAATCGGCGAGAGAGTCTGATAACATGGGTATCACATACCACCCCGGGTACCCCGAAAGCGTTGCCTAATACACAGTTTGCGGTTTTCCTGCCGACACCGGGCAGTGTTAAAATCTCTTCCATCGTACCCGGGATTTTGCCGTCAAATTCTTCGATTACCTTCGTACAGGCCCCCTTAATATTGGCCGCTTTATTGCGGAAAAAACCAGTGCTCCTTATATCCGACTCGATTTCTTTTACGTCCGCTTTTGCCCAGTCTTTGGCCGAGGTGTATTTTTTGAAAAGGGTTTTTGTAACCATATTGACCCTCACATCCGTACACTGTGCCGAGAGGATTGTAGAAACCAACAGCTCCAGAGGATTCGAATGTTTAAGTGCTATCCTGGCCTGTGGATATGTTTTTCTTAATATCGGGAAGATTTCCCGGACTCTTTCGGCCGCTTTGGCTTTGTCTACTTTTGTTTTTTTGGTAGCTGTTTTTTTAGACATAGTCACTTTTTCGAAGGGAGTTCCTGCAAGAGCTTTTTCAGCTTGCCGGAAAAGAATATCTCATGCAATCTCACAGGTTCTTCGACTCCGGGTAAAAATAATATAGTTACAGGTACTCCGGGTTCATTGTACTTGTTTTTCAATGCAAGTGTTGCCGGAACATCATTTGCTGTAGTATCGGCTTTGATTGCCAACACTTCTTTTTCCTCAATTAGCTCTGCAAGGTCTTTACGATGGTAAACTACTTTGTCCACTGCCTGGCAGCTCAGGCACCAATCGGCGGTGAACTTGATTAATACGGGTTTACCTTCAGCGATGGCATTGTCAATAACAGCTTCATCATAATCCTGCCAGGCAATTAGTTCTCCGGCGGGTGTCGGTAAAAACACCCAACCTCCTGCGAACAAAATCAGGGCAGCGCTGATTCTTATAAGCCACTTACTCGCGGATTTTGTATTGAAGCTCACCCATCCGCCCCACATCCATACACAAAAACCAAGAATCACCGTGAAATATAACACATTCGTCCTGTAGGCTTGCGGCAAGGCACCAATGAGTTTTACCGCGATAATCAGCAGGACAAATCCGATGCCCTGTTTGAATAATTCCATCCACTGCCCCGGCTTTGGAAGCCGTTTCAGTAAACCGGGCATTGAAGTTAGTATTGCATAGGGTACAGCCATCCCCACACCTATCACCATTATAACAACGGTAGCCACCAGCCAATGCTGGGCCTGTGCCCATCCGAAGGCAAATGCTAATATACCGAAGCCGCAGGGAGTGCTTAAAATGGCCGCAAGAAAGCCTGTCCCAACAGCGCCCGAATAGCCTTTACCGCTGCCCGATTTACCCGCAATCGAAGATGGCACGCCAATATTAAAAACTCCGAACATCAGTAGAGCCAGCACCACCAGCAAAAGCACCATCCCCGCAACGAAGATTGGATTTCGATACTGGTCGCCCCACTGTAACACTGTTCCATAGAAGATTTGCAGAACAATATTTGCAACTGCAAGAGACGCAAAAAACATCAATATCCCAAAACAAAAAGCAAACCCCATCGCTCTGGATTGTTTTTTGCCAGCTTTTGCCTGCTCGACAATTCTCATTACGATAAGTGGAAGCACCGGCCAGACGCACGGCATAATATTCAAAGTCAGCCCTGCTAAAAAAGCCAAACCAAGAGCAAAGGGGATGGAATAATCAGGCGATGTAATTGTCTTTTGCTTATCATCGCCTGTTTCAGCACTGATACTTGTCCATGAATCCCGCTGTGACCAATCAATCTTCGTCTGTAAAGTTTTTTCAAACGGCGGTAAACATACCTTGCTCGTACAGGCGATACCGGAAATCTTGACCTCAATATCACCCTCACTGATTATTGCGATTGTCGGAGCCTTTACTGCCGTGATTGGTACAAAAATAGTAAAATTACCTTCGTAAACTTCTATTTTGCTACCCAGCGGGTCTGTGAAGAGATGCCATTGGGGGAAAACAACCTCACCAAAATCAAAGACCTCGGATTTGGCCTGAATCTTCAATTCTAATCCTTCAGCAGGAGCAGTTTCAGACTTTGCATAATAGTGAAGGTCATCGGTCCCTTCAAATATGACTGCGATGCCGGCCTTTGAGTCCATCTGAACAGACTCAATACGTGCAGTTGAAACCTCTTGTTCTGAACTTGCCAGTTCAACACCGGCGGTACTACCAGGGGTAATTATTGAGCCGGGTTCATTTGTGTTTTGGCCCAACGCAGAACAAGTAGCTGAAAAAATACAAACTGTCCATAATATGATTAAAAGAAGCGTTTTTTTCGATTTCATAGCAGCCATTTTCCCCCATAAAAACCTAACATGACAGAAGTAGAAAAGATATCAGTCAGCCGGCTGGTCCTGGGGTTCTTCGGGCTCGGCTTCCGGCTGTTCGGTTTTATTATTCATGGCTTGTTCGTTGTTCTTGGCTTGCTCAGCAGCTAATAAATCGGCAACGGTCGGCTTGTCTAATCGACCGCCTTCTAAAATTATTTTCACATCAGCAGCATCGAGAGTTTCGTATTTCAGCAGGGCCTTTGCTATTTGCTCGAGGTTGTTTTTATTTGTTCCTATTAATTCTTTTGCTTTTTCATAAGCCTCGTTGGTAATTTTTTGTACCTCGCTGTCGATTGCTTCTGCTGTTTTCTCTGAATACTCTTTCTCGCCCGGCATCATATACATCGGGTCGTTCATGCCCGTATCGGGAGTATAATTTATTGGCCCAAGCTCGCTGCTCATACCCCATGTCAAAATCATCTGTTTTGCGATATTAGTGGCCTGTCGAATGTCGTTCTCTGCACCGCTGGTTATATCGTCACAAAACATTTCTTCAGCAACTCGCCCGCCGAAACACACCTGCAAAAGTGCCATACAATATCTTTTTGTAAATATCGTCCTGTCTTTTTCAGGAAGGGCAAAAGTGGCCCCGCCCATTGGCCCGCGCGGAATGATACTTACCTTGTGCAGTGGGTCTGCATCTTCTAAGAGTGACTGCACGAGTGTATGGCCGGCTTCGTGATAAGCAGTGATTTCTTTTTCCTTTTGGTCGATCACCCTGCTCTTTTTTGCTCTTCCCCATCGAACCTTGTCCCGGGCTTCTTCAAGGTCGGTCATTTCTACATATTCTTTATCGGCCATGGTTGCCGCAAGGGCGGCTTCGTTGATAATTGCCGCCAGGTCCGCTCCGCTGAACATAGGTGTCCCGCGTGCGAGTCTTTCCAGGCTGATATCCGGTCCCCATTTCACTTTTTTGGCGTGAACCTTCAGAATGTCAACGCGACCTTTTAAGTCCGGCAGCGGCACAAAGATTTGCCTGTCGAATCTCCCCGGCCGCGTCAAGGCATGGTCTAGGATGTCGGCGCGGTTTGTAGCTGCAATCACAATAACCTGGTCGTTCGTATCAAAACCGTCCATCTCAACAAGTATCGCATTCAGTGTTTGTTCGCGTTCATCGTGTCCGCCTCCGGCAAAGCCGGCCCCGCGTTTTCTACCAATCGCGTCAACCTCGTCAAGGAAGATGATGCAGGGGGAATTTTCCTTGGCCTGTTTGAACAAGTCGCGTACACGGGATGCCCCGACGCCAACGAACATTTCTACAAAATCGCTGCCGGATATACTAAAGAACGGCACATCAGCCTGGCCTGCTATGGCCTTTGCGAGCAATGTCTTCCCGCAGCCGGGCGGGCCTACCAGCAACACTCCGCGAGGAATACGGCCGCCTAATCGCTGGAATTTCTTCGGATTTTTCAAAAACTCGATTATCTCCGCAACTTCATCTTTTGCCTCTTCTACGCCGGCTACGTCATCGAATGTTACTTTGACACGGTCTTTTCCCTGAAGCTTATGTTTGCTTCGGCCAAACGACATCAGCATCCCGCCGGCACCACCGCCAAGTTTGCGGGCAAAAAGAAAATAGAATATACCAACCAAAATGACTATCGGCAGTAACATGCTTATTATATTCAGCAGCCAGATATGCTGCTCGGGGAAGTTGACCTCAATGCCCTTTTCCTCTAATTCTTTGAGAAATTCATCAGGGACCAAATCCGGGTTGTAATTCACCGTAAAAGTTTTCGGTGCTTTTTCGTCTGTGCCGGCGTCATCCGATTTGTATTTACCTGTTATCTCAGTATCGCCGATCTCAACACTCTCGATTTTGCCATCATTGGCATCTTCAATAAACTCTGACCATTTTATCTTTTCACCGCCCTCAAACTTTTGCAGAAAAACCAATGATGTGAAAATCACCATTGCGATTATCAGATAGAAAAACGGCCCGCGTTTAAATCGAGGAGGTATTGGCTTTTTCCCGGGCCTGTTTTGTTGGCCTCGACCTTCTTGCAGATTTGAGTTGTTGTCTTTATTGTCAGTCATAATTTGCGTTTTTTTGTATCCCCGTTTTCCATGGATGGATTTTCCCCCTGCAAAAGCAGGATTGATTCAAAATCGTAATTCTACCACTTTACTTCCATTAGTTCTACGATTTTCCTCGCCAGATTGTTTGCCGCCAGATTTGAAGCATATTTAATATCCTGCTGCTGGTATTCAGAATAGCTCGCAGTTGCGCTTAGAGATAAGTTATCGATCAAAAGTTCTCCTGTCTTTAGATTTTTCCAGTTGACCAGGGCTGTCAACTCCACTTCTTTTTCAAGAATCAGGCCTGTTTCCCTTTCGGTGCTGAGCGCCGTCTCACCTATTGATACTATTTGACCGCTCATAATCGTATCAGTACGGTCCCGGCTTGAGACTATTTTATACGGTGTCTCTACCTCGATTCGCTTCGACAAAGCATCGGAAAGTTCGTATTCGACTCCTCGTCGATAGGTCTGGTTGTCGAACATTTCCAGATATACGGTGTCGATTTCCCGAGGAAACAGTGATTGGTTGGAATAGCCGTCCAGTTCGGCGCATCCGCTTAGACCTAAAGTACAGAGCACAAGAATACAAGAGCACACCGGTACAAATATGCCTCGGGCTGTACTGAAACGGTTGTATTTAAGATTTCGTCTCTTCATTTTCTCTCTCATTGCCGCCCGAATTCACCGAAAGTATTTCTTTTGCCATCTCTGCCGCCTTCGTGCCGGGCCAGTCGTTAACCACCATGTCAAAATAGAGATTAGCCGACTGCTTGTTACCGGTCCTCTGATAATATTGGCCGATACTGAATTGTTTGTAGGCTAATTGCTCGTTTATCTCTTTGAGTACCTCGTCAACATCTATTTCTTCGGTGCCTGCCGGGTAGAACAGCTTGAATTTCTCGTAACAGCTTTTTGCAATACTCAGGCTCGATGCGTCATAAAATGGTCTTTTATGCTCAGGATGATTGTTATAGGCGGCGTGTTTGCATCGAGCCATATTGAGCAGCGCGTCCATGCCGGTTTTTCCAGCCGGGTATTGCGATGATATCTCCCACCATTTGAGGTACGACGCATTAAATTCTTTCTTTCTTTCGTAATGTTCAGCCACCGACATAGATGCGTTTAATCCCATCTGTGTGTCGAGGCCCGCCCGGTCGGTAATCTTTTCCATAATCCTGACGCCCTCAGCGTATCCTTTCAACTTGACGACACGGAGCACCCGTTTCTTCTGGCCGCCTAAATAAGCCGTTGCTATGGCATACTGTCTGTCCATAACCTGATCGCGAAAATCACTGTCGGGCTGTTCGGTAAGCAGCTTCTCATAGATTCTCAGTGCTTTGGTAAACTGGCCTTTTTCTTCGTATTGTTGTGCCATTGCAACAGTCGCCTCGGTGCCTATCGGCGTATCAGGCGCCTGCTCGCTGATTCTTTTCATGATTTCCAGGCCCTCGGCGTATCCTGTTACTTCGAAAACACCAAGGACGGTTTTTTTCTGTCCGCCTAAAAAAGCCATCGCTATCCCGAACTGCCTGTCTAAGGCCGCATCGCGAAGTTCGCTATCAGGATATTTAGTGATAAGCTTTTCGTAATTATCAACCGCATGGGTGAACTTGCCTGCGCAAAAAAGCATCTCCGCCTTGATAAAAATGTCTAAATCAGGGCCTGCTATTTCCGGAAAGTCCTTTTTTAGCTTATCGAACGCCTGACGGGCGGCCTTGGTTTGGCCGGTATTGACGAGCTTCTTCGTTTGGGTCACAGCCAACAGAAATTTATCCCTGCCCTCAGCCGTAACGGGCTTCCAGTCCTGGTCTTTTCCCAAATGCCAGGTGTCCGCCGAAACCATCGATATCGCAGACAGTACGACCGCCATTGCCGGCACCATTATTCGCATTCTATATTTTAGCATATCCATGCCCCGCCAATTCTTCTTTATTTCGAAGGTTATTGGTAAATTGATAAATCGATAAGCATTATACCTGTTCCCAAAGCTATTGCAAACCCGCTCTTTAAAATATAACATGTTATAATCTTTCCACAATAATTGCAAGAAAACTTGTTTTTTGTATATTTGCCGGTTATAAAGCTAAGGAATTATCAACCATATTTTTTAAGAATCTAATGGAGGTGCAAAATGGCTAAAGGTTTTTGGACAGTTTTGGTAACAATAGCAGCCGTTTTAAGTTTGGTACTTGTTTTCGGCTGCCAGTACGATGCCCTGACGGATTTGGGTCTTGCCACTGGAAGCGCCCGCTCCATAACGGTTGCCGATTATGTGGACAAGATGAAGGCCGGCTGGGTCGGGCAGATGGCAGGCGTCGGCTGGGGCGGTCCTACCGAGTTCAAGTATAAAGGCCAAATTATACCCAAAGATAAGATGCCCCAGTGGAAGCCGCAAATGATTAACCAGTTCCAGCAGGATGATATTTACGTTGAGATGACTTTCATGAGGACGCTTGAGCTCTACGGCTTTGATTGTTCTATCCGCCAGGCGGGGATTGATTTTGCCAACAGCGGCTATCGTCTCTGGCATGCAAACAGGAATGGTCGTGATAATTTGCGCAAAGGAATTGCCCCGCCAGACTCCGGGCATCCTGAGTTTAATACGCATGCCGACGACATAGATTACCAGATTGAGGCCGATTACGCAGGCCTGATTGCGCCGGGCATGCCAAACGTAGCTATCAAGCTGGGCGAAAAATTCGGGCGGCTGATGAACTACGGGGACGGCCTTTACGGAGGCCAGTTTGTCGGTGGAATGTACGCCGAGGCCTTCTTTGAAGATGATATGGTAAAGATTGTCCAGGCTGGCCTAAAGTGCGTTCCAAAAAATAGCCAGTTCGCCGAATGTATCCTGGATGTGCTTGCATGGTACAAAGAAAATCCAGATGACTGGAAAAAAACCTGGCAGCTTATTGAAGACAAGTACCAGGACAATCCCGACTATCGACAATTCTCCTGCAATAAAGGTGATTTTAATATCGACGCCAAGATTAATGCCGCTTATATCGTGATGGGTCTGCTCTACGGCGAAGGCGATCCGGACAAGACAATAATCATCTCGACACGCTGCGGCCAGGACTCAGACTGCAATCCGTCCAACGCAGGCGGCATATTGTTTACCACCATCGGATTTAAGAATCTGCCCGACAAGTTCAAATCGGCCTTGAATCCCGAAGGCAAGTTCAGCCATACACCATACAACTTCCCAACCCTCGTGGAAGTAAGTAAGAAACTCGTCCGCCAGGCGGTTAAGCGTGAAGGCGGCAGGATGCTGAAGAACGCCCAGGCTCAGGACGTCTTTATCATTCCGGTTCGAAAACCCAAACCCACGAAGCTCGAACAGTGCTGGGAAGCCGGCCCTGTTGCAAACAGCAAATTCACAGAACAAGAGATGGCGCAGATAAAAGTACCGGAAAAATAAGAGCTTATCCGGATATGATATTTCCAAGGCGGCTATAAGCGTTTTGCTTTTTAGCCGCCTTTTTTATTTAGCGTCCCTGGTGTGCCGCTATGGCATCGTTTCATTGACAAGTTACTTTGATTCTGGTATTCTCATTCAAGAGGTAACCGAAGATGAAATCTATAAAAGTCCTCTGCTTGATTTTGGCCTTTGCACCTATAATAGTTGAATACGACTATATATCTCCTTCAGATATATCACCGATGCACCGGGCCGCCAAAGATGGTGACATTGAGCAGGTCAAAAAGCTGATTTCAGGTGGTATCTACGTAAATGCTCAGAATCTGGTTGGCAATACCCCGCTCCACCTGGCTGCCCAGAACAGCCACAGGGATATTATCGAGCTTCTTCTTGCCGGTGATGCCGATGTAAACATACAGAATATGAGCGGCCGTACACCATTGCACTATGCCGCACAGCGTGGTCATATAAAAGTCTCTGAACTTCTGATTACAAAAGGCGCCTTTGTCGATGCGAGAAATAGAACCGGCGGCACTCCACTGCACTATGCCGCCAATGCCGGACATGGAGATATGGTCGAATTGCTTTTAGGCCATGGTGCGGACATAAATGCACAGGGCGCATCCGGCGGCACACCCCTGCACGGGGCGGTCATAAACGGCAGCAAAGATGTCATTGAATTGCTCGTATTAAAAGGCGCTGATATTAACATCAAGGACAAAGGCGGCAATACCCCGCTTAGCGAGGCCGTTCAACTGCAAGATAAGGAAGTGGCCGAGTTTCTTGTCGTTAAAGGGGCCGTAGTCGAAGACGTTGTAGATAACCTTCTCAAGACCGAGTTAAAACCGCTCCTCAAAGCCGCCAAAGATGGTGATATCAGTAGCGTCGAATCCCTCATTTCAAAGGGGACCGATGTAAATATAAAGGACTGGCAAAGCAAAACTCCCCTGCATCATGCAACTGAGGCCGGGCATATAGAAATTGTTGATTTGCTACTGGCCAAAGGAGCATGGGTCAATGTCAAAGACGCATGGAACTGCGAGACACCTTTACATATGGCTACGCGAATGTGCCGCAAGGACATAGTGCAGCTTCTTCTATCTTACGGCGCTGATGTCAATGCGAAGAAGCAGTCGGACGATACCCCCCTGCTAATGGCCGCCCTCGCTGGACCCGAACACCTGGAGAAACATTTGAGTACCGAAGGTGATGATGTAACAACCGATACGGCTGTATATCTAAGAGAACTGCAAAAATTCAAAAGCCTCCTGGAAAATGACACGGAAATCGATTCAAGAGATTTGACTGACGCAACACCTCTGCACCTGACAGCCCTGGATGGCAACATCGAGCTGGCGAAATTACTTATCACTAATGGAGCCAATGTAAATGCCAAGTGCAAATTCGGAGAAACACCGCTGCACTTCACTGCCGGAGGGGGACACAAAGAGATAGTCGAGCTTCTATTGAAAAAAGGCGCCAACATTAACGCAACAGACTACCAGCGACAGAGTCCCCTAAAATGGGCAAAAGACAAAGGCCAAAAAGAAATCGTCGAACTTTTACTAAAGCACGGGGGTAGGTAATAATAATTTTATGGTTTTGTTGCCGATTGAATGCTATAATACATTTTTATGACGTAAAGACTTAGGAGTATAAAAAATGTCGGAAAATCTGAATCGTCGCGATTTTTTCAAGAAGTCTCTGATTGCCTCTGCCGGAGTTACATCGGCTTTGAGCCTTGAAGAGAAGAAGTTATTAGCGCAAATGAACAAGCCCGCCAAACAAACCGCAGACTCGGTCAAAGGTCTTCCGAGAGGCAAAATAGGCGACCTGAATATTAGCAGGATAATCTGCGGCGGAAATCTAATCGGCGGCTGGGCACACAGCAGGGACCTGACTTACGTGTCTTCTCTGGTCGTAGCTTATCATACCGATGAAAAGGTCTGTGAGACACTGGAACTGGCTGAGGAGAACGGCATCAATACGATTTTGACTAATCCTCGCTCCGACAGAGTCATTAATAAGTATTGGAATGAACGTGGCGGAAATATTCAGTGGATTTCCGATTGTGCATGGGGCCCGGACATCAAAACCGGAATAAAACGCTCCGTCGATAGCGGGGTCCATTCGGCCTATATACAGGGCGGGTTGGCAGATAACGCAGTAGAAAAAGGCCAGGTTGACCTGTTGGGTGAAGCGCTCGAATACATCAAGGAACAGGGAATACCCGGCGGACTGGGCGCACACCGGCTAAGTACAGTCGAGGCCTGTGTCAAGGCGGGACTCAAACCGGATTACTGGGTCAAAACACTGCACCCAGGGAAGTACTGGTCGGCAAAGATTCATCCGGAAAATGATAATATCTGGAGCAGAACTCCCCAGGACACTATAAAGTTTATGGAAAAGCTGGACACGCCATGGATCGCCTTTAAGGTATTAGCCGCCGGAGCAATTCATCCGAGAGACAGTTTCAAATATGTCTTCGAAAATGGGGCTA
>VRUK01000129.1 GCA_019456195.1 Planctomycetota bacterium | reverse complement strand
TTCTTTAATGATTTCTTCGGACCTACATACTACTCTTTTGACTTTGGCGGCGTGCACTTCATCACGCTCGATGGCAACACAGTCGTCCACCGCCAGGGCAAAAACACCATCGACGCCTGTCTCGACCTACGTCAGATAGCCTGGCTTAAAGCAGATCTTAAAGCAACGCCGCAGCAGACCCCTGTCATCTGTGGTATCCACATTCCGATTGTGTCAACCTATATCAAACGACGAGGCGGCGGCACTTTTCCTGAAGACTTCCCCATCGCACCACAGTTCAACAAATCACGTGCTGAAGCACTTATCGATATCCTTGCCCTTGGCAATGTCAAGCTTGTCCTCCAGGGGCATGCCCATGAAAACGAACGCATTACCGTCAAGGGTATCGAGTTTGTATCGAGCATTTCAGTCTGCGGCTGTTGGTGGCACTCAGGCGAAGGATTCGAACGCGGCGTCGATAACGTCCCGCGGGGCTACCGGGTCATCGAAGTCAGAGGAGGCCGCATCAGCCATCGATATGTTTCGAGTTGCGAGTCGAAAGTGGATCGCCTGGGAGAATTCATGGGCCTTGACAATCCAATCATACCTTCAAAGAGCATCGCGATTATTTTCAACTGCTATGACGCCCCCAACGAGTCAACAGCAAAGGTGCGTATCGACTCCGGCCCATGGACACCAATGCAGCAATACACTGGAAAAGGCGGCTATGTCAAAATGCAAATGCCCCACCACTTCATACTTCATTCGGATACCACAGGACTTACCGCCGGCAAGCACCGCCTCACCGCCCACGTTACCTGGCCCGATGGAACCATCGTAACAGAGGCAACCGGTTTTACCGTTACAACATAGCGCAATCCAGAAAACCCACAACACCCGGCCCTTGACTTACCAATGGTTATTCCAGGCTGGGCTGGTGGAGAAAAAGCTTGCCTTGACAGCTAAAGCTGTTAGAATTGGAGGCAGTACCTGAGTCTCGCAGGACGCATAGCACGCAGGAACACTATCCTGGAGTCAAATGGAAAATCTCAGTTGTTAGCAGTGGTTTTGAAGGTTAGAAACAGTCGGGAAAGTGATATCGGCGCAGGTCTGTATTCACTGCCTATGTGCCGGGTTCAAAGCTTTAGGAGGTTAACATGGATTCAGACAAACACGAAGCGGCAGGGATTGGACGTAGAGATTTTCTGTCACAACTCTCCGTAGCCGTGACAGGCTCGACCCTGGCCCTTGCGACAGCCCGTGGGCGGAGTTTATCAGCAGACAGAACTTCATCTTCCGCGCCGCCGCTGCCTACAATACGTCTGGGTAACCACCGCGTTACCCGCTTGATAGTTGGTTCGAATCCTATCAGCGGATACTCATATATGGGCCCAATTCTGGATCGGCACATGAAAGAGTATTTCACACCAGAGCGAATAGCTGAATTCCTTTGGGCATGCGAACGTCAGGGCATCAATGCCCACCAATTCAGTCGCCCGGAACAAATGGGGCCTGTTTTCCGGAAGTTGAGAGAACGGGGTTCAAAAATGAATTTTATCTGCCTCCACTCCGACCGAGCGCCGCGCATTTCGGTTGAAAAGGTGGTTAATGACACCCAGCCAATCGCCATCGTTCATCATGGCGGGGTTACCGACAAACTGTTCCGGGAGGGCAAGAGCGGCGAAGTACGGGACTTTGTGAAACGCGTAAAAGATGCTGGTGTGCTGGCCGGTGTCTCGGCACACAATCCAGACTGCATCAAACAGATTGCCGACGAAGGCTGGCAGGTTGATTTTTTCATGAATTGCTTCTACTACCTTACCCGGACGCCGGAGGAACTTGAGAAAATGCCGCCTGTCGTTACTGCCCAGATCGGCTATTCGTTCTTTGCCTCTGACCCTATGGCTATGACTAAAGTGGTTCGGCAGGTCGATCAGCCCTGCCTTGGCTTTAAGATACTGGCAGCAGGCCGGATGTGCGGCAAAGAACACAAAGTCGAAGCGGCGTTCAAGTTCGCCTTCGAACATATCAAACCCACCGATGGTGTTATCGTTGGTATGTATCCTCGGTATCAAGACCAAATCCGTCAGAACGCCCAATATACACGAAAGTATGGCGCGCTGCGAGACACTTAGAATGTGCTGTTATACTTTCGCTGCTTATTTTATTTTCATGGAGAAAAGCGATGAGATGTAAATCCTTCGATTTCGTTATTTCACTTGCTGTTTTGATATTGGTGACAAGTTCGCTCCAGGGTGGTGACTGGCCAACGTATCGAGCAGACGCGACACGTACCGGCTATTCGTCCGAACCACTTCCGGACAACCTGGAGCTGCGTTGGATTTACCGGAATCAAACCGCACCAAAGCCCGCCTGGCCGGACTCGTCCCGAATCACTTTTGATTTCGCCTATCAGCCGATCATTGTCGGCAATACTATTGTATTCGGTAGTTCTGCCCAAGACAAGGTCGTTGCCATTGACACTGACAGCGGAAAGCCGCGCTGGACGTTTTTCACCGGTGGTCCCGTGCGTTTTGCACCTGTAGCGTGGGGCGATCGAATATTTGTTGCCAGTGACGATGGCCATATCTATGCAATCAAAACCGACGACGGCACTCTCCTTTGGAAGCATCGCGGCGGTTTGAACGAGAGAATGTGCATGGGTAACGAACGCATGATTTCACGTTGGCCGGCACGTGGCGGACCCGTGGTAACCGATGACATAGTTTACTACGCCGCCGGAATTTGGCCGAGCGACGGTATCTTTCTGCATGCGCTGGATGCCCGAACGGGAGCAGTACTCTGGACAAACGATAGCACCGGCCGGCTTTACATGCCGCAACCGCACGGCGGCGCCAACGCCCATAGTGGTGTCACCCCACAAGGGTATCTGCTGGCTACGAACGATCGCTTGTTTGTTCCCACCGGAAGAGCCGTACCAGCGGCATTTCGACGCTCGGACGGACAGTTCGAGTACTACCGTTTACAGCAAAACGGATCGATCGGAGGCGCACGAGCATTAGTTGCCGATCGCTTCGTCATCAATGCCGGCTGTTTCCTGACAAGAGACAGTGGCGCTCTGGCTGCTCGCGCAGGACGAGGAGTGTTTGGTGCCTCGCCAGATGGGATTCTGCGATCTACCGGGAAAAAGCTGCTGGCATATCGCTGGGCGGACATAGAGAAGACTGATCGTAAAGGAAATCATGTTCGGTACCGGGGACTTGAGAAGTACTGCGAAATCGTCTTGGAAGATAAATCAAAAGAAGGCCGTCATGCCGAAAACGTAATTAAGAAGGTTCCTGCTCTGGGAGATTTATACCGAACAGAAGTGAGATTCAGCGAAGAATACGAAAACGTATCCAAACAGACCGGTTTGGAACGCACGCTGACACAAGCCAGGCCGGATGTTGAAACGCTGGGTTACGAGGTCGGACCGTTCCTGGCTACGACTTATGAACGACGGTATGAAGTGATCAGCGCTGCCAAAGAAGCGGTGTGCGGCGGGCCGGACATTGTACGGGTAGTGAACCTTGATAATAGTCGCCTTAGATGGTCACACGAAGTTGAAGGCAATGCTCTTGGCCTGGCGGCAGGCAACGGTTTGCTCGTCGTATCCACTTCGAAGGGCGCCATTTACTGCTTTGGTGCTTCAAATAGTAACTATTCGCACTCAGCTTACTCAGCGCGCAAGGAATCATCGGCTGCCCCCCGGCCCAGTGACATCGACTACGCCAAAGCAGCGGAGGAGATTCTCGACAGTGCCCGTGTCAAATCAGGTATTTGCATCGATTTGGGTTGTGGCACAGGCGAATTGGCATTGGAACTGGTGAAGCAATCACAGTTATACGTAATCGGAATCGACTCGAATCCCGCGAAAGTGAATAGAGCACGGCGCATGCTGGATGATGCCGGTATTTACGGAAGCCGGGTAACTATCCACGTTGGGGACCCACACAAAACGCCCTATCCGCGTAATGTTGCCAATTTGATCCTTTCCTCACAGAGCCTTGCCGGTAAGCACGGGAGCCTGGACAAAGCAGAAATTGAGCGTCTGCAGCGACCTTATGGAGGCGTCGCCTGTCTTGGAACTCCCGGGCAACTACAGGTTCGGCGTAGAGGTCTGATGAAAGGTGCGGGTCAATGGACGCATCAGAACTGCGATGCGGCCAACACCCTTTGCTCACAAGACAAAGTCGCCAACGGACCGCTTGAAATGGCGTGGTATCGCGATGGCGTGATCGAGATTGCCGACCGTCACGCACAGGCTCCGGCTCCGTTGTTTAATCGTGGACATCTTGTGGTAGAAGGTGTAGATGGGATATGTGCGGTGGATGCGTATAATGGTCATACACTGTGGACATACCCGATTCCCGGAATCCTTGCCGACTGGGACGGCGTTCATCACGACGTTGGAGTCGGCGATACAGGCAGCAACTTTTGCCTGAGCGACGATGCGGTGTTCGTGCGCATCGGCAAGCGATGCCTTAAAATTGATTTAGCAACAGGAAGGAAAATCCGCGAGTTTAAGACGCCGGTCAAAACATCCGCCCGGGATTGCAATTGGGGGTACATTGCCTACGCTGACGGCTTGCTATTCGGGACAGTGCTGAACAATGAGCATACTATTAGCCCTCGATACGAAGGCATACGCCTGCGCAATGAATCGGTTTTATTCTTTGCTCTGGACGCTGATACCGGCCGGGTAAAGTGGAAATATCAACCACAACACTCAGTTCGCAACAACACGATTGCAATTGCCGGCGGTAGTGTCTATCTGATTGACCGGCCTATAGCTCTTGCTGACCGTATTACCGATCCGAAACCTAACAGAAAGCACCGTCCTCTATTGAAACCCGGTGAGCATCCCGGCGGCACTCTAATCGCTATGGATGCCCGGACGGGCTTGATCCTTTGGAGAAACGACCATGATATTTTCGGTACTCAGGTTGCAGTTAGCGACAAGCATAACGCGCTGCTGATGTACTTTCAGGCCGTAAAGCACAACTTCTTCAAGCTGCCTTCGGAAATCGGAGGGCGAATGGCGGCTTTCGATGTGAAAACAGGGACGCGTTTGTGGGAAAATAAAGTCGAGCAAAAGAGCCGACCACTGATCAACGAAGACGTAATCTACGCGGAGGGCGGCGCCTGGAAGCTGAAAACAGGGGAGCCTGTTCCGTGGAATTTCAAGCGTTCCTATGGGTGCGGGCAGATTGCCGGCAGTACAAACATGCTGGTTTTCCGCTCGGCCACTCTCGGCTATCTTGACCTGAGACGTAATGCAGGCACCGAGAACTTCGGTGGCATAAGACCGAACTGCTGGTTTAATGCCATAGTCGGCGGAGGATTGGTCCTCGTGCCTGACGGCTCATCCAAATGCGCTTGCAGTTATCAAATGCGGTCGTGGGTTGCCCTGCAGCAACAACAGTAAACCTCTGCCCGGCTGCCATGAATGATCTGAGGAGTCCCCGAGAATTGGCGGATATACTTTCATACTAAGATGTGAAAAACATACTTGTAAAATACTATGCGATTGCTATGATAGTATATAGTGTGGTCTATACGACGTTTAGGCCGAAGGGAAATAGTAATTCCCGGAGCAAATGTATATTTGAAGTTAAAACCATTCAGTCAGGAGGAAAACCGTTATGAGCGACATCATTAACAAAACCACGTCACGTCGTGATTTCTTGAAAGACACCGGTCGGATAGCCGCTGCATCAACTTTTATGGCTGCGGCCGCTCCACGTATGTACGCCGGGCAGAGCAACACTATCAAGATAGCTTTGATAGGTTGCGGCGGCCGGGGCACAGGCGCTGCGGACAACGCCCTGTCTGTAAAGCAAGGCCCAATCAAACTCGTCGCCATGGGCGACGTCTTCGAACATCGCCTTAAAAGCAGTTACGCGAATTTGAAGAAAAGGCACGCCGATCAGATGGAAGTACCGAGGGATCGCCGGTTCGTGGGCTTAGACGCTTACAAACAGGCGATTGATTGTCTGAGTCCGGGTGATGTGGCAATCTTTGCAACCCCTCCGGGATTCCGCTGGGTGCATTTCAAGTATGCCATCAAAAAAGGTATCAATGTTTTCATGGAAAAGCCTATCACCGTTGACGGCCCGACCAGTCGGCGGATGTTCAAGCTCGCCAAACGGTCAGTGAAGAAGAACCTCAAAGTAGGAGTGGGATTGATGTCTCGTCACAGTCGGGCCCTTGAGCAACTGTTTCAACGCATTCAAGACGGCGAAATCGGCGACATTATTTTGCAGCGCGGCTACCGGATGCATGGACCGATCGGATTCTTCTCTTCGCTGCCAAAACCACCCGGCATCAGTGATCTGATGTATCAGATCCAGCGTTTCCACAGTTTCATCTGGGCCAGCGGCGGAAACTACAGCGACTTTTACATCCACATCGTCGATCATCAATGCTGGATGAAGAACGCCTGGCCAGTCAAAGCCCAGGCTTTGGGCGGCCGCCATTATCGCAAGAGTCCCGAAGGCATCACTTACGTGGACCAGAATTTAGATACGTACTCGGTGGAATACACGTACGCCGACGGCAGCAAATTCTTCCTGGATGGACGCTGTATCATGGGTTGCAAGGACATTTACTCCAGCTATGCCCATGGCAGCAAAGGCATGGCAGTTGTCTCGAAGAGCGGCGACTGTGGAATGCCCTCCAGTATTCACGAAGGCCAAAAACCGATGCGCTCGAATATGGTCTGGGAATCCAAAGTCAGGCCTGACGAGCGGAGTCCATATCAAAACGAATGGAACGATCTGATTGACGCCATCCGAAACGACAAGCCCTACAATGAAGCCGAGCGCGGCATCACTGCCAGCCTTGTTACGAGCCTGGGCCGGATGGCTGCGCATACCGGTCAGGAGATTACCTACGACGAAATCCTCAACTCCGACCACGAGATGGCGCCGGGTCTGGACAAGTTGACGGAGAATTCTCCTGCGCCACTGGTGGCAGATTCCAATGGCAGATATCCGATTCCTCAGCCAGGTATCACTAAACAGCGGGAATACTAAGGCTTAGTTGAGCGTTACCATATCATCTTCTATCTTCTGTCCAGGAGATAGAAGATGATATGTCAATCAGGACGCGAGTACTCGTATTAGGTTACGCGGCGCTTTGCAGCTTTGCGCCGCGGCCTGCGGGAAGCACGCGGCTTCCTGCTTGGGGTCCGGCGTGTGCTCGTATGCCGCACTGGTTTGGATTTGGATTTTTCTGCGGGCTGTGGCTGTAATGAATTAGATTTCGCGTAGGCAAAGCCTTCGCATTTTTCCGTTTTAAGTTCGCGCCCTATGAAGTTCTCAATCTTGCGAAGGTACTTCTGCTCATCATACGAGACAAACGTGATTGCGTCGCCCAAGGCCGTGGCCCGTCCCGTACGGCCAATGCGGTGGACGTAGTCTTCGGCATAGGCGGGCACATCATAGTTGATGACATGCGAGATTCCCTCAATATTGATCCCTCGCGCGGCGATATCGGTTGCGACCATCACCTGGAACTTGCCTCTCTTAAAGCCATCCATTGCCTGCAGGCGCTGTCCCTGTGTGCGGCCGGAGTGGATAGCTACCGAGACAACGCCGGCCCGCTTTAGTCGCCGGCTGATCTTGTCCGCTCCGCGCTTGGTGCGGGAGAAGACCAGTACGCTGTACATCTGCGAGGCGCCGAGCAGGTGTATGAGAAGGTCCATTTTCTGTTCTTTGCGAACCGGATAAATATGTTGTGTAATCGTCTCGATAGGATTGCGCGGCCGACCAATCTGAATCATTTTCGGAGACTTCTGCATCTCGGCGGCCAAGTTTTTTACCTCCTTCGAGATGGTGGCTGAAAATAGCATTGTCTGGCGTTTCTTGGCGGGCAAGGCCCTCACGATTTTTTTAACGTCGTTGATGAAGCCCATATCCAGCATTCGGTCGGCTTCATCGAGCACGAGTACTTCAATATGCTTTAGGTCTATCGTGCCCCGTTCCATGTGATCCATCAATCGTCCGGGCGTGGCCACAACAATGTCAACACCGCGTTTGAGCGAATTGAGCTGACCCCTGATATTGACTCCGCCGTAAACCGCCAGAGTACGAATATCCACGAATCGCCCGTAGCCCTTTATTGCCGTTTCAATCTGCAGGGCCAGCTCGCGTGTGGGCGTGAGGATGAGCGCTTTGACAATGCGCTTTTTCGACGGCGTTTCATGGCTGAGCCGATCTAAAATGGGCAGGACAAAAGCGGCGGTTTTTCCCGTTCCCGTCTGCGCGCAGCCGATAACGTCCCGGCCTTCGACTGCGGCGGGAATCGCCTGGGATTGAATTTCAGTTGGAGCGGTGTAGCCGGTGGCGAGAATACCGCGGACAAGCGGGTCTGAAAGACCAAATTTAGTAAATGGCATTAAATAATCCTAAAAAATACAATATTCAAACTAACTCAAACATAGAGATTCATCGGAATCGCTATGCATAAACCTCTCTTTCGAGAGCACAGGTAAAACAAGTGGAATGATACGGAAAGTAGGTCTTGAGGCTGATTCGGGATTATACAGAGTGATTTTGCTCCAAGGCTTCGCTACGCGATCATTACAATTCAATATATTTCTGACTGCTATTATATGGGTTATTACTGCGGAGGCAAGCATAATGTTCTCCTGTCGCAAATAAAACTCTCCGGGGTATTTGAAATTGGGTTTGTTTGGCTTTGAAATTGGCTTAAATTGGGTTTGTTTTGGGTTTGTTTTGGCTTTATTGGGTTTGAATTGGGTTTGTTTTTTGGCTCCGGTGAGCGGTGCGAAATCTTGTAAATGCTTGCAATGTCTAAGGTTATATTCATTTTGTCATTTCTAAAATTGGGTTTGTTTTGCATAATAAGGGTGTATCGGGAAATATGTTATAATTGAAAGAGTGCCTAAAGTGACTAAAGTGCCTAAAGTGAGCTATAGTTTGGTGTTTCATATCTCGGATTCCATATTGTCCAGAAAAGGCCGGATAAAATTCCATATTGGATGAGGGTAGAAAAACACTGCCTCTATAATTAGACGAGTGTGCACATTTGAACCGAAAAAAGTCTCGATTTTCGATGCTGGATTCTTGTAACTCGATGTGGGATAAGGAGATAAAAATTTTTGAAATATTTTATTTTTGTTTTTGAGAGTGAGCGTTTTTGACTGAATATTTGGCATGGTTCAGAACAGGGTAACACTTTTCTATACCCCACAAGTTACCATTTTCTCCGCAACTCCTGTTTTGATAGACTGTTATGATTGTTCGTGGCCATTGCACTAGCTTAAAAAGAGTTACCTTTGAGCATAGGAAATTGAACCATGCCGAAAATTTCTCGATTATTCGATGCTTGTTACTCGATACTGGATAATCACAATCTCACTACCTGTCAATGACATCTAGCGCGTGTATATGGAAGGGTTGATTTTGGATGTTGGATATTTGATGCTGGATGCCCGATCAGTCCTCTTAATGTGAAGAAATACCATCCAGTTCGCTCACTGTTTTCGCTCTCATCTGCCGTACGTTGTTTAGTATTTCAGCACAATCCTGGCATTGATTGCTCCGGACCAAGAGCGTTTTTGACTGTTTTTGTTAGAAATCGGGGATTTTGGGTTGGTTTTTAGAGTTTTTTGTCGAAAATACCCGCAAATACCCCCCAGCTTAGGCACAAGTTGCTCGATTTTTCGAGATGTGGATGAGGATAGTCAAATGACTACGAGCTTTTTCGTGCTACAAAGCTGGATGCTTCCGCCATCGCTACCGAAATAACGGTAACTTCTAAAACAGATATATTTTTATAAAAACGAAGAAAAAAGAATCAACATTTGATAGTTCAGAATCGCCATATATATAGAATAGGAGAAATGCCTAAACTAATTGTATCAAATTGGATTTAAGGGAATTATTGAAAGGAATTAGTCATGTTTACTTGCTGTTATTGTAAAAAATTCTCGTTTATGGGAATTTTCTGTTGATTTCAAGGCTTATGTTTGTATACAACAATAACTGGTATATTAAATTTGGCGAGTAGATAGCTTAATCATACTGAGATTTTAGCTTCTCATTCGGAATTGACAAACCTAAGATAAGCACCTTGTAGCGGTGCCCTTTTTATCGTGACGCATTTAGAGAGGAGGAGACGCCTATGATACAAGATTCAGACAATCAAACGGATTGAGTTTCTATCAAAGGCCAAGGAGGGTTCTTAGTGTTAGCTGCGGGCGGTTCGCAGCTAAGAAGAAAATGTCACAGAATATTTTTTAAGGAGAAAGAAAATGAGTACGAGAATTCAGAAAGTAGTCTTGATGGGGCTATGTTGCTTCATCACTGTTAGTGTTGGTGCTCCAATTGACTATGAAAGAATACAGGACGGGACGATATTTGACTCCAATGGGGATCCGATTACCTTGGGTTATGACCAATGGGGCTATAACTACCAAGCCCATATATTCAACGGGTACTATGATAATTACACGCGTTCGGGTACCCCGGTGACTGAAGGCGATGTAGTACTTCAGATGAAATGGAACGATGCTTGGTTAGCCAACAGTGACAGAGACGGAGATTACCTGCTTGACAGGCACTTCGGCTTTGACTCCTACATCGGCTCCGGGGCGTGGTTGACGAACCACATGGTAGGCATCAACGAGGACGGGACTGTGTGGACCTACTTCGTCAAGATAATCGCTGTTACTAGCACCGACGAAGCCACAGGCGGTATATGGTATACAGAAGGTGGCATAGAAATCGGCGAAGTGATTTGGGGTCAATTTGCCATAATTCAAGTGGTGGAAAATGACCCAGGCACCGGCACACACGGCCTTCAATATGTAAGTCCGGGTAATGCCGGTCTCGGCAACTTGTAAGAAAAAGAAGCTAAGAAAATCCAGGACACCAATTTGGAGTTGAATTTGGAAGCAGGACTGCGGATACGGAAATCCGCAGCCTTTTTTCTTTTGAATTTGTAATTGAATCTTCTTTTTTACCCTCGTTGTTCTCTGTGGGCTAACCAAAAAACAACGAGCATCCGGGATCTAAGCTACCTTGAATAAGTTTTTAGATAATAATTTGTTTGAGGCCTCGCCTCAGCCTCTTTTATTCCTTGATTCCCGCCTTCGCAGGAATGACAGATTGGTACGATGGTGTCCCCGGAATTGGCCGCTTTTTCCTCTCCCTCCCCGCACCGCAGGGGCTTTTTTATCCGATTTTGAGAGTATTATACAAAGCTTGAATTTTCAAGATAGACTTGTTATTGTTTAGAGAATGATGAGTGCGTCAGAGGAAACATTCTATGTTTCGCCGCGATCAAGCAGGAGCATATTGCAGGAGTACCGGATTTATCCGGATAGATTGGAACTTCAGTGCTGGGTAGCACTTCAGACGCTCGTTATTCCCGCAGAAGAAATTCTCGAAGTAGAAGTCCGGCCTCCTATTGTCATCGCTGACCTTTTCAGAGGTAAGAGCTTTCTCTATTCTTTCCCTTTAAAGATCGATGGGGCAGACGGGCACCGCCATGTTGCGATTAAGAGAAAATGCGGATTCATTAAACATATCCGCTTCACCCCGGACGATCCTGACAGGTTTGTCGAAGTCTGTAGGCTTATTATGAGATGAGACTACCCTTCTGCATGAGTTTGGCCATTGTAGAACGATAAAACACCTCTCAGAGTAGTCCTATAGAAAATGCTGAGCTGGTATAGGGCTTTCCCCTATTTAACTCCTAATACAAAAGGTCTATAATATTTATACATTAGTATTCTCCTTACATGTGCTCAAGGCAAAATTTTTAGACTAAACAGCCTAAATTATTGCCGAATGTCCCTTTTGGCCGTAGAATTTAGCGTTGCTCCGGTTTAACATTTAGGATATATGAAATGCACAGAATAATAGCCATCCGCAGAGAAGACAAAAACGAATGGGAACGCAGAACTCCCTTAACACCCGATGCCGTGAAGGCTCTGGCTGATAGTCACGATATCACTTTCCACATCCAGCCCTCCACGACACGCATATTCAGCAATGAAGCCTTCACACGGGTCGGCGGAGTAATCGAAGAGGATTTATCCAATTGTCCCATCGTCATCGGCATCAAGGAAATGCCCCCGGCCTTTTTCCTGCCCAAAAAGACATACATGTTCTTCTCTCACACCACAAAGGGCCAGCCACACAACATGCCCATGCTCAAAAAGCTCGTCGATTTAAAGTGCACCCTGATAGATTACGAGTTTATCACAGACCAAGATGACCGACGCCTCGTCTTTTTCAGTTTTCACGCTGGCCTCGCTGGTATGGTCAGCGGCTTGTGGTCCCTCGGCCGGCGCCTAAAAGCCCAGGATATCATTTCACCATTCGAAAAGATTCAACAGGCCAAAGATTACTCCAGCCTAAAAGATGCAAAGGCAGCAATCGCCCAGGCTGGCACCGAGATTGCCCAAAACGGCCTGCCGTTGCAATTAGCTCCATTTGTCATAGGTTTTGCTGGCTATGGTAATGTTTCCAGGGGTGCTCAGGAGGTATTCGATTCCTTACCGCACAAAACGATTGAACCCCAAGATTTGGCTTCTTTAACAAATCCCGACAATCACGTTCTATACAAAGTAGTTTTCAAAGAACACCACATGGCTGAATCCATCGACCCAGCGCAGCCCTTCGGCCTTCAGGATTACTATGATCACCCCCAAAAGTATCGCGGCATCTTCCATCGATACCTCCCGCACCTTACATATCTCGTCAATTGTATCTTCTGGACCCCCAGCTATCCCCGCCTTGTTACAAAGGATGATA
Organism: Planctomycetota bacterium; assembly: GCA_019456195.1. Classification (GTDB taxonomy): domain Bacteria; phylum Planctomycetota; class Phycisphaerae; order Sedimentisphaerales; family Anaerobacaceae; genus NIOZ-UU13. The sequence goes on along the minus strand of VRUK01000129.1, from coordinate 3,123 downwards.
TAAAAAAGCTCTACAGCACACCCCAGCCGAAGCTGCTCGGCATAGCGGATATCAGTTGCGATATCGGAGGTTCAATAGAATGCCTCGTAAAGTGCACAGACCCCGCCAATCCCGCCTATACCTATCTGCCGGACAAAGACTCCATCTCGAATGGGTTCTCACCTGCTGGCCCGGTAATCCTTGCCGTAGATACTCTTCCCGCTGAAATCCCCCTTGAATCATCCACGTATTTCTCCGGCGTCTTAAAAGATTTCATCCCCCACCTCGCCTCATGCGATTTTTCCAAAGATTACGACCATCTCTCACTCCCCGGCCCGCTCAAAAAAGCCATCATCCTCCACAAGGGAAAACTCACACCAAAATATCAATACATGGAAATTTTCCTCATCCCCTAAATATACCTTTTTTTCAATAGCCGGAGGTAGTCTTTGTAATACGCAAATAGTATATATATACATCTTTCCCTTTAGGGGCCTCCAACCCTCAACCTTCGGATCGACAGTCGAGATAATCTCAAATTCTATTCTTCTCCTCCCAGAAAAACACCCTATCGACAGAATCGATAGTCAGGAGTCACAGTTTAGTAGGAAAATGGTCAGGAGAAGGAGGCGGGAGATGGATATACAGAAGGATAGAATCTTACACACCGCCCCTTATCTTCCAATTTAAAGCCCCTCACAGCCCATTTAAACGACGATCTCTCATCGAGGGACATCTTATGCCTTATTTCTACATCTGCTCTGCCAGAGTCTTTAAATATAGCAGTTATTAATAGCACCCACTTAATTGGGCAATCCCGATTAAAGCTCCTCTTCATCCAACGCCCCAACTTGTCTTTTCCTGGCGGTGTTATTAGTCTTGGCGTATATGGCGGTGGTTGTAGGACTTGCATGGCCGGCCTGGTCCTGGACAAATCTCAGATACCCTTCGGCTTGAGTTTGGCCATTGTAGAACGAGAAAACACCTCTCAGAGGGGTCCTATAGAAAATGCTGGGCCGGTCTAATGTATGGAGTTGATATGGCCGCCCCAAAATTTCTATAGCATTCTGTTGTAAGTAAGGATACCTGCAATATCAGTTCCCGATTTAATCCTTATTATTGGCCAAACGATTTAACAAATACTTGTGAAAATAATTCTTCAAGCCTGTTCTTATACTTGGTCGATATCTGTTAAGGCAGATATGCTTCCAGCGTTTCGTACAATAACTGAGAAAGCAGATTAAACCTGGAGTAAAATAATGGGGAAATTAAAACAAATAATTATAACTGGGATTGTATTAGCCGGAGTTGGATTGTTTACCATGCTCTCGGGATGTGCGAGTGATGAAGCCAAGTTTGGAAGTACGTTAGGAACAATGGGAATGAAGAGTCCCGAAGCAACTCCTCAAGAAGCTGAAGCTATGGTTTTTGCAGGAATGGGGGACTTAAGTCAAAGTTCACAAAATTCCTATAACGCCGAAAATTCGATAAGTCAAATATATTTTGCCCGGAACAGTAATTCTTCAAAACTAAAAGTGATTTATTCTCCTGACGGTACGGCTTTAATACCTGCTCTTACAGGTTCAAAAATAAATATACATTATATTGACGGTAGTGTGGGAACAGGGACAATAAAAGTTAAAAATGGCCGTTCGCTTTTTTGGGAAGACCAAAGTGAAATTGATACTATTATAAATTTAGGAATACATTTCAAAATCGAACATACGCTTACAAAAGACAACCTCCATTGGTTCAGCATCAATGGAACAAAGTTAAATAATATGGTTGAATAAGTTAAGCGGGAGTTGCAGACTGTAGAATCGCCGTTCTTGTCCCCACCCTGATATGGAACGACCTTTGTCAAATGTTATTATTTATTTTGTTTCATTATATTTTTGACGCTTAATGGTAATATACGTTCAGTAGCTCTGACGCCCAATATACCAAGAACGGACTTTCGCTACAAAGTGTTGAAAGCAGCCAAAACCTACCGGGACATTTATCCTTCCAGATCCGAGAGAGCTTTCCAGGTGAATGATGCTCTGAAAGACATCCCAAAGATTGAGACGTTCTAATGCGAAACTTCCCTCTACCGTTTAGTCAAGCATACAAAAGAAAAGGAAGTTGAGTAGCCACACATAGCCTTGTGCAAAGGGCACATAACATCTGAATTCAAGGGACCTCGTACCTCGGCCCCTGATTAAGTGCGTTAGGGAACGAATATGATATCATATTCGTATAGACTTTGTGTAAAGGGGTGTTATACGGACACTCAGAGAGGTCCGGCGTCTTATATGGAAACCATATATACATTGTTATTTCCCACAGTACAATGAAGATTAGGAAGCTTGAAAACCATCAACTGCCACGAAGCAAAGCATACCTGTTTACGGATAGCGAAATTAAGCGTCTATTTGAGTCAGTTCCTGAAATATGCCTTTGGAAGTCTAATCATCGGTTCCGGTTCGACAAGACATACAATTGCAGGGCGCCAAAAATTAAGGGGATTGCTGTTTTGACACTTGCTATCTCTAAATCAGACAGTTCAATCTTTCTTTCTCTTTATGGCTGCGACAAAGACATCCTTGGCAAAATAAATCCCAGTGATCTCAGTGGCTATATGATTCCGGAATTAAACAGGTGGTTGAAGGAAAACCTATAATTAAACGATCGATGGGAAAAACATCGCATGATATTAGCTGAAGTTAGCGATTCTTCCGGTGACATAAAGTTTCACTATATTGAAGGATGAAATAACATGGTAGTGCATTGAAGACGTCCCTGGCGGGCGGCTTATGACCACCTGTGTTAGGTTATGCAAACTTACAGCAACCGCTTACTGGGACCATCCGGGGAGGGAGACTGTTGCCTGGTAGTTAGAATTATTGTAGAGTGGATTTCGCTCGGGTTTGTATAGCCGGCCCTGTTTGGGGTTATCACTCTGGGTATAAATCCATAGTTCGTAGGGGTCCCATACTACGACCTCATCGCGGCAATCGCCCGTTACATCCAGAACCGCATTGCACTGGTAGGGATGGCCATCGGCGGGGAATTGCACTACTCTTTGCCCCCGGCCGTCATACATGCCGCCCTCGGTCACGTCCGGCGATAATACGAAGAACTCCTCACTCTTTCCTGTCCAGT
>VRUK01000128.1 GCA_019456195.1 Planctomycetota bacterium | reverse complement strand
CCGATCTCGTATGCTTTGTTCCAGTCTTGCAACTTGATGTACTCTTTCGCAAGTTGCAGAGTCATCTCCGGATCTCGAGGACGAAGACGAAGATACTTGAACAGGGCGCCGACGGCCCGCCGAGGCTGGTCTGTTTGGCTAAGGGCTTCTGCCAGTAATCCCCACAAGTTAGGATTCGAGTCATCGCTCACAACGGCTGGTTGAAGGACATCGATGACCGCATACGAGTCGTCTTCGGCCTTTGCTACAAGAGCTCGCAAATAAGCCAGCTCCTGCCTTGGCTGTGCCTGTCCTTCGTCTGTATGCAGAAGGTCAATATACTCGTTCAGACATTGCCGCGCGTCCTCTGTCCTGTCTGCAACATTAATATAAAGCCGAATGGCATAGGGAAGAATTCCTGCTCGATACCTTTTTTCTTCAAGCTCTGTCAGTGTTTTATCGGCCCGAGATATACCTTCAGCAATGTATCTTCTCTGGATCGCCAGTTCCGCGGCTAATTTAAATCTTGCTACAGTCCAGTCATTTAAGTCAAGATAGTACTCCTGAATTGTTTCCAGAGGGAGATTCTCAGCAGCTTTTAATTCGTAGGCGGCACGGTTCCACTCACCGTGTGCCATCCATTCTCCTGCCAGGAATAAGCGAAGTCGGGGATTGTCTGTGCCCACAATATCGGCTGTGTCAAGATCCTTTTGGGCACGTTCCAGCCTATCTTCCTCGCTCATGTCGGGGATGTTAGCCCTTTGGCGGTAAAATAATGCACGAGAGGCTAATGCCTCAATAGAATTCGGGTCGTATTTTACGGCATCATTTAGCATTTTCAGAGCATTTTCCTGGGCAAAAAGAGCATCTTCTGTGAGATAAATATTGCTCATCAACGCACAAGCACTCACATATTCAGGATGTTTCTCCGGAAGGTGCTTGATGATATCCTTTATGAGTTTGTTAAGTACATCTTTCGCTTCCGTTTTGCTAGGCGTTTTGTCCAGCTCTTTTAGTGCTTCACCCAACCACAACCGGGCTTTTCGGTTATTCGGGTCATGACTAATCCGTGTCCGGGCAACATAGGCGAGTTCTCCATAATTGCCTGAACCGGCGTAGAGCATAGCAAGCTTTTCATAGGCAATCTCTTCTTGAGGGGCCAGTCGCATGACAAGACGATATGCCGCAATTGCTCTATTGATAATATTGGGGTTTAGGGGGCGGATGGACAGCCCTGCTTTGGCATATTTTTTTAGGATTTCGACATCATCACGATTTCTGCCGAGATATTCCATGAAGTTCCTGTATGCAGCCCGCCATTCCTCGTTTTCATAAGCCTTTTGGCCAGCTTGGAGAGCATTTTTCGAGAGAAGACTTCTTCGGATGTGACGAGCAGTAAATAAAGAAGATCCAAGTGCTACCGTAACAATTATCAGAATGATAAGCACTTTAACGTTAATCTTCGCACATCTTTTCCAATTAAGCATGACGCAACTCCTTTTGGAATATTACAAACTTTTCGTCTGAGATTTTGGCCAGTTTAACATGTGTATAAGTCATTCACAAGATTAATAGCTAATTATTAGCAACTCAATCTTCTGCTTGTAATAAATTATCAAGTCTTTGTAAAGAAAGAGTGAATGTGTATTTATATTTATCTATTTACGCTGCTGTTAGCTGATGTATTACTGGCATTTAGATACGACAGAAGATGATTTAATCAACATCCCAAATAAAATATTTTTCTATAAGGAAGCTGTGAAACACTACTCTTTATTCTTCCAGGCAGAGGTCTGCTTTGCAATGCGGATCCCAGCCACTTGTGTGCGAAAAACGCTCCCAAAAGTTCTTTTGTGGTGGTCAAGGAATTTTGCTTCTTCAAATACGACTTAAACAAAACATTCATGAGAAATGTACATTTCCCCTGACTCTTTGATTTCGCACAATATCCCGTTCTATATTAATGCTTCTTCAACCAGAAGTAAGTTACTCGCTTATCACTCTTCCGCGTGAGGATAAAAATCTGCAGTCGAAGCCCCTTTAGGGGGCTTCGACTGCAGTCATTTGCTTTAATCACATGATTGCCTACTAAAATTGGCTCATGCAAATTTACGCAACTTCAAACCGGCTACACTCAAGCCAAGCATACCGAGCAGGACGGCTGCCGGAACAGGGACGACTGATACGTCGAGGCTACCGCCTAGCGCATTTGTGAAAGCAGAGCCCGTGAACCAATTTCCTGCGCTCAACTGAACAAGAGCGCCGCGCCAGGGTTGGGGGGTTCCTGAATAAACCAAGGATACGCTATCTCCTGAGTGACCATCAAATGTGTTGCCCGCAGGGGTATGGGTAACATTGGTTAAAGCACCCGAGAATAGGGCGATACCACTAACATTGAGCCACGTACCAGCGACGGTCGCAGCGAACGTATCACCATCAACGTCACTAAATGTGATAGTGCCGCTCCCAGTTGCAGTACCCGCTAAGATGCTGCTAATCGACATCGAAACCAGGAGGCTTTCCGATCCCGTACCCCACGAACCATAATCGAAAACGGCTGTGCCGGTCGGTGCAATGTTACGGTATAGAGCACCAGTTGTGGATGTCGAACCTGTAGCACTGAAAGAGGCACTTCCATCGTATGAAGAAGATAAGTTGCCAAGGTGAAAACCGAACAAATCAGCCCTTGCCGGTGTAGCGATCATGCATACAGCAATAGCTAAAACTAATAATTTTATTTTCATTATTATATATCCTTCCTTAAAACGTCAGTTGAAAAAACTTCTTTGTTAGATCGAGTAAGATACTCAATCCGATGATTGCCCTCACATCAAAGGCAACCTTTTCTTATGACGTTAAAGGAGGTCCTCGGGAAGCAATTACGGCTGGTGTGAATTGAGATTTTCGCCAGAGTGACACTATTGTCCCCAGGCGATATTGTGTGAAAGAACCCTCCACTGTACAGACCGGCTGAATGAAACAGTGAACCGATGCCGAGCAAAGGGATTCCGGTGTAATAGCATGGCTGTGGCCGATTTGGAAAGGACCACCATTGTGGTACCATTCCGGGACAAAGCTAAAAGACATCTTTTTAACGAAGTGGGCAGAACTGCATAAACCCAGGCCTATCAGAGCAGACAGACATAAATTTAGGCTGCCCGGCCCATTTGTAAAGCTTTGCAATTGTTGTACTTCAGAGGTTTGTGCGACATCTGTATTTGCCTGGGGTAAAAAACCGGCAGACCATGAATCCAGATCAGCGACGTGAGGGAAATTATATGGGTTGGAGAAATTCGAACACTGGATTTTAACTCGATTGCAAGCAGAAGATGATTGCAATCGTCCAGTATCCTGCTCAGGCACCGACACCATGTCGGCATGAACAGCCGCTGTAACGATCAATCCACAGATAACCGCTGAGATAATTCTCCTGCCGTTGATCATCGACACATCACTCCTACATTTGATTAATAAGTCTAAAATAACAGTATTTCTTCTATTTGTCAATAAAAATATTTCAAAAATACATTTTTTTCTCTGCCAATTTTGAACTGAGGAGTCGTGGCTATAATCCCTTTGCTGTCAAGGGCTTATGGCTCATGTTGCAATAAGGGCTCTTCGTTTTTTTTAGAGTCTTGTCCTGTTTGAGTTGACAATTCCCCATTATTTAAGTAGGCTTTCTGGTCATTGTATGTCAATTCGAGCCATTTTCTCGATAAAACCAATTATCCTGAATCCCATCAGCCCAAGGATAAACGCTTCATTTGCGGGTACTATAGTTACTATATCTACCTGGTCGTTACTGTAATTTGACATCTTCTGTAGATCTATTGTATTGTGAACACAGGACCGAATGATAGTTCTTGTTCTCGGTAACATCCCTGTCTCGGTAAAGCATTTCTGCTTCTGCCAAATCAGGCTGACTATGCGCTTCTATGCATGTTGTTTTTTTCTCTTCGTCCATTTAGCAAAGGCTCGAGTGCCTGATTTTGTATGCGCTTTTACCCGCTCTTTTTGTGTATCAGGTTCAGGAAGAGTTAGTTTATCCATAAGCCAAAGCTCACTGAATATAAGTAAAACCGCAGCCGGCATCATGGCCAGACCGGCAAAATCATGAAAGAATTTCTCTGCCACTTCAGTACTTACAAGCATAAATAGTACCGCCGTCACACAGATTCTCAAAATATTGCACATCACTGCGACAGGAATACTTGACAAAAGCAGGACTGCTTTCTGTTTGCGAGAGCGATTTATCATGTACGCAATAAATGCTGTGACAATAATAAATGCTATCAGCATTCGCAGGCCACTGCACGCCTCCGCTACCGCCATAGGAATATTTTCATTCAGCGTCACAACATTTCCCTGCTGGCTGACCCTGGCACCAAAAGCCTCCAAAAGAAAAACAGACCCTGTTGTTGACATTCTCTGCAATGGTCCGCTGATTAGGTTGTGAATGCGACCAGGGAAAGGGACCATGAGAAAAAGGAACAATAGTATCCATGAGACACTGCGAAACATCTGCCAACCGGCAACCATAAGAACTGTACCCGTTATGGTCAGGACCAGCGAATATCGCTCTGCCGATTCATACATGAACAGCAATCCGAAAATCCTCGCGGTTTGTGCCAGTATAAGCAGTGCTATCGCCCACCAGCACGGCTTCAGCAAGCATCTTCTCAGTGTTTTTCTCTCACGCCAAACAAGAAAAATCGCAATCAGCGGAACAAGCTGACCCGCAGAGTAATCATCGTTTCTTTGCCATTCATTGAAAAGATCAGCAATTGTCGGCCAATACGAAAGCAAAGTCACGGTCAGCAGTGCCAAAGTGGTTGAAACAAGTCTCAGGGTATGGTCCTGCTTTTGATTACTGCTATCAATCTGCAGAGCATGTCTGTGGCGAATACGATTACTCATCACTTCCGGTTCCCCCGAAAATACGTTTTGGATCAAAGCGAGCTTCGTCTGAAAACCGAGTATCTTCGGTGCTTTCGAACAGTCTGGATATCGATGAGGCTGATTCGGCGGCAAAGGAACAGACTATTTTCTCTGCTGAAGAGGCATTCAGATTCACCGAAGTGGAAGTAACTATCTGTACTTGAGCTACATAACGAACCGTGCCGGAACCACGCCATGCTTTAAATCGTAATCCTGAAACGTCACGACAATACTGCCCATCGACAATATAATAATTCAGAAGTACAGTTTTCTTGGTGTTCAAAGTGCCGCGTGAAAACTGGAAGATGTTGCAGGGCAGTTCCATTTCATCGCTCAAGGGCAGTTCCATGGAACGCCTGTCAATGCGCGTCCAGCCGGCACCTGTATAGCATACTTCCGGGCGGTGGGGCATCAGGTCACGTGCCCTTCCACCATATGCGATATATAAAGAGACATGTTCAGTCTCATTACGCCTTGAATATATACGATTGATATGTGCATCAGTATCTGTGGCACGAACTACTTTCTCGTCAAGCGGCACTTCCTGACCCGTCCAACCACCGATTTCGAGGGGTAATAGTTCCAATGCGGCAGAAGTCAGTAAAGTTATGTTCATGGGTGTCTCCAGTCGAGCAGCCAAAACGCTGTAAGCCGCGCTAAAAACTATTATTACCAAACCTGCTGCTACCGCAGCTCCAGCGACTGATTTTCGATTGGAATTGTCACTTTTTGTCATATATTCAGCCTTTATTTATATGGTGTCTTGCTTCAACTGGAATTTTCCTATAAGTGATTTGGCAGGCCTCTTTGATTTACCATAATGAAGATGGCGTTAAGTTGTTTACTTAAGCTCGATATTTTATACTTTCAGATTTCTGATTTTTTGCACTGCGTCATATGGGAAATCAGTGCTAAATTTACCTGTTGTGATTCTATTTACCAGGCATGTGTTGCCGTTACCAGTACAACGGCCGACAAGTGTTGTGCTTGCCTCTTTTTGATGATAACCTCGGCTGACCCACCCGCAAATTGGATCCTTACTGCCATTGAATGATTCGACTTGAAGAGATGAGTCCAATTCGATTTCAATTGTTCCCGAATTGACATAGACGAGATAACGATTCCTGCCTGCCGGATTAACCACACAATGCTCAGCCAGATGAAAAAACACCTCTATTTTGTGTTTTCCCCGAGCTATAATGTCATCACGTATCACAAGCTCCTGACCGTCCAGATCAAGCATACGTTTATGGGTAACAGGGTCATCCAGATTCATATAGCCGTTATGTTCGCCGATTACCTTGCCCCCGACATCCGAGGGTTGCCAACTCAAACACTCGGCCTTTGCTCTCCGGCCCCAAAGAAAAAGACCCAGCATCTCAGATTGGTCCCGGCCGTCAATAACGACCGTGTTATGCGCTCGCGTACTGCGGAAATACTCCCGCCATTTCGGATAGCTGAAATAATCGTATGTCCCCGGATCAACCAGTACATCCCTGCCAAACGCCCTGAGAGTGAAACTCAATGCGTCAGCATGTCCATGTCCCGCAAGAGCTCCCATCCCCAACGGGCCGCAATCAAATACCACACTGATGCGATCCGGCGACTCAAACTCGCCACGTTGCAGCAGATAATAACCACTGTCCTTAAAAGCTCTGGATGTACTTGTCTTGTTTTGCGGTTCCGGGATTGTCTTGAAACTTTGGCGTGCATGTTTACCCAGCAACCATTCGACGGGCTCAGCATACCCACCCGCCCACGCTTTGAAATCGCTTCTTTCAAACAGTACGGCTCCTACTGCCAGCCATTCTCGAACGTTGCGGGAATCATTTCCGATATCCAATACATAACCGTCATCGCCGTCACCAAATGCAGGCAGCGCCTCACCACCTTCACTGAGAACGCCAAGGAATTCGAACATTTTTTCCAGGCGCGACCAGTAGGATTCAGGGAAATCCTGACCGGAAGCGCGGGCCGCAATTCCCGCAGCAACAAAAAATTGCAGCACGAAAAGATGATATCCGACGGACTGTTCCATGTTACAACCGTCGGGAAATGTCTGATTGCGTATTTCCAGATTGAGAATGGCTCGACTTTTTGCTTGCCATCTGGATGCATTCCTCAAATTCCCGAAGTAACTTGCTGCCACGAACACTCCTGCTGCCTCACCAATCAGGTGATTGTTTACAGAAGAGCCGCGCGAATACTTCCTGTCGATTTCCCAGATATGACGCGATATAGAATCCAATATTCGATGTTGTAACAGTTCGTCGATAACTCCTGATTCGTTAATCAGATCCAGCGCCCATACCCAGTTGATGAGCCTTATCCCAAGTTCCAGGCCGTTGCGCCAATTCATTCCGACACCATAGGGATTCTGCTTGAGCCAACTGTCCAGTTGTTCCGCCACGGCACTGGCGAATCGGATATCACCACTGAGACGCCAGGCTCGGCCAAGCACTACGAGTTGGTGATGGCGATTGGGTTCCCAGACAAATTTGCAGTCCCCGGTCTCCTCAACATCGCGGTAATCCAGAGATGCACAATACGTCATCGGTGTGTCCTGATCCCTTTTGTGGTCACGATTCCAGATAATCGGATCGCCAAGGTACTTGTCCTTCATGTCGAAAAAATCGAGCCGATGCTCTGTGATTCGCTCCGCTCGGGCCAGCAGAGAATCGTACCACCTCTTATCAACATCATCATTTGTCTTTAACCATATCTTATCTCCAATCGCCTGATTGCTTACCCGAAATCCTGGCCCTTTATACTTACCATCTCCGTTTAGATATGCTGAAGACTTCCTTATTCGCTGTCGATGGCCAACGAGAATCCAGTCGGCACGATCTCGCAATGACGACCGTATTCGCCAGGCAATCTCCCCAGATGACATAACTTTAAGACGCCGATAATACCAATTTAATGTTTGCATAGTATTACAAAGAAATATTTAAATATCGCCCTCTGATTTTAACGAATTTCTTTTTTCTTGTTGAATTCGCTGGTCAACATATATAGCTTTGCCTCTGGCGGAAAGAGGGATAGCTTCGACAAGCTCAATTGTGAAAGCTAACTGGCTGTCGAGTTTGCGGCCCAGATTCCGCTGTATTCGGTCAGCATCATCTTTCTCGAATCCATCGGTCGGTACTATACGCAAAACAGCCTGGCCCGGCGTTTCCTGAACAAACTGAAACTGCCTGACGTGTATAAATGTATCATCATGCATATTCAAAGCAGTCCATGAAATCTCAGAGCCGTCAGCGGTGATTAATACTTCCTGGATTCTGTGGCCGCGGATGTCGCGAATGATAGTGTGCTTGCGTCCGCATGCTTCACAACAGCTACCAACATATGTAGCCCAATCACTCGTTCGATAGCGGATGAACGGCATGACGGTATTGATAAAGCCGGTTCCTACAATCTCACCACGTTGGCCCGGTGTAGTTATCGGATTACCGTCATCGTCGAGAAGTTCAAAGTAACCATAAGTCGGCCAAACATGATAATCGTTATTCTGTTCGCACCCTGCGGCAAGAATCAGTTTTTCCGATTGACCATAGCAGGAAAAACAGCGACAGCCGAAAACTTCCTCGATCATTTGCCGCTGTTCTGGATATACTATTTCGGACTCGGCGATGATACCCTTGATATTCTTTGGGGTATTAGTGCCGTTTCGAAGAATAAAACGTGCAAGGGCGGCAACGCTGGAGGGATAGACATGGAGAAAGCATGTCCCAATAGTGGTTATATGCTCCAGGTAACGGGCCATATTTTCATCGGACATGTGAAAGTTGCTATAATAGTGATGGCGGAGAATTGGGTCGTATTCGTGGTGTAATCCGTTTCTATCGGATGACACCGTTCGACCCCGTAACACAGCCATGGGCATCCCGAGTTTATAGCCCGCCCGTTCCCAACTGGCAACAAGATAACCATATTCTGTCGGTGACCGGTCGGCATTCATATAAAAGCTGAGGGGTTTCCCACCAGTTCCGCCGGTAGAACCATAATCAACATCAATTGCCCTGATATCCTTTGTGCACATATCTGAAAGGTTCTCAATAACAGCTTGCTTTTCAATAGTAGGAAGTAGATTTATGTTTTCCAAGGTTTTAATATCTTCCGGATGAAATCCAGCAGAGTCAAATATACTACGATAAAATTTGCTTTTTTCAAAGGCGAGCTTCAGAATCTTACGCAGTTTATTCAACTGGTACGCTCTTAAGAATTCCTCCGGCCAGTATTGCGTATTATCAACAAACGTGCAATTCTTTCTGAAACTCTTGCCTAACAACCATTTTGGATGGGAAATCCCCAATCCTTTTCCCAGCATGGCTCTAAACGGCTGTGGAGTTTTATCCCATAAGTTCTTTTTTGAGAGTGCTTTTTTCATTTGATTGGGTTTGTGGTCATCAATGCCGACACACTCACCTATTCTGCATTTGGATTTATTCCTGTTTGAGATACTTGCAAGTAATTCATTTCTATATGCCCTTGCCATCCAAAGTGGGGCTTAAAGGCCATGTTCGTTCTGTCAAACTTATCCAAAGGTTTGTTAAACTGCTGATCATTCGACTTACAAATTATCTCGTCATATTCAAATTCTGTAATTGGTAAATAATGATTATGTAACGCTTGATATAGCACTGGTAATCGCTGATAGTCAAAGCCCATTAAGCGTGCACACACTAAGTCAACCGCAACGGGATTCATTCCTGATAAGACTATGCCCGCCGGCTTTGGAGTCGGATCCAGGGGACCATTACCTTCACCGCCGACAATGCCGTCAACGATACAGAATAAGCGCCTTGCAGGATTGTCTTGAAGGTGTCCGTTATTGTCGGCGTACATAAGTATCCTGTTCAGATCGATTACCATCCGCCAAGTTGTATCGTTACCAAACCAGTTGCCGGAGCGAATCGTATTTGTGTTTGTATCACCGAAGATTCCCTTGCCGAAACCTTTCAACGGCTTGGCCATTATTCTCCGAAAAGGACCAAATAGTGGAAACAAACTCCTGAAACAGGCCATGGCTTTTCGTTCGATTCGATGTATCATACCGTCATCGGCAAACTGATCTCCACCCTGAGCCGGCGTGCCTTCCCTGTGGTGTGGAAGCCAGTTCTTATTCCCGTTAATGCCCACAAGGTTCTTCAAGCATACTGTGATACCGGTTTTTTTGTGAGTCTTGAGTTTGGGCAGGTTTATAACACAGTCTGCGTCCATTATTGTCTTCGAGATCAGATATTCGTGAACATCGTCATGGTGGTGCGTTCTGAGTTCCTGAGTATCGTATTCGGCGCCGTACAGTAGGTGGCAAAGATGAGAGACTTCATTGAACGCCGAATATTGGCTCAAATTAACCTTAACATAACCGGCCGGATCACCGGACAATCGTTCATGACAAACGATCACACCATCAACCTTTCGAGCCTTTTCCGGGCGAAAATCATATACCTCTACTTCAAAACCCGCATGCTGTTTGTAGAACTCCTGAATTTCGTCCAATCCACTGATTCGTCGAATTGCATCGAAGTCTGCGTCATTTTGTGAAGCATCCGCGATAATCATTCGGCCTTGGCCTTTAAGGGCGATATAAACATAGTCAACGGCTGCTCGAATTATTGAACCATGAGTTATCAGGCAATCTTCGTGACCAGGATGCGTTTCACGAAAATCACGAATAAAATTAGGCTTCAATACCACCGTGTTACCGGGATGGACAATCTGTCCAAGCGGATTCCATTCCTTTTGTTCAAAATGCTCTGTATCGAGTTCCAATAATCGCAGTGTATCACGTACCCCATCGTAAGCATGATTGATCTTATTTGCAATAGTCTCAGAGCTAAATGGGTACTCCGGATATAAAGTACCGGATGAATATGGCGGTTCCTGTGGATATCTTCCATATCCGGCTGAAATTGCGACTTGGGATGTACTTACTGTTTTGTTCAATTTAAAGCTTACTCTGTGTTAAGACCAGATGTCTGCAAAACTACGTTTTGAAGATTTTGCTGCCATTTCTTGGAGACAACCGCAATATCACAATGCGTTCTTGCTGTTTCAACCGCCCTGAGGGAGTATTTTTCCAACAAGGATGGATCTTGTAGTAAAAACATAATCTTTGTTGTGTACTCATCAATACAATTTGGTTCAACAAGAAAACCGTTCACACCATCAATTACAAGATCACTAAGATCACCAACATCAGCGACAACCGGCACTGCGCCGGCAACCATAGCCTCAGCCATCGCAATGGATAGGCCTTCGGATTTTGATGTCAACACAAAAATTTTAGAACAGGCTATAATTGATTCCACATCTTTTCTCTTGCCAAGGAACTCGATATTATTGGTAAGCCCCAATTTTTCAGCATAAGTCTGCAGATCTGTCATCAGAGGCCCATCGCCAACAATTGCTGCCCGAACATTTGGCATAATGTGTCTTACAGCACCAATAATTTCAATAAATTGATGAACTTGCTTGATGAGGGACAATCGTCCAACAAAGACTAAATGAATAACTCGATCAATTTGTGGAATTTGCGGACATGCATTTACACTTCCAGTGATAATAGCAACGGTATCTTTTATATCATGTGCTGCAAGAAATCCCCTGGCTCTTTTGCCCCGGACAACCACAAGCTCGAATTTACTGGCAACTTTAATGGCCATTGCCTCAATAAGTTTTGATGGATGTCCAAGAAGTCCTCCAACACTATCGATTGCGTCGACGCCGCCGCCTATGATTCCGACAGGGCCACTGGTCATCTGGTAACAGGATGGTCGTCCCCATAACTTGCCTGCTACCAGAGCTGAGCAGGCACCTGGTGCAAGATGGTATCCCATATATATGTCCGGCTGATAGCGAAAACCGGCGATTGTCATCCAAATCGTCTTCGCGCCGGCACGGCTCAGAAGTCTCGAAACCCACTTCGGCGGACAGACGAACCTGACTTTTTCGAGTGGCAACTGCGGTTCATCAACAACCAAGATGACCTCCCGAAAACCGCTACGAGTTAAAGGAATCACATGCGATAGGTACCAGTTGGGATTATGAAAAGTCCCCGTGACCATGATCCGGCCGGTTGGCATCCAAGACCGATGAGGTATGATACTGCCCAACAAAGCTATAAGATATGTGAAGCCATATATGCTGATTAGTAAAATGTAAGCTGCTGTTTTTCGAATTATGCTCATATCAATTGTTCTAAAAATATTACATATAGTTTGCTAATGGCTTGTACAGATCTTCTCATAGACCGCTTTTGTACGAAGGGCCACAGCGTTGGGATGAAAACGTTCCAAGGCCATGTGGCGCCCTGCAAGCCCAATCTGTTGACACAGCTGCTGCGAACCGACCAACTGTATTAAACGCTGAGTGATTTGATCTGTTGATTCCGGATCGATTAGAAAACCAGTTTTCCCCTCACTGATCATATAGGGCATTCCGCAACGGTTCGATGCAATTATCGGAATGCCTGTGGCCATCGCTTCGGCAATTGCCATAGGCGAGTTCTCCTGTCTCGAAGGTAGAAAAAATACACTTGTTCTTGCCAGCTCTTGCTCCAGTTGTGTGTGATTTATGTGTCCCAGCAGTTCTACTCTGTTACCAAGTCTGTTGTTATCGATACATCTTTTAACTCGATTATAATACTCTGCTTCCTTTGGCTCACCGGCAATAACCAACTGTGCCTGGGCGTAACGACCGGTTACAGCTGCGAAGGCTTCGACAGCGCCTAATGTATTTTTCCGTTCACTGATCCAGCCGACACAAAGAATCCGCCCCGGTTCAGGCTGATGTTTAATATTAAAGAACCGCTCATCTACAGGATTATCTATGTCATAAATATTTGCCCCTGTCAGTGGCTCAATCATTTTCCTTACATAAGGCGTAATGGAAATAATGTGTTTTTGTGCAGCCAGACCACGCCGTTCCATGCGCTTCCAAAGTTTCGACCTGAGCCAGCCGAATTTGGCGGAATCGGCAATGATATTGGCATGATCAAATCCGTGAACAGTAAATACATGTGGTATAGAAAATGTTCCAAGCCCAAGACCGTATGTTTCATGCGTGTGCAGAATATCCGGCTTTAAATCTTTGATATAACTGACTAATTGTTTTTTCCCGGGACCGACAAAGATATCCAGGATTTGTGGCCAGCGGGAACCCGGCAGCTTATGGACAGTAACGTCCCCATCCTGTTCGACGGAAATTTTAGTTCTTTTCTGTTCAAGGGTGATAATATGAACATCCAAATCATCGAGTTGGGCAAGTGCCTTCACAAGAACGACAGTAACGGATTCCACTCCGCCCTTGGGACATCTGGAATCACTCGGATAACGGCTAAAAATGGCTATCTTCAATGCCACACCTCAAAACAAATACTCAGGATTGATATCCTGACACATCCAGAAACAGACGCTCACATCTATCACATGATTCGCCAGATAGTACTGCATGGCCGCTTTTGAAGCCTGCTTTCAACTTATTTTGTGCGTTTATCCATTCTTTAATAGCACTCCTACTGTTCAGCGTCACCGGTCTTGACGCCGGCGTACGCACACCCCTCACAGACCAAATCCGCGACCAGTTTGGTTAAACTGCACAAGCGAATGGCTCGAAGGGCAAGCCGGTATGCCCAGCCCCCTTCCGAGAGCAGTCGCAGATCCCACCGATCGTATACAGCTGCAAAGCCTGCTTTGCGAAGCATCCGTCGGGCCTTCCACGGCGTAAACCAGTTTATAGCCGGAGTCTGGGTATGGCCCACTAAATGAGGTTTCTTCCGCTTGACCCAATCCATGATCCTGAGTTTGAGAGCTTTGGGATACCATGCGAATAAAGGAAAACTGTCTATTTCCTTCTGGTAAGGACAAATGCTGCTCGCCGCGGAGAACCAGAATATCCCACCTGGCTTCAAGATTCTAAACGCTTCTCGAAAGGCGCCTTCGACATCTATAACATGCTCGATAACGTTCGACGCAATCACGGCATCGCAACTTCTGTCTGCCAGAGGAATACATTCTGCAACCCCCTCACGGACATCCAAAACACATTTCTCATGTTCAGCAAGTTGCAACGCCAATTTTAGAGCTTCAGCCGAAGGCTCGATCCCGACAGCATTAAAGCCCCTTTCCAATAAACAGATACAGAGTTGTCCTTGCGCACAGCCGACCTCGACTATCTTGGCGCCCCAAGAAAGGGAACTGATATGGTCAAGACGTCCAATGAGTTGGTTAGCGAACCTTCGGTTTCGACCAAGCCTTGATAGACTTTCCTCAAATGAGAAACTTTCACGGGCCTTGCGTTCTGGTGTCATCGCTGGTCCCACTTAAGATTATAAAAACAGCTTTCGTTCCTGTACTCTTTCTCACAAATAATTTGATCCACTAATATCTTGAAAAACTTGAGCAAACTGCCTCATACAAGAATCAGGTATATGATTCTTCAAAAAATACTCTCTGGCAGAATCTGACGCAGCCTGCCATCTTTTGGGCTTGTTAATTGATTCTTGGATAGCGCTAACTAATTCGTCAGTACTCGACGCTATCCGTCCCAGATTGTGTTTAGTTATGACATTATCCGGGTCGAAAGTTGATACAACAGGAATCCCGCAACTCCAAGCTTCCAGGAACGTATTAGGGAAACCTTCGTACGATGAAGTGCAACAGAGAACCTTTGATCGACCGTAGTATACAGCCATTTCCGCGTGCAGTATTCGGCCATGCATCGTCACGTTTGGAATGCTGGCGGCTCGCCTTATCAACTCCAATGCATAATTAGAGTAAGTGTTCGCCGCGCCAACGACATCGAACGTGATCTCAGGACATCGTTCCGCAACATCAAGAAGCCATTCCAATCGCTTCTCCTTGCTGATTCGCCCAACCCAGAGTACCTGCAACGACTTCCAACACGATGCGTTCAAGCGAGTATGTTTTGGAGGAGAAAAGCCTGAACATGGCATCGGGATCATGGTTGCGTCGATACCAAATCCATCACGAAGCATTTTCTGCTGTTTGTGTGTTTGGACTACGATACGATCAGCATGTCGCAGTCCGTACCTGTAAAGAATACGATCCCTTCTTGGTTTAAGCACCGGCAATTTGGGATCGCAGTCAGGTTCGCTTGCTACCGAATATACGGATTTTCGTCCATGCCGCCGGCACCACAGTACCACCTGGCCTGTTTCATACCCGCCGCAATTCTGATAATAGATATCGGCATCCGCCCGCTCCATCGTCTCGTTCAGGCTGTACCATCCCGGCCAGAAGAATCTCAGACCCTTGATACCAGCATCTCTACGGCACATCTTGAAGACCCGCACACCGTGAATCTCTATCCTATCTTCCTGGCCTTCATCCCAGGTAATCATGCTCACTTTATAACCTCTTTTGGCCAGCCACCTGGCCATTAGTGACTGCTGCCGCTCAATCCCCCCGATGTGGCCGGTATCCTTGCCGGCCAAAGCACCATAAGCATTATGGGCTACAAAACATATCCGAGGCTTGCCATTATGTCCAAAATCTGCGTTTATCATTTTCTGTTACGAAATGCAGATACTATAGAGTAAGATTTCTTATCATTACGCTTGTCGAAAGCAGAGTGTTCACGGTAGTTCCCAATGTTCACTAATCCCTGCCGGTAAATTCAAAATATTCTCTTCCATTATCTATATCATAGCCGACTTCCCGAAGGAGATCATGGTATTTCTCTCGCATCTCCGCAGGGATCCAAAGACGTGTACAACGAGCACTTACGGCTCTGGCTACACCGCGTTTCTTCAACACGCTATACTCCTTTTCATCTCGATGTCCGACTATCCGTGCTGGATTACCCACAACGATGGCAAGGGGCGGGACGTCTTTTGGTACAACTGTCCCCATGCCAATGATAGCTCCCTCGCCAATTGTCACACCAGGTAGAATAGATGCATTCATTCCAACCCAAACATAATCCTCGATAACTACAGGTTTGATAATCCTTGCTTCTCCCCAGGGGATACTCTCTGCTCCTCGGAAGTGATGATCTAATGTGATTATAGTTGTATTGGAAGCTAGGGCACAACAATTTCCCAATTGAAAACCACCAAGAGA
>VRUK01000127.1 GCA_019456195.1 Planctomycetota bacterium | reverse complement strand
CTCTTCCGATCTCGAGCAGTTTATCTTCGCCGGATGGAAAGGCCAGACGGTCTATTGCTACGTAGTCAAACCCGTCGATTTCAATCCCGCAAAAAAATACCCCGTGGCCTTTCTCATCCACGGAGGTCCCCAGGGCTCCTTCGGCAACAGCTTCCATTACCGCTGGAACCCGCAGGCCTACGCCGCTGCCGGCTACGCTGCCGTTATGGTCGATTTCCACGGCTCTACCGGATACGGACAGGCCTTTTGCGATTCGATCCGGGGCGACTGGGGCGGCAAGCCTCTCGAAGACCTGCAAAAAGGTCTCACCGCCGCATTAAAACGATACCCCTGGATGGATGCCGACAAAGTCGGCGCCCTCGGTGCCTCTTTCGGTGGCTATATGATTAACTGGATATCTGGCAAGTGGCCAAACCGTTTCCGCTGTATGGTCAACCACGACGGCAACATCGACGAGCGAATGGCATATTTCGACACCGAAGAGCTCTGGTTCCCCGAGTGGGACCATATCGGCACCCCCTGGGAAAATCCCGCCGGCTATGAAAAGCACAACCCGGTAAACTTCGTGAAAAACTGGAAAACTCCAATGCTGGTCATACACGGCGCGCTGGACTATCGGGTGGCCGATACCCAGGGACTCGGCACCTTCAACGCCCTGCAGCGGCTCGGTGTTCCAAGCAAACTGCTCTACTTCCCCGACGAAAGCCACTGGGTGCTAAAGCCCGCGAATTCCATTCTCTGGCACGAAACGGTTATAAGCTGGATGGACCGCTGGCTAAAAAACCCTGATTAACACCGAATTCCAGGAATCACATAAATCAGGATTGATTATTTCCCGCACCTGTGCTATCCTGCGTTACCGATAAATAAAGACAATTATCCTGGATAAAATCATGACTAAAAAATGTGTAAGAGCGATTTTCCCGGGCTCGTTCGACCCGATAACGAACGGGCATCTGGACGTTATCGAACGCGGTATGAAACTCTTTGACGAGCTTATCATTGCGGTCGGAAGAAGTCCGGTCAAAAATCAGCTCTTCAGCCCTGAAGAGCGGGTCGAAATGATCGATGAGCTGATCCGCGAAAAAAATATGTCGAATATCTCGGTGGAAAGTTTCGAAGGCCTCACAGTCGAATACGCAACAGGTAAAAAGGCCGACGTAATCCTCCGCGGCCTCAGGAGCCTCACCGACGTCCAGTATGAATTCCAGCTTGCTATGACCAACCGGGCCGTCGCCGGTATTGAAACCATCTTTATTATGACCAGCGAGCAGTACGGATTCACCAGCTCGACCTTGATTCGGGAAGTCGCCTCTTTAGGTGGAGATATATCAAATTTAATTCCGAATAATGTTTACGAGCGAATAAAAAAACACCTTAAAAAATAAAACTAAGGCCCATGCCTGATGCTCACCGAAGAACGAGCATCGAGCATCGAGCATCGAGCATCGAGCACGAAATGTTTATTATCAGTGTTGAAACGCACTTTTGGGCATCGCATCAACTTCTCTTGCCGGACGGCTCAAAAGAGCCCCTGCACCATCATAACTGGCTTGTTACCGCAGAAGTCGCCAGCGAAAAGCTCAACGATATGGCCGTTGTGATGGACTTTCATGAGCTTAAACAGATGGTCGATAATATAGCCGCTGAGCTTGATAATAAGGCACTGAATGAAACCGGCTGTTTTCAGCAGAACAATCCATCTGCCGAGAACGTAGCTAAATATATATACGATAAACTAAGGATGGGGCTGCCCGAAGGTGTCAAACTCAGAAATGTAAAAGTCGTTGAACAGCCAGGCTGCTCGGCACAATACGAAACAGACCTTGACGCAAATTAAAGAAGATTCAGGCTGAAAATCTCTTAAATCTTGAATAATATGCAAAATCTTTGGTTTCGGCCTGTAGGCGTTTTATAAAATTGTCGATTATTTAAGCAGAGGTTTGGTATAATATACAGATGAATTCTTTTGCAGAGTACCCGATGCTCGTAGAAGATGAAAATCGAGTATCTCTATTCAGGAATCGAGTTGATTATGCAGTGTCAAGTTTGTAACAATAATAACGCGACTATACACCTCACTGAGATTTCAGACGGGGTCCGCACCGAAATGCACATTTGTGAAAATTGCGCCGCCGAACAGGATATAGCCGTGAAAAGTCACATCCCGATAAATGAGCTGCTAAGCGGCCTGCTTGCCGTACAGCCATCCGATGAAGAAATCTCCGGCACCGCCGACCTGCAGGTCGCCTGCCCAAACTGCGGCTTTACCCTCGCCCAGTTCAGAAAGCAGGGCGTCCTCGGCTGTCCCTATGATTATGAGTTTTTTGAAAAGTCGCTTATCCCGCTAATCGAAAAGGCACACGATGGCAAGACAACCCACTGTGGAAAGCTCCCTTCGAAAACACCGAAGAACACCAGAGATGAAATAGAGCTGCTCAACATACGCCAGCGGCTCGAAGAAGCGGTCAGGACCGAAGATTACGAGATGGCCGCCGAATTACGGGACAAAATAAAACAAATGGAAGAATAACAACGGATTGTGTACAGTATCAGATATGAAACTCACAGATATAAGTAACGATATAAATGAATGGTTCAGCGGTTCCGGCCCACAGGCCGATATCGTCGTATCTTCCAGAATTCGTCTGGCCAGGAACATCGCCGGCTATAAATTCCTCAGCCACTGCTCGGATACCGAAAAAGCTGAAATACTTAAAAAGCTCAAAGACGTACTCATGTCCCTTGAGCTTGGCGATAAAACCTCCTATATCAGCGTGGACGAGGCCCCCACTCTAAGCAGGCACTTCCTCGTCGAGCGCCATCTCATCAGCCGCCATCACGCCTTCGGCAAAGGCCCGCGCGGCGTCGTTATGGTCCAGCGCGAATTTTTCACCGCGATGATTAACGAAGAAGACCATCTCCGCCTGCAAGTGCTAAAAGCCGGCTGCCAGCTCTCTCAGTGCGCCGAGCAGATAAATAAAATCGACGATATGATAGAAGAGAAAATCGATTTCGCATTCAGCCCCAGATATGGATACCTCACCGCCTGCCCGACAAATCTGGGAACAGGTATAAGAATTTCTGTAATGCTCCACCTTCCCGCTCTGAAAATGACCGGCCAGATAGAAAAATTCTTCAACGCCGCAAGAGCTATGAGCCTGGCCGTCCGCGGCCTCTTCGGCGAAGGCACAGAAGCCGCAAGCGACCTCTACCAGATTTCAAATCAGGTGACGCTCGGCATCGCCGAGTCCGACATAATCGCGAAATTTGAAAACACCATAATTCCTGAAATAGTCGAATACGAAAATGCCGCGAGAAAACAACTCCTCTCCGGCCAGGCAAACATCCTCGACGACAAAATCTCACGTGCAATGGCACTCCTGCAAAACGCCCATCTGATAAGCTCGCAGGAAGCCCTCTTCCTCCTGAGTCACCTGCGGCTCGGCATCAACATGCACAAGTATATGGGAGCCTCGACCCCCGCCATAGAAAAGCTTTACTCACTCTGCGGCTCCGGCCTCTCCGATAAAGCAAATCCGCTTTCAATTGCTACGATAAACAGGCTTTTCATGCTGACGCTGCCCGCACACCTGCAGCTTAACTGCGGAAAAACACTCGACCCAACACACAGAGACGCCCTCCGCGCCGAAATCATCCGCTCAGCACTAAACCAGGACAAACAACAGAAAAACAGCTAAATCTTCCCCATTCCTTTTTTTTTTTGATTATTTTGACCTGCTTCTGCGTATAATAAGATAAGGAAATATCGCGAGCAGGACTTGATAAGCTTGATTGCCGATTACTTTAACTTGTCATTCCTGCGAAAGCAGGAATCCAGGTCTTTACGTTATGTTATATAATTCTTTCGGCAATTTTTATATAGAATTGATATTACGGAGTATCTAACGTTTTTTTTAACAGAAAGATTCTCTACAGCAAAGGAGAAAAATTGTGAGTAATAACAAAAAGAATTTTATTTATTGTCGATTACCTGACCTTGTCATTCCTGCGAAAGCAGGAATCCAGGTCTTTACGTTATGTTATGTATAGTTCTTTCGACGGGTGGCAGCCACTGAGCTAAGCCTGCCCTGAGCTGAGTCGAAGGGTGAGCGAAGTGGATGGCGATATTCGCACACGATGTTCTCTGCCAACTATAAGATTCGCAATAACAAAGGAGACCGAATATGAACAATAAAAATAGCAAAAAGAAAATTTACGTCACTTATGGAATTATCATCTTATGGCTAATGACAGTGAATGTCCCAGCGTTTAGCGAGACAGAGACAGAGGCTCCCGAACCTACGGGAAAGGGGATTGAGATGAGTCGCGCCATAGCTGTTGCAAAAGATCAGCGCGCATACGAGGCATACGAAAAAAGAAACGCCGAAATCACTCCATGGGTGGAAGATGGCACTCCGCCGAATCCGGGCAATGCAGCCTTGCTGTATTACCAGGCTTTTCTTCTCCGGCCTGAGCCTCCTGAGGCCATCAGGTACAAGATACATTCTTTTACTGAACCCACCAGACAAATCAGAACATACCTGGGACATTGTTTGCCTGTGATAGAAATCGTTGAAACCGCTTCTCGGATGTCGTGTATATGGGGGGTATGGCCCGAGCGTCGACTAAGCACGATGGCTTTACGCCGGGAAATGGGTTCTATCCAGGACATTTTTTTAGCAGATGCGCGGACACTCGCTGTCGATGGTCATTTTCGTGTGGCACTGGAGCGCTGCCTTACGTTACGTCGTATTGCCCGTCACCTCAGCGATGACCCGCAATTACATATATACGCGACTGGTTTTGATACACTGCCCCTAAACGTGATTCGGGATGTGCTCGGTATAATGCCGCCGGATGTGGGGACTCTTACGTGGTTTAGAGGCCAGTTCGCCGTGGTTCACGGACCAGAACTGTCTTATGCCGAGATTTTGCGTGCAAGAATCAGACGTTTTATAAACCATATGCGAACGACTCCCAGATCTCTGAGCTACTACAAGAATCTGGCCATAAAAGAGGCTGAGGATGAGCAGGCAAAGAATGACATCCGGAATATGACAGACGAACAGTTTCTGGCAAAAGCCAGCGAGGGATATGTCCGCTTTCTTGACTCCTATTTCTGGGTCGTGGACAGCGAAATGGCTTACGAACAGAAGCTTGTTCAAATGAATGAACTTTACAACGAGAAAATTAAAGACCAAAACACAGGCCCAGTAGTTAAGAGTGTGATGACATTATTCCCAGGGACTGGTGGCTACACATCCCTAGTCGAGCACACTGCTCACGTCAATGGCATTAAAGCTGCCGTGGAGGTTTACCTTGCCCTTGCCAAGACTGGGCAGTTGCCCAAGAAGCTCCCGGATCATTTGCCCAAAGACCCTTTTACCGGCCGGGATTTCGTATATGAGATAACAGATGAGGGTTTTGCCCTCCGCTGCCAGGGTAAAGATTTTCTGAATCGTAAGTACCGAAGGCTCGAATTCAAGGTCAAAAAGTAAGGACTAAGAAAAGGTTATTAATATGAACACGCGTAAAAAGAATGAGCGTTTTCGTTTCGGCGCCGAAGGCGAAGCAGGCTTTTGTACTGCATTGTTGATGCAGCCTGACGCCGCCCAGAGACGAAATAAGCCGTTTGAATGCAGAGTCATTTTGTTAGGTGCTCTATAAATAAACTCCCCCTTCCTCTTTTTTTTTGATTATTTTGACCCGCTTCTGCGTATAATAAGATAAGGAAATATCGCGAGCAGGACTTAATCAGTTTGTTTGCCGCAGTTTGTATAGATTATACCGATTTTATTGTCGATTACCTGACCTTGTCATTCCTGCGAAAGCAGGAATCCAGGTCTTTATGTTACGTTATATAATTCTTTTAGCAATTTTTATGCGGAATTGATATTTCTGAGTATCAAAGGTTTTTAACAGAAATATTCTCAACAACAAAGGAGAAAAATGATGGACAATAGTAATAGCAAAAAGACAATTTTTTGTGTCTATGGGATTATTCTCTTATCGTTAATGGCAGCGAATATCACAGCGTTTGGCCAGACCAAGGCAGATGTTCCAACGCCCCAGATACCGGAAATAGTGAAGTTGCAGCAAAGCGCCAGAGCTTCTTACAAGGAACGTCGAGCTGAAGAGGCATACAAGAAAAGAGACACCGAAATCACTCCCTGGGTGGAAAACGCTGCGCCGCCGAATCCGGATAATGCGGCTCTCCTGTATTACCAGGCATTTCTACTCCGTCCCGAGCTTAATACAGCTTTGAATATGAAGATTAGCGAAGTTCTTAGAGGTGCCGAATCCGACAGGCAGATCAGAACATACCTGGGACAATGTCTACCTATGATCGAAGTGGTCGAAATCGCTTCTCGGATGCCGAAATGTACATGGGGAATATGGCACGGACCCGGACCTAAGTTCATCGAGAAGGGTTTGCGTTCGGAAGTGAGTATACTTAACTTAATTCTTGCGGTGGATGCGAGGACACTCGCTGCTGATGGACATTACCGTGCGGCACTGGAGCGCTGTCTGACGATACGAAGACTGGCCCATCACACCGCAGAAGAATCAAAATTAGAAACTATATCGAGGCAGCCTGATGCAATGGCATTGCGTACGACTCAGTACACGCTTGGTGTCATGCCGCCGGATGCGGAGATTCTCACGTGGCTTCGAGGCCAGCTTGCAGTAGTGCAGGGTGCACCGCTGAATTATGCCGAAATATTACAGGCGAATTTCAAAGCTTACTTGAACCACGTGCGAACGAATCCCGATCCTCTCAAATACATGAGGAAGGAACTCGTAGAGAAGGTCGAGAGCGAACAGGCAAAGGAGAACGCCCGAAACTTGACGGATGAACAAATTCTGTCGCGTACCCGTAAACCATTTCCACGCTTTTTTGACTCGATTTTTCGAATCTTGGACAGTGAAATGACTTACAAACATAAGTGCGCCCAAATGCAGAGACTTATCGATAAGTTGAAGGAGGAAGAGGGTACTGATCCGTTAGTTGCACATATCATTAATAACTCTGACATAGATGTTATACTTGGCCCCCATTCACATCAGTATCAATTCTATGTTGGGCGCCAGGCTCACATCAATGGTATCAAGGCTGCCATAGAGGTTTATCTTGTCGTCGCAAAAACAGGTCGGTTGCCTAAGAGACTTCCGGATGGTTTACCAAAAGATCCTTTTACCAGTCGAGACTTTGTATATGAGAAAACAGATGAAGGTTTTGCCCTCCGCTGCCAGTGTGAAGAATTTCTTAAGCGTAAGTACCGATTACTCGAATTTAAGGTCAAAAAGTAAGGTACTAACAAAAGGATCTTAATATGAACACGCGTAAAAAGGGCGTTAATACAACTGTTCTTTTTATAGTGATTATTACCGTAGTTGTAAGCTATTTTTGTATCAAGAGTCACACCCGTGCTGCCGGGCGACGGGTGGCAGCCATTGAGCGAACATAGTGAGCGAAGTGGATGGTGATATTCGAGAATCAAGCATCGAAAAAATGAGCATTTTTCGACAAAAAACGCTAAAAACCAACCCCAAATCCCCAAAACAACCAAAAAACGACAAAATCAACCACATTTTCACCCCGTTTTAACTTTGAACTTTCCCCTTTCTTCCATCTGTTAATCTCTAATCCCTAATTCTCTAATTCTCTTGAGTTTTGAATCATTTTCAGTCAAAAACGCTCACTGTTAAAAACAAAAATAAAATATTTCCAAAATTTTTATCTCCCTTCTTAATAACGAGTTACGAACATCAGCCCAAGAAAAACAACCAAATTTTCGGCTCAAAACTGCACACTCATCTAATTATAGAGGCGCTGTTTTTCTAGCCTCCCAGCTAAAACTAAATACTATTCACTAACGACCAGCGACGAATAATGAAAAGGAAATACCGCCTTACTAGCAGATATAGAGTTTATCCAAGTTTATCCGGAGCTTGCCCCCGATGTGTGCTTACTTGCTTCCCTGTCGGGGGAATTATAACATATTTCCAGATACACTCTTTTATGCAAAACAAACCCAATGTCAAGTACGCCCAAATGAACCTAAGCTCTTATATGACAAGCGAATACGAAAAAATGGACACTTGGTTATTCAGACAAACAAAGCCAATTCAAACCCAATTCAAACCCAATTTAAGCCAATACAAACCCAATTCAAAGCCAATACAAAGCCAATTCAAACCCAATTTAAGCCAATTTTTCGAAAGGGCAAAAATGAACGCTTTTGCGTGGATAAGGAGCTTTACAATGATATTAATAATGCAACTCGCGGAATTTACCACCCTAAGGGTGCCAATGTCGAAACCGCTCATAGAGGCTAAGCCTTTGCAGGCCCAATCTGCCAAAATGGCACAAAAATTGACATCCACAAATCACCAAAACAACACCCGAGAAAAATATAACTTCTTATCAATAAACATGTTAAACGGTTTAATCCAATATAATCCTCCAACTGGCACGTCTTTTGCATATTTAAGGCCAGAGAAGATGAAATTATTGCGAAAGGAATATAACTATGGCTAAAATCATCGGAATAGATTTAGGAACAACAAACTCGGTAGTGGCCGTTATGGAAGGCTCCGCGCCGAAGGTACTGATTAACTCTTCAGGCTCCCGGCTGACCTCTTCCGTGGTCGGTTTTACCGATAAAGGCGAAAGGCTCGTAGGCCAGATTGCACGTCATCAGCAGGTAACAAACCCGGAAAACACCGTCTTTTCAATCAAGCGTTTTATGGGCCGGCGTCATAATGAAGTCTCATCGGAAGAAAAAATCGTTCCTTATAAGATAACCGGCGCCTCGGACGAGCTGGTTAAGGTCGATATACGAGGCAAGGAATACACCCCGCCCGAAATCTCGGCTATGATTCTGCAAGACCTGAAAAAGACCGCCGAGGATTACCTTGGCGAACCGGTTACCAGTGCCGTCATTACCGTCCCGGCCTACTTCAACGATTCGCAGCGACAGGCCACAAAAGACGCCGGCAAAATCGCCGGCCTCGAGGTCGAACGCATAATCAACGAACCCACCGCCGCGGCACTTGCCTACGGGCTGGAAAGAAAAAAGAACGAAAAGGTCGCCATCTTCGACTTCGGCGGCGGAACCTTCGATGTCTCTATCCTCGATATCGGCGATAACGTCTTCGAGGTCCTCAGCACAAACGGCGATACGCATCTCGGTGGTGACGATTTGGACGCGGTACTCATAAACTACCTCGCCGACGAATTCAAAAAGACAGAGGGAATCGACCTGCGTGACGACCCGATGGCTCACCAGCGCCTCAAAGAAGCCGCTGAAAAGGCAAAGTGCGAATTGAGCACCCAGCTCGAAAGCACCGTTAACTTGCCCTTCATAACCGCTGATGCTAAAGGCCCGAAGCACTTGCAGGTTAGCCTTAGCAGAAGCAAATTTGAGTCACTCGTAGAACCCATTCTCGAACGGCTCAAAACCCCATGCCGCAAGGCTATCTCGGACGCAAAGCTAAATCCCGGCGATATCGCCGAAATATTGCTCGTCGGCGGTTCGACAAGAATCCCGAAAGTGCAGGAAATAGTCAAAGACGTCTTCGAAAAAGAGCCGAACAAGAGCATCAATCCCGACGAAGTCGTCGCAGTTGGCGCCGCCGTTCAGGGCGCCGTCCTGGCCGGTGACGCGGGCGTAAAGGACATCCTGCTTTTGGATGTAACCCCGCTTTCACTGGGTGTAGAAACCCTCGGCGGTGTTTTGACAAGATTGATCGAACGAAACACCACGATTCCGACCAGCAAGAAGGAGACTTTCTCAACCGCCGCAGACGGCCAGACCACCGTTGACATTCACGTCCTCCAGGGCGAGAGAGAATTTGCACGGGACAACCGCTCGCTCGGAAGGTTTCAGCTTGCCGATCTTCCGCCGTCGCCTCGAGGTATTCCCCAGATTGAGGTTGCATTTGATATTGACGCAAACGGTATCCTGAACGTCTCCGCCAAGGACCTCGGCACCGGCAAACAGCAGTCCATCGAGATTAAATCCAGCTCGGGTCTTAGCGAAGATGAAGTCGAGAATATGGCAAAAGATGCAGAGGCCCACGCCGAGGAAGATAAAAAGAAAAGAGAGGTTGTTGACCTGAAAAACCAGGCCGACCAGTTGGTTTATTCGACGGAAAAAACCCTCAAAGAACATGGTGACAAGATCTCCGCCGATGTCCGCAGCAACATCGAGAACGCCGTAAACAATCTCAAAGAGGCTATAAAAGGTGAAGACGCCGATGCGATAAAGAAAACCATTGAAAACCTCGGCACCGCCGGCCAGGAACTTGGCAAAGTGCTTTACGAAGAGGCCGCAAAAAAGCAGGCCACCTCAGGTCCTCAACCACAACCCGGCCAGCCCGAGCAGACGCCGCCTCCGCCAACCGAAGATGAACCTAAAAGAAAACAGGACGAAGACGTAATCGATGCGGAATTCGAAGCGAAAGATAAATAACGCAAAGACTCCGCTGAACAAAAATAGACTCCTTAAAAAGTAGGTTGCCGCACGTCCGAACGGCAATCGTGAAAAGCCGGAGCGAGCCACTTTGATGATGTCTCGCTTCGGCTTATTTGCCTATACAAAATCGACTGAATATCTGCTCCAATATCTGCTCGTCGATGTGTCCCCCCGCGGCCGATTCGATACCTGAAACCGCTTGATAAGCCCCTCGAAGTATCATCGCGGCTACTTCATCATTACCTGCCTTCAATTCTCCAATCGATTCACCGACGTTCTCAATCGCTTCGGTAACCGCCTGTTTGTGCCTCGCCGTAAGCGCAACAGAGCTTTCAACGCCTTCGGAAAATGGCGTCCCTGCTGTTTTAGAAGTTGCAAAACCAGGTTCCATCTCGAGAATTTTTCCGTCAATTGTCTCTCTCAAAACCTCTAAGCCCGCGCCGGTTTCGCTGGAAATTGCCAAAAGCTCACTGCCGAACAATTCATTCAACTCCGCAAGGCGGCTGGATAGCACCTTTTCGGATACCAAATCACATTTGGTCGCGACCGGTAATAAAATCTGTGGTTCGATGAGTTCGCCAATTGAGACCTCTTCAGAGAAGTCGGCTTTTGATATATCGATACAGAATACGACCACAGCGCTGTTTCGCAGCGCCTCAACAGCCGCCAGTTGTGCCAGTTCATCAAGGACATCTTCCGGCCGTATCATCAAGCCCGCGCAATCGAACAAAACACACCTGCAATGCGACAACGAATACGCGGCACTCAGCACATCTCTGGTGGTCTTCCGTTTGTGCGAGACGATACTCCTTTCTTTGCCCAATAGTTTATTAAGCAGGCTGCTCTTTCCCGCGTTCGGAGCACCGGTAATTCCAACCGCCGGCAAATCAATCAGGCTCTCATACCTGATGCTCCCGCTGAGCAGCTCTTCGAGTTGTCCCTTCACCCCGAGAAGTCTTTCGATTACTTCTGCGCCCGATTCCGGCTCGATATCTTCGGTGCTGAAATCAAGCCCAGCCTCTATTAAACTAAGACAATCAACTATCGCCGAGCGTACTTTTGCCGTAGTCTCCGATAGCCGTCCGCTCAAAAGTTTCTCGGCCGCGTCTAATTGAAATGCGTTCGAGCTTACGATGATTTCGTTCACCGCCTCGGCCTGGGCAAGGTCGATTTTGCCGTTCAGATACGCCCTCGCCGTGAATTCCCCCGGGCCCGCCATCCGAAGCCCTCTGCCCAATAAACCGTCAATTAATACCTCAGTAACCGCCGCGTTCGTATCGATATGAATCTCGACTGTATCTTCGCCGGTATAGGAATGCGGAGCAAAAAATAAATACAGTTGCGTATCAATGCTCAGCTCATCATCAACTGATACACTGCCGCACACAATCCCGGATTTGTTTTTGGTAATCGGCGAAATGAAAATCCGTTTGCAGGTCTCGACAGTATCCGGACCCGTTATGCGAATGATTACTCTTTTGTCGCAGCTCGGACTGCTGACAGCTACGATTGTATCCCTCAGTTCATACATCCGACATTACCATCGGCCTAAAGCAATCATTGCTGTTTGTTTTTCAACAGCCCCTTCTACAGGAATGATAATTGCGGCCGCATTACATATTTTTGTAAAACGGCTTGGGCTTTTTCTTTTTGACTTTCCCGCCGGTCTTGCTCGTTACCGCAACCCGACCCTGCGATTCGGCTTCTTCCTTTTCCCGGATGTGCTTGCGTATAACGTATTGCTCGAAAACGCCGGCAAAAGTACTGGACATAATATACAAATTTACCCCCGAAGGCGCCTTGTATAACATCAATGGAAACATCAGCGGCATCATAATCATCATCATTTTTTGCTGCTGGGCCACCTGCGGATTACTCGCCGCCGACGCCTGGGACGGCATCAGCTTTTGCTGCAGAAAGAAAGCAACGCCCATCATGATCGGCAGCAAATTAAACGATTCTATCTTCCAGCCCAGTAAAGGCAGAACTATTACTGTTTGAAATCTATAAAGAGCATCCGGCATCGAAAGGTCAGTAATCCAGAACGGTAGGAACGCCGCCCCGCGAAGGTCGATGCTGGCATACACCGCACTCCACAATGCAATCCAAATCGGCATCTGAACCATCATAGGAAGGAATCCCATAATCGGGGAAGCGCCCTGCTCCCGGTAAAGGGCCATCATCTGTTTGTTCATCTCGGCCTTGTTGTTGGCGTATTTTTTCTTTATCTCCTCGGACAGCGGCGCCAGCTTGCTCATCTTGCTCATCGATATCTGGCTCTTCTTGGTAATCGGATGCATGGCCAGTCGCATCAGGAAAACTAATATAATAATGGCCACCCCGTAGTTGCCGATAAAGCTGTGCATCCATTTCATCAAAGCCAGTATCCCGAATGCCAGTGGCTTGATAATTTTCGCCGGGCAGCAGCACCCCATAAAATCTATCGTCTGAACAAAACCCAGCTTTTGATACTGCTCGTTCTTATCGAAAAGGCTTTTGTCTTTAGGCCCGATGTATAGCTGGAAGTTATATGTTTTTGAGCTGTTGGCCTGACCCTTCGCGGCTAAGGTACTTGGCGCAATTTTCAAATCCAGCCCTATTGCTTCATCGCCGCTGTCGGCTTTGCGGTCTCGGTCGGGATTGTAAACTTGGCCCGTTTTGTCCGTTACCCAGCCGCAGTATTCTTTATCTTCATCGGGAAGCGGTACTACTATTGCCGCAAAATATTTACTGACCGAAGCCGCCCACAGAAGGTTCGATCCTGGTTGTGTCAATTTTCTTTCGAGGATTGCCTTATCAAGTTTTGCCTTTATCTTGTCGAGGTCTTCTTTTGCTATGTTGCTTTTTTTAGCTAAATCGTAGTTATACTTTGCCTTGTCGAGGGCATTCTTTGCCTTTATAATCGCTTTCTTATCTTGCCTTGCACTGACAACCTGTCCCTGGGGATTTCTAAAGCCGGCCACGACCTTTCTCATATCCGACCGGATTCCCTCTCTGCCAAGTCCACCCGGACCCGATAAATCGAACCGGACTTTCTGCTGGGTACCGCTGAGATTCTTGACGGTTATATTGCATTCCAGAAGATAGCTGCCCAAATTGATTTTATAGATTTTAGTAAGTTTCAAAACCTGCTCATTCGTACCCTGAATTTTTATTGTCGCTTCAAAGCGGGCCGTTTGCGAGCCATCACCGGCTTTTTCCACGCCGAAGCTCTTCCAGTGCAATTTTTGCAGAGGTAACGCACGCTTCTGCTGAACAAGAACATCATTTTGAAAGCCCGTATTTGCCATCGACAGAATCTCACTGCCGTCGGCCTGATATATGGGGGAAAGAATATCTAATGGCTGGGGATTCTTGTAATCACGGTCGTCGAATCCGCTGAACGTTGCTCTTCTTATGGCTGCGCCTAATGAGCTTAGCTCCAGTTCAAAATTATAGCCGCTGTTGGGATCCACCGAACCAAGCATAACGCTTTTAGCCACAGCACTATCAGCTCCGAAAGTAACAGAATAGTCCACTCCTATACGGGGCGCTTCCTCGGATGGGGCATTCGCCGCTCCGACGTTCTCATTACCTGTAGTGCTTTGCAGTAAGATGCAGGCCCCTGAGTTTGGCCCTCGGTAATCAAAAACTCCGGACTCCACAACCATCCATCCGCACAAAACAACAAAACCAGTCACAACTAAAGCTAAATATCGCATTTCGTATCTCTTATTTTAATTCTGTTTCGGCAACTACTTTTTTCAATAGTAAATAATCACTTTTCCTTATCTTCCGTTCTGCAGCCGCTCTGCATGGAAGTTGTCTAACCGGTCGATTGCTAATATCTTTTTCATCGTGGCCTTATAGTCATATTCGAGCCGGACAAAATGAACCTCGTTTTTGTCCACATACGCATAGCTGGCGCGGTTGTCCTTGTCTCTGGGCTGCCCGACCGAGCCGATATTGATAATCGCCTTTTCATCTTCGAGAATCGGATAGACATCGCCAAGCTCGGTCGGTAGATAGAAGTCAGGCTCATCGAGAAACACACCGGGCATGTGAGTATGACCCACGAAGCAAAGGTGTTTGACACGCTCGAACAGCAGTCGTACTTTCATCGGGTTGGTATATACATCATCGGGAAAGATATATTCGTTAATCGGCCTTCTCGGCGATGCGTGAACAAAATCTATTGTCGCCGCCGTTGTTCCCAATTTGCTTTTCAGTGTTCGGCGCATCGGCAGCTCACCCAAAAAGCTCCAGCGTTTGTCACGGGGCTGTTTTTCCTCTTCTGTTTCCAGAACTTCCCGACTCCAGAAGCTTGCCTGCTCCGCCCCGTAGTTGAAATTGGTCGGCTCATAAAAGACCGCATAATCGTGATTGCCGAGGATGCACCACTTGGACTTGGCGATAATCAAATCGAGACATTCCTTCGGATTCGGCCCGTAGCCCACCACATCACCCAGACAATAAATCGTCTTTATACCACGTTTTTCAATGTCGGCCAAAACAACCGACAAGGCCTCGATATTCGAATGTATATCACTTACGACAGCAAACATAAACGCCCTTTTAAGGGGCTCCCCCCTTGGGGTGAGCCGGATAAAATCTACTTTTCTATACAGAGAACCACTTTAATAGCAAAAATATTCAAAAAATGCCAGAATATTTATTACCTTTTGAAGAAAACACGATTTTCATTGCCCGAACTCGACAGATTCAAAAAAGACCTTTCTCTTTGGCCGTTGGTGCTGTTATAATACCCGACATACGAAATAAGACATGGAAAATTTAAAGACATCCGGAATTTGGTTGTTAGTTGCCGGATTTCTCAATTTTGATTATTTTACAAAATGAGAGAAACAAATGGTAAATATGAACCTGCTTGAAACTTGCGGGTTGGTGAAAAGATATTCCGGCCGGACTGTTGTTAACGAAGTATCAATTAATATCCAGCAGCGCAGTATTGTCGGGCTTCTGGGCAGAAATGGGGCTGGAAAAACCACGTCATTTAGAATGATTATGGGTATGGTTACTCCCAACGGCGGCTCGGTTGTTTTCGAAGGACGGAACATTACTAAGCTGCCGATGTACAAACGCGCCCGACTGGGAATCGGCTATCTTTCGCAGGAACCAAGCATCTTCCAGCGCCTCAGCGTCCGAGACAATCTCTATGCAATTCTCGAAACCATGTCCATCACAAAAGCCCAGCGCAATCGCAAGGCTGATATGCTAATCGAACGTTTCGGGCTGACCGAAGTTGCCAAAAGCCATGGAAGGTTCCTCTCAGGTGGCGAGCGAAGAAAACTCGAAATCGCTCGTGCTATGGTAACAGACCCTTCATTGATTCTTTTGGATGAGCCCTTCAGCGGCGTTGACCCTATTGCCGTTCAGGACCTGCAGCATGAGATACGCCGGCTTGTTACTTCCGGCGTCAGCATTCTCGTTACAGACCATAACGTCGAGAGAACCCTCGAAGTGGTCGATAAGGCATATATCGTTGACCACGGCAGGGTCATAGGGGCAGGCCCCCCGGCTGAACTTGTTAGGAACGAAACCGTCATAAAATCGTATCTCGGAAATACTTTCGCCGGCGACGAATTCGACGACTGATAAGACCAAAGCAAAATACGAAACACAGAAAATGATTGAAATAGAAAAATGTCGAATCACGCATTACCCTGCTGATGTTTTAGCCGGACAGGCCAAACCGGTTGAAAATAA
>VRUK01000126.1 GCA_019456195.1 Planctomycetota bacterium | reverse complement strand
AGGTGATCTGTGAAAAATAATATTGGGCAATTCTCCCACCATAAAGAACACCGCAATCCTTGTGCCGAACAGGATTGCACTTGTCTATACTATTCAGAATAATCAAAAGAAAATAATCAATATCTGATTATTTATCGGACCGGACATTCTTAAATCAAACACATCAGTCTATATACATGAAATGTATTTTTTCGTGAAACGCTTTACTGTTTAAGCCGATGAAAAGGAACGTAAAAAGGCCCTTTTAATTTGGAAATCAGAAGTATTTATAATGTTTAGCAGGCTTGGAGTGGATAAGAATGTTTAATTTTACCAAGACTGAAATTCTGGGATTGGATATAGGATCATCTTCAGTCAAGGCAGTTCGCTTACGCAAAGATGGATCTGGGTATTCGGTTGCCGCAGCCGGCTTTACCGAGATTGCAGTAAGCGAAGAAACTAATAAAAACATAAATACCGTCAAGGCAATTCGTGAATGCTTTGAATTGGTTGGTAGCAGAACGACTTTTGCCGTTTGCGGCCTCAGTGGTCCGGAAGTTGCTGTGCGGGACTTTGAGTTTCCTTCACTATCGACGGCAGAGATAGATGGGGCGGTTTTATTTGAAGCCTCGCAGGTTTGTCCGTTCAATGCCGCAGACAGTGCTGTTGATTATCACTTGATACCTGATGGAGATGATAAGACAAGAGGCACTCTGGTAGCGGCGACGAATTCGCTGATAGCAGGTAAGGTAAATCTCGCCAAAGAAGCCGTTCTCAAATGCGTCCTGATGGATGTTGAGGGACTGGCACTTTTGAACTGCTTCAATGGTCTGGCCGGCGATTCTGATAAGTCCACTACCGCTATACTGAATGTTGGCTGTTCCGGTACAACGGTGGCAATTATGGGTTCTAATGCCAGGCCTTTCGTTCGTGATATGACCTTTGCAGGTAATGATATTATAAATCAGATTGCGGCAGATCAAAATATGTCAACGGAAGACGTCAAAAGGATTTTGTCAGACGAGTCAACGACTGCTCAGGCCCAGCTTAATGACAGCCTTGGAAAAGCCTGTCAGAAACTTATAGTCGATGTTTCCAATACGTTGCGCTATTATGCTACCCAGGAGAAATCGACACGAGTTGAGAAGATATTTGTTTGTGGAGGTTTTGCACTCACCAATGGTTTTATCGAATTATTAAACGGCAGGCTCGGGATCGAAGTGGTTTTGTGGAATCCTTTTGAGAAGATATCCTGCGATACAAGTCCGCAGTTCAAAGATATTTGCGACAAGAGAGGCCCGGTTCTGGCAGTGGCAGCCGGTCTTGCTATGAGGTCGGTCTAATTGTTTATTGGAAAATACTTAAAGTTATACTTGCAGCGAGATAAATAATTATGTTCACGATAGATTTGTTAAAAGGACAGGGCGTTCCACTGAAAAGCAGCCCCGGAGGCATAGCTATTATTGCGATAAGCGCTGTAGTTCCAATTATCATTGCAATAATAATGTTCGGCTTCTACATGGATGACGAAGCACATGCATCGATAACAGAGCAGGAAATAGTCAGGTGCCAATCAGAGATTGAGAAATTGTCGGGTGCTGTGGAGTCGTACAAATCATTAGAGAAAGAGAAAATCCTTTACGATGCTTGCCTTTCGGAAGTCAAGTCTTCTATCAGCAAATATATCCAGTGGTCGCCTGTCTTGGTGACGATGGTTGAGAATTTGCCGAACTCGGTGATGTTAACCGGGCTTGAGGTTAGGCAGAATTCTGTGAGAAAAAAGGTTCCCAAGCCGGATAATCCACAAGAAATGGTTGAAAAGAGTATTCCTATAAGAGTGTTACTGATGAGCGTTAGCGGTAATCCGAAATCCAATAGTGGCAAAGCAGTCATGGATTTTCAGGATAGTCTTCGTTCTTCAGCTTTCCTTGGGCCTAAGCTTGAGAGCATTGCATATTCGCAGGAATCAGAGAAGCTTAAAGGTCAGGATGTGGCTTCCTATGAGATAAAATGTGTCTTTAAGGAGGGTATGTAAAATGTTTTTTGTCAAAATTCATAAAAAATACCTCATGACGGCGGGACTGATATGGGCGGTTTTCTTTGTAGTGTTTCTGCTGGTGTATATAATTGTTTTAGGACCTCAGAAGAACAACAAAAAACGCATCGATAGCAAGCTCGCAGAGAAAAAACAGGTTTATGAATCTGCACTAAGAGCAGCACAGAAGGAAACCAAAGCCCAGTTGAATGAACAAATTGAGCATTTACAAAACAGGCTGAAGGATTTCGTTGCTGATTTCGAGGATTCAGCTAATTTGACTTTTGATATAAGTCAAATCGCCGACGAGAAGAAGATTGCTTCGTTCAGCATCAAAGGTAAAGATAATCTTGTACTCTCTGGAAAACCAGTTAGTAAGTATATTAGCGAGAACCACATTGTTATCAGTTTTATTGGGGGATTTAATCAGTTTGCTACGTTTCTGAGTGCCCTGGAGAGACACAGGCCTGTTCTCTTGGTGGACAAGTTCACAATGACTCGCTCGGGGCAGGACGATTCAGTTTTTAGAGTGAACCTTAATGTTGCTGCTTTTGTCAGAAAACAGCAGGAAACTAAAACTTCCAATAAAAATTCTACTCAAATTTACGGTGCGAAAATATGAGAACGATAGCAATAGCAAATCAAAAAGGTGGTTGCGGTAAAACAACTACATCGGTGAACCTTTCAGCTGCCCTTGCCGAGAAAGGCGAGAGGACGCTGTTGATTGATCTTGACCCACAAGGTCACAGCACGATAGGGTTCGGCTTTGACCCCGATGAGATTAGTAAGACCATTTATGATACTCTTACGAAGTCTCAAATTTCGATCTCTGAAGTTATAGTAGAAACAAAATTTGAGCGACTTTATCTGGCGCCGAGCAATGTTCTACTTTCAGGTGCCGAGATTGAGCTGGCCAGCGAGGTCGGCAGAGAATATGTCCTGACTGAAGCGCTCAAAACAGTAATGGACAAATATGACATGTGTATTATCGACTGCCCACCGTCGCTTAGCCTGTTGACACTCAACGGACTTGTGGCCAGCAATGATGTTGTAGTGCCCGTTCAGGCGCATTACTATGCAATGGAAGGCCTGAAACAACTATTCGAGACAGCGAGTATTATCAATGAGCATTTGCACCCCTGCAATATAAACATCATGGGCTTATTGTTGACTTTTGTGGAAAAAAAGACCCTGCTCAGCAGGCAAACAGAAAAGCAAATGCGTGAATATTTCGGAGATTTGGTTTTTGGTACGGTCATTCACGAATGCGTAAGGTTGGCCGAGGCTCCCAGTTCAGGTGAGCCGATTTTTACCTATGCTCCAGAAAGCCGCTCTGCTGCTGAATACAGAGCTTTAGCTGAAGAGATAATCAATGGCAAGGTTTCGGCTGAGCAGGTAAATGATGCTCAGTCTTTGGTCAGAGGATAATAGTTAATGTCAGAGCATGAAAGAGATAAGACAGGACTCTACAAGGAAATCTCATCGATTTTCAAAGGGGTACCTACTTCGCAAACTGACGAAGGTCAACGGCCTTCCGGTACCCCTGCACCAGAGCGCACTGCTTATACCAAGTCGAAAAGCTCGGCTCCAGAGCAGAAGCACAAGGTCTCAAAAGTTTATAAAGCTCCGCAATCATTGCACAAAGCTGTGCCGGTTAAACGCCCCAAGGCTGTGCCAGTTCAACGCCACGAGGTTGTGTCAACTAAACATCACAGAGTGGCTCCTGCTAAACGACACAAAGCTATGCCGACTAAAAAACAAAAAGCTGTGTACATTCAATACCTAAAGATAGCAGGTGTAGTATGGGCGGCTTGCTTTGTCATACTTCTGCTTGCCTATGTATTTATATTAAGACCCCAGAAGAACGCCAGAAAACTCTTCGAAAGTAGGCTCACAGAGAAAAAACAGATCTACGAGTCAGCCCTGAGAGCAGCACAAAAAGAAACCAGGATCCAGTTGAATGAGCAAATCGGGCGTTTACAAGGCAGGCTGAAGGATTTCGTTGCTGATTTCGAGGATTCAGCTAATTTGACTTTTGATATAAGTCAAATCGCCGACGAGAAGAAGATTGCTTCGTTCAGCATCAAAGGTAAAGATAATCTTGTACTCTCTGGGAAACCAGGTAGTAAGTATATTAGCGAGAACCACATTGTTATCAGTTTTATTGGGGGATTTAATCAATTTGCTACATTTCTGAGTGCCCTGGAGAGACACAGGCCTGTTCTCTTAATTGACAAGTTCACAATAACTCGCTCGGGGCAGGACGATTCAGTTTTTAGAGTGAACCTTAATGTTGCTGCTTTTGTCAGAAAACAGCAGGAAGATAAAACCACCGATAAGTGGTTGGATCAAGTTTACGGGATGAAAATATGAGAACGATAGCAATAGCAAATCAAAAAGGTGGTTGCGGTAAAACAACTACATCGGTGAACCTTTCAGCTGCCCTTGCCGAGAAAGGCGAGAGGACGCTGTTGATTGATCTTGACCCACAAGGTCACAGCACGATAGGCTTCGGCTTTGACCCCGATGAGATGGATAAGACCATATATAATACTCTTACGAAATCTAAAATTCCAATCTCCGAAGTTATAGTGAGCACAAAATTCGAGCGGTTGGCTCTGGTGCCGAGCAACGTTCTGCTTTCAGGTGCCGAGATTGAACTGGCCAGCGTAGTCGGTAGAGAATATGTATTGACTAAGAGGCTCAAAGCAGTGAAGGATGAATATGATGTGTGTGTTATCGACTGCCCGCCGTCGCTTAGCCTGTTGACACTCAACGCGTTCGTTGCCAGCACTGATGTTTTAGTACCAGTTCAGGTGCATTACTATGCCATGGAAGGCCTGAAACAACTATTTGAGACAGCAAATAATATCAAAGAGCATTTGCACCCATGCAATGTAAAAATCTTAGGTTTATTGTTGACCTTTGTGGAAAAAAAGACCCTGCTCAGCAGGCAAACAGAAAAGCAAATGAGGAAATATTTCGGCGATTTGGTTTTAGATACGGTCATTCACAAATGCGTACGATTGGCTGAGGCTCCCAGTACAGGTGAGCCGATTTTCAACTATGCTCCGGAAAGCAGGTCTGCGGCTGAATACATGGCTTTAGCTGCTGAGATAATCAAGAGCAAGGCTTCGGCTGAGCAGGTAAACGAAAGCCAGGCTTTGGTAGGGAGATAATCAATGTCAAAGAATGAGAGAAAAAAGGCAGGACTACATAAGGAAATCTCGTCGATTTTCAAGGGAGTAGTGATTCCGCAAAAAGATGGGGACAAGGAATCTCCTGGCACATCTATACCGGAGCAAACGGACTATGCCGTGCCCAAACAGCTGGATACGGAGTCACAAAAGGACGAGGTTACAAAGCCATATCAGGCAGTTCAAACATTGTCCGATACTGAGCCAGCCCAGGAATCCAAAGCTGAGCTAGTTCAGGAATCCCAGGTTGAGTCAATTCTGGAATCCGAAGTTGAGCCAGTTCAGGAGCCCAAGGTTGAACTCGTTGAGGAACCTAAGGTTGAGTTAATTGAGGAATCCAAGGATGAACCCGTTGAGGAAGCTAAGTGTGAGTCAATTGAGGAATCCAAGGTTGAACTCGTTGAGGAACCTAAGGTTGAGTTAATTGAGGAACCCAAAGTTGAGCCAGTTCAGGAATCCAAGGCTGAACCCATTGAGGAACCTAAGGTTGAGTTAATTGAGGAACCCAAGGCTGAACCCGTTGAGGAAGCTAAGTGTGAGTCAATTGAGGAATCCAAGGATGAACCCGTTGAGGAACCTAAGGCTGAGTCAATTGAGGAACTCAATACTGAACCAGTTGAAGAACCCAAGATTGAGCCAGTTCAGGAGCTTAAAGATGAACCGACTCACGCCCCTAAATTTATAACGGCCCACGAATCCGAAATAGAGTCATTTGAAGATTCCAAAGCTGAGCCGACTCAGGAAACCAAAGACGAATCGGTCTCCTCCCCAAAATTTGTGACGGCCCAGGAATCAAAAGTTATTCCGGTCCATGAATCCGAAGATGAGCCGGCTCAAGAGTCTGAAACTGAGTCAGCTCGTCAAAGCAAATTAAAAACGACTAATAAACCAAAAGTTATACCTGTTCAAAAATCTGAAAAAGCTGATATTGGCAATATTCCAAAAAAGGTTTCTAAAAAGCGTTCTGTTGTGAAAGTCGGCGGCGCAAGTTCATGGAAGCAAATAACAAGTAAACTGTTTACAGCAAAGCCAGGTGCCAGTGGAACAAAGCAAAAAGCAATGGTGGTAATAGTGCCGGTTCTCTTTCTCGTCTTAGTATTATTTGTGCTCAGAGGAGGTGTTTTTGGCACGAGCGTGCATAATGCGCAGGCGGGTGAGGAGAATAATAATTCCGCCGTTGTCCCGGTTGGTTTGGATGATCAAATCGACTGGGAAATTCCGGAACCGTATCCGACAACGCTTCGCGACCCTATGCAATTAGGCCGGGTTGTAACGGGAACTGATCAGGCTGAATCCGGAGAATTAGTACAATTAATTGTCAAAGGCATTCTTTATAGCGAGGACAAGCCGTCAGCGATTATTGGTAACCGCATAGTACACGAAGGTGATCAAATACAAAATGCGAACATTATAAATATAAATAAAGATGGTGTCGAATTCGAAATGAATGGGAAAAAATGGACCCAGAAGGTTCAACGATAAAAACTAATCGCAATGTGTTGGGATAGTTGAAAGATTACTTAAACAGCTAATTTAAGAAAGGATATGTTATGAGAAGTATTATGAAAATAAATAGGGCATTCAGGCTTTTGATGGTCATTGCGGCTATTTGTTTTAGCTGTGCTGTCACAGTGGCTCAGGCCGGCAATGTGGATTCGGAAGAAAACGCAGGCTTAACGGCTGTTGAGCGGGGGATGAAGAAAAATATATCTCTTGATGTTAGTGATCAGTCCATCGATTTGGTGATAAAACAATTGGTTGAGCAGGCGGGTCTGAACTATATCATGAGCCCCATGGTTGTCGGCAATGTTACCGTTACATTTAATGATGTACCCCTCGAAGAAGCATTGAGAAATATTCTTGCGGTTCATGACAGCCTCTATGTACCGACCGATAATGTGATAAGAATAATAACCTCTGCGGAAATGGTCGCGAAAGCCGAGCCAATTCTTACTAAAACTTTTGAAATTGTCTATGTAGATGCTGTGGAAGTCGTACTTGCTCTGGATAAATTCAAGTCACCTCAGGGCTCGGTATCTTCCATTAAGGGTACAAGTCATATAATTGTTACCGATACCGAGAGCAAAATCACGGAGATAACCGGACTGCTGGAGAAAATTGACCGAATTACTCCGCAGATATTAGTAGAGGCACGAATCTACGATATAACCAGCCGGGACAAGCTCGACTTTGGTGTAGAATGGACGGCAGGCCGTAATACAAACTTTCAAGCTGGGGGGATAGGTACAAATCCTATTACGCCTGGGCCTCGGAACCCATTCGGTGTAGGCGGTTTCAGTGCTCCAACAGCCAAAACCGCTGTCGCAACAGACGCGTTTCTGCGCTTTGGTACGCTCAATGAACATATTGATATTGATGTACGATTAAGGGCTGAGGAGGAGATTACCGAAGCCAAGCTTCTTGCCAATCCGAGAATATTGGTGCTTGATAATGAAACAGCTCTTTTCGATATCATAACCGAGCATCCCTATGTGGAACGAACTGTCTCGGCGGGCACTGTTACGGAGACCGTTAAATTTAAGGAGGTTGGTGTTAAGCTTACAGTCACGCCGCATGTTACAAGGAACGGTATGCTGAGATTACATTTAATGCCGGAATTTAATGTTTTTGTGGAGCGAGTAACACTTTCTACAACGGATGTACCCGTTGTTGATACCCGAAAAATTGAGACTATAGCATTGGTTAAAGATGGTCATACTGTGGTTTTGGGCGGTATGCGCAAGAAGGATGTAAGCAAGGAAAATAACAAAATTCCATTGCTGGGTGACTTACCTCTTATCGGTGGCTTGTTTAGATTCGAAGGTGAAGATACGGCTGTAACCGAGTTGATTGTTTTTATAACTCCGCGGATTGTCGGCCAGGAGCCGGTTTTGTCGCTGGATGAGCAGGAGGCACTGGACCTAACCAATTTTGAAAAGCCGAAGACATCTCTTACCAGAACAGAAATAAGAATTGCCGAAGAAGAGTAAGTATTCAATCGTATTTTGTGGTTTATGATTCGAACCGTTATTATAAACGGAGCGAAGTCATATATATAACTTAACGAATAACAATGTGAGGCCTG
Organism: Planctomycetota bacterium; assembly: GCA_019456195.1. Taxonomy (GTDB): domain Bacteria; phylum Planctomycetota; class Phycisphaerae; order Sedimentisphaerales; family Anaerobacaceae; genus NIOZ-UU13. The sequence goes on along the minus strand of VRUK01000126.1, from coordinate 7,910 downwards.
TTTTGCAGGCCTCGCATTGTTTTAAATGAGAATACCTAACATATTATAACGAATCAGTCTTTCTTTACATAAAGCGTTTGGCTCGGGAAAGCAAACTCGATTTGCTCGGTCTCGAATCGCTTCATAATCTCAAGGTTCACCTGTTCATTGACCTTGTGGTACAGCCAGTAATCAGCAGGTTTAACCCAATAACTCATATAAATATTCAAAGACCAGTCATTAAAATCACTGAAATATACTCTCGGTGGGTTATCAGGGTTGCTATTAAGCTGTGGCACGCCGGCAAGAACTTCTTTTATAATTTCCACCGCCCTTTTGGTCTTGGTATGACCGGAATCGTAAGTAATGGTGACATTCGAGGTCCTGCGAATAAACGGGCGCCTGCCGATATTTTCAACGCTCGATGTTGTAATCACGCTGTTAGGTATGGTTACAAGATGGCCCTGTAGTGTTCGTATGCGCGTGCTTCTAAAGCCGACTTCCTCGACCGGGCCAACGTGCTCGCCGATCTTTACAAGCTCTCCCATTTGAAATGGCCTGTCCGCAAAAATAGTAACAGAACCGAAAAAATTAGCTATCGTATCCTTGGCCGCAAGAGCGACAGCAATTCCGCCGACCCCGGCGCTAAGCATAAGGGACTTGACCTTGTCGGCTCCCAGGATATTCTCGCTGATCAGCAGGGCCGCGATAATTGCAATTGTCAGCCGTAAGGCCTTACGCACTATGGGCACCAGCATATCGTCGAGCTTTGTTTCAGTTTTTCCGACCAGCCGATTCAGATAGTATTCGATGACATCCACCAGCCGGTAAAGCCCGTAAGCTGCTGCTATGGCCAATATCATTCTTGCAATCGTTGTCCATCCATTGCTGATAGCCATTCGTATGCCTGTTTCGTCACTGAAGTGCAGAGGAATCTTGGCGAAAAATACGCCGGCTGCAAATACCCCTACGTAGATGGGATTTGCCATCGCTTTTAGCAGCAGTGTCAGAGGACCTTCGCCCTTCTTTTGTGCTCGTCGTCCGGCATAGCTGTTAACGGCAAACTGGACTATTCGCCCTGTTGCCATTGCCGCCAGCACTACCAGCAAAACAAGTCCGAACCGCCAAATTGCATTTCCCTTGATAATTTCGTAGTTGATAGTTTTTGTCAACCAATCAGCCAATCCTGCTATTTCTGTCACCGAAGCCGTCATAAATTGTCATCCTAATTTCATACTATGTATTTTGTCCTTTCTTTACTTTTGCTTTTTTATATCCTATTGCTGTTGGTCTTTCCACCAAAACAATCGTTTTTTGTGGAACTTTCGCTATTTAATAAATTTGGCTGGATTGACTTGCCGATTAATGATAAAAAGGGGTGTTCTTAGTGAAACTTCTTAAGGTGAATAATGTCATCCGGAAAACTGAAAATCTACAAAAGGCCGAATTTCAAAAGCCCTCGGTTATTGTTAGGCTTCTCCGGGTGGATGGACGGCGGTGATGTATCAACGGGAACTGTAAATTGCCTTATCGACAAGCTTGCAGCGCAGAAGTTTGCCGAGGTCAGGCCGGACGGATTCTATCTGTATAGTTTCCCGGGGCCAATGGAAATGACGGCATTATTTCGACCGCACACGAAGATAAAGGACGGCCTGATTAAATCCTACGAAACTCCTGCAGATGCCTTTTATTACAGCGAGGAAAATGACCTTATACTGTTTTCAGGCAAAGAGCCAAATTTGCAATGGGAAGAATTTGCTGAATGCATCTTCTCGTTATGCGAGCAGTTCGGCGTCGAAATGATATATTTCATAGGCAGTGTTGCCGGGCTTGTGCCGCATACGCGCGAGCCGAGACTTTTCTGTTCCGTTTCAGATGCCGAACTTAAAGAAACTTTTCGGCATTACGGCGTTAAATTCACCAACTACGAGGGACCCGCCAGTATCGTTACTCATCTGACGGCCAATTGCAGAAAACGAGGCCTGAAGATGGTCTCTTTCGTGGCCACGATTCCAGCTTATGTTCAGGGAAGTAATCCAAAGTGCATAGAAGCAGTAACAAGACGGCTGGTGGGCATGTTGAAGCTTCAGGTCAAGTTTGACGACCTTCGCCTTGTCAGCGATGAATTCGAAAAGAAATTAAGTGATATTGTGCAGGAGCAGCCGGAACTGGAAAGTAATATCCAAAAACTGGAAGAAGACTACGACAACGAGATTTTCAATAACGAAATGGGCGATTTGAAACAATGGCTGGAGCAAAAAGGTATCAGGGTCGATTAAACACGCTCCGGGCAATTTCAATAAACCTGAAAAATTTTCTGGACAAGCCCGAATAAAGTGGTTAAAATCCCCCTTTTGGATAATTTGTCAATTTAAGGTTAATTTTAGAGTGCTTAACAAAATGAATCGTAGCACCGAAAACGAGCATTTTCGTCTCTGGCAAGGAAGGCGAAGCAGGCCATCTGAGGATGGTCGATGCAGCCTGACGCCGTCCAGACACGAAATAAGCCGTTTGAATGCAGAGTCATTTTGTTAAGTGCTCTTAGTTAGAGGTAACTAATTATGGCACATAAAAAGGGACAGGGTTCTTCGAGGAACGGTCGAAACAGTAATCCGCAGTACAGAGGTGTAAAGCTGTACGGAGGTCAGAGTGCTTCCGCCGGCTCAATTATCGTCCGGCAGTGCGGAACAAAGTTCTTCGCCGGCTCTAATGTCGGTATGGGCAGAGACTTTACGTTATTTGCCACCGCGGAAGGAAAGGTGCATTTCCAGGGGCGAAAAGTGCACGTTGTCTGAAAAAAAAAGTTAATATAACCGGTTAAAAGGATGGTATAATTGCCATCCTTTTTTTATATCAAGATACGAGCAGCGGTTAATTAGATATGTTTATCGATGAAACGCAAATCCAGATTATAGCAGGAGACGGCGGCCACGGGTGCCTGAGCTTTCGGCGTGAAAAGTTCGTCCCCAAAGGCGGACCCGACGGCGGCGATGGCGGAAGAGGGGGCAATGTCTATTTCCAGGCCGTGGATAATCTCGATACATTATTAGACTTTGCCGGTAAACATCGTTGGCGGGCACAGAACGGCCAGCCGGGCTCAGGAAGAAACAAGTTCGGTTCGGACGGACAGGATCTCATTATCAAAGTTCCGCCGGGCACACTCATTTACGATACCGACCTCGATTTGCTTCTCAAAGACATGAACGAGGTCGGGCTCAATGTATGTGTCTGTCGTGGTGGAAAAGGCGGAAGAGGTAATAAGTCCTTTGCGTCATCAACAAATCAGACCCCCAGAGAGACCGAACTTGGCAGGAAGGGCCAGGAGAGAAATATCCGGCTCCAATTAAAGCTCATCGCCGACGTCGGCTTAGTCGGTATACCGAACGCCGGTAAAAGCACGCTTATCTCCCGTTGCTCGGCGGCAAGACCGAAGATTGCGGACTATCCGTTCACCACGCTCGAGCCGGTGCTTGGCATCGTCGAATTATCCGGCTATCGCCGGTTTGTTATGGCAGATATCCCCGGCCTTATCGAAGGGGCTCATACCGGAGCAGGGCTGGGATACAAATTCCTTAAACACATAGAAAGAACTGCAATACTGGCCCACATTCTCGATATAATGCCGACCGATGGCTCCGACCCTGTGGAAAATTACAATGCAATACGCCATGAGTTAGAGCAGTACAGCAAGGCCCTGGCTCAAAAGCAGGAAGTTATCGTCGCCAATAAAACCGACCTCGACCCCGATGGAAAGATAATAGAAGACCTCAGAGAAAAGCTGAACAAAGAAATCCACCCAATCTCAGCAGTTACCGGCTCCGGAACGAAAGAGCTAAGCGAACTCCTCTGGCAAAAGGTAAAAGAACTAAAAGCCCAATCTTAACAAAAACGGTCGCACAGTTTCTCATAGGCTGCTTCACTGGCTTTTGCGGCTTACGGCAGGTTTTCGAGGTCGGCTAGGTCCTGGTGTCTGCCAGAGGCCTTTTTGTTGATTTTCAGGTGCTTTAGACTAATCAAATTGACTTTGACGCCGTCCAGTGTATCCGTTAGACGTTCAGCGTAACATTCATTGAAATTGACACCGGAAACCGTTGTGGCGAGTTCTATCCTGATAGGTGGTACGCCCATGCGAATTATTTGCCATTCTTTGAGGAAAAGCTCCGGCGATAATTCGGGAAGGTCAAAACCAAACTCTTTTAGGACAATAACAATCCTCTGGGAATTGGACGGATTCATCGCTATCCAGATCGGCAGTTGCCCGCGGATAACCGTGATAACCAACAGCATATCCACCGATAAGCAAGTACTCAACTTGATGAGCGTTGAGTAACTTCAAGAACTCTTTGAAGTCGGATGGCAGATGAATCGTAGCCATAAATAATTTGCCGCATCAATTCAACGGCTTCCAGGCGTTCATAAGGGGTTCTGGAAAGCCAATATGATTTCTCACCTGACTTCTCTAAAACGGATGCTACTGTGAAAGCATCTCTTTGTACTTTCGGAAAATCGAGCTTGTCCATGCACCAATTATACCCGAAAAAGAAAGCTGTGTAAACAAAACTTCGTGTACGTAATTCACCATGATCTGTATGACGATTATTAGAATGACCATAAATTGACATCGGCAAAAGAATAGAGTAAAAAGGGTGTGGATATATATGAGTTAAAAGGTAAGAAATATGAACATTATCGCAGTAGATATCGGAAATACGAATATTGGCATCGGGCTGTTCCTTGAAGACAAGGAGCAGTTTGTTAAATCTATCCCGGGCAGCTCCCGCGCAAAACTGACAAGCTGTCTGAAATCCGCCTGGGCTAAAATCCCCCTCGCCGAAAGCTCGAAAGAGAAAAAACACGATGGCGTAATCGTCGTCAGCAGTGTAAAGCCGGACTGGACCAAAATAATCCGGGAAATAGCAAAAGACGACCTCGGTGAAAATGTTTATATCATAGGTAAAGAAATACCCCTGCCGATGAGTCTCTGGGTGGATGAGCCGGACAAGGTCGGAACAGACCGCGTGGTCTCAGCGGCGGCCGCTTACGATGTTGTCGAGGATGTGGTAGTAGTAGCGGATTTCGGTACGGCTGTAACCATCGACCTGGTTGATGGAAAGGGTGTTTTTCTCGGCGGTGTTATCTGCCCGGGTTTTGAAATCAGCGCAAAGGCCCTGAAAGAAAATACCGCCCAACTGCCGAAAACTAAAATCACCAAACCCAAGGCGCCCTATGGCAAAAATACCACAGACGCCATAAACTGCGGCCTGTATTATTCCGCTGTCGGGACACTGCAGGAGGTTATCAGGCGTTATGCGGAGAACATCGGCAAGTGGCCGCAAACCATCATTACCGGCTCAGCGGCAAAAACCATAAAGGACGATTGTGAATTCATAGACTCCTTCATTCCCAACCTCGTCGTAAAAGGTATCGTTCTGGCATACAAAAAATATATCGAAGAAAAAGCTAAATCTATCTGACTTGTATTTTAAGTAATGCCCCTTCTTCTCAAGAGAGGAATCCTGTTTCTAATCTTAGAGTGGTTTATGAATACTTTCGCAGCAGTAATGACCGGCAAGGGCACCGGTGCCATATCGACGGTCCAGGTCTTCGGCGATTCAGCCGAGGCGGTCATAAAAAAAATATTCACCCCGGCCGCAGCAAAAACGGCGGAATTTAAGACAGGCGAAATCCTGCTCGGTAAAATTCTCGATGGTGACCAAACCATCGACCAGGTTACGCTCGGCTGTGAAGGACAAAATAATTTCGCGATACACTGCCATGGTAATCCGTTAATCGTTGCCGAGATAATGAAAATGCTCCAGCGCTGCGGAGTAACGCTGCTGACCGCAGAGCAATTGCTAACTAAAATCTTTTCTTCGCAAAAAGCCGTCAATACAATCGCCATCGAAGCCGGCTTGGCCCGGTTGAAAGCCAAAACCATCGAGGGTACAAAAATAATCGCAAATCAAATCGATGCCGGCCTGAGTGCAACAGCCGAAGAGTGGCTTAAGAATATAAATGAAACTTCTCTTAACCAAATCTCAACAGAAGCAGGGCGCATACTTGAGAACAGTCGAACAGCGAAACTGATTATCGACGGCTGCACCGCTGCCTTGATAGGCCCGCCCAACAGCGGCAAAAGCACGCTGCTCAATTGCCTGGCTGGCCGGCAAAAAGCAATAGTCACAGATATCAAAGGCACAACCAGAGACTGGGTCGAAGCCCTCTGCCGAATCGAATCTCTTTCTCTAAGGTTAATCGACACGGCGGGACTGGATGAAGAACTCAACACACCCGAAAATGTTATTGAGCAAGTCGCTCAGAAGAAAAGTATTGAGATTTTACAACAGGCCGACCTCATCCTGCTCGTTCTGGATAACAGCCAGACGAATGACCGGCTTGACAAGGGATTTCTTGAAAAAATCGACGGAAAACATGTTCTCACCGTCTTAAACAAATGCGACTTGCCCGCCGGATTCGATACAAAAAAACTGCCGGAAGCTCTGTCAAGCCAAGTGAGGATAAGCGCCAAAGAAACCACTGGTATCGAGAATATGCTCGAAAATGTCCGGCAGATTTGCGGCGTCGCAGATTTCGATTTGAAAACTGCTGTTTGTTTTACTCAAAGACAAAACAACCTGCTGCAGCAATTGATACATACCAAATCCACACAACTGGCCGCCTCAATCATAACAGAGTTGTTAAACGCCGCGCTTCGTGTATAATCTGCATCTATGGCGGTAAATGCTGAAAAATTAACTCCTGCTATGAAGCAGTTTCACAAGTTCAAACAACAGCACCCGGACTCCATACTGTTTTTTCGCATGGGCGATTTCTACGAGACGTTCTACGAAGATGCCAAAACATGCTCGAAGGTCCTGGGTCTGACATTAACCAGCCGGAGTAAGGCCAAAAATCCCATCCCGTTGGCCGGCGTGCCGTATCACGCTGTTGATGGCTATCTGAAAAAAATGTTACAGGCTGGCTACAAGGTCGCCGTTTGTGAGCAGGTCGAAGACCCCAAAACCGCAAAGGGCGTCGTAAAACGCGACGTCGTGCGAGTCGTAACACCCGGTACACTGACCGACGATATGTTGTTGACCGCCAAAGAAGACAATTTTCTCTGTGCCGTCAGTATGGGAACAAAGCACAAGGCCGCCATAAGCTGGGTCGATATTTCGACCGGACATTTTTTTGCCCAGGAGATGCCCGAAGATAGACTGCTCGATGAGCTGCTGCGATTATCGCCCGCCGAGTGTCTGCTGGCCGACCGGCGCGGCGAGCTGTTCGAAACCGAGACGAAAAAGCTCATAAGTGACATTACGCAGCTAACCAACGCCGTTGTCACCGAACGCCCGGGTTGGTATTTCGACCCTTATCAGGCAAGGCAGCGTCTGCTGAAACATTTCGGAACAGCTACGCTTGAAGGCTTCGGCATTAGTGATGGCGAGGATTCTCTTATCTGCCCGGCCGGTGCCGTTATCGAATATCTCAACGAGACACAAAAAACCACGCTTGGCCATATCCGGAATCTAAAGAAAATCAGCCGTCAAAACTTCCTGCAAATCGACCCGACCAGCCTGCGAAGCCTGGAAATCCTGCGCACCATTCGCACCGAAAGCACAAAAGGCTCGTTGCTGGTTAGCCTGGACGAAACGATAACCGGTATGGGCGGCAGAATGTTCAGGAACTGGCTGTGTATGCCGCTCTGCGACCTTGGTGCTATCGCCCGGCGGCAGGATGCCGTCGAAGAAATTAAAAACATCGATGGCATACTATCTGAGCTTCGTAAGCTGTTCTCCAACATATCCGATACCGAGCGAATCGCTGCTCGCATCAGTACATTCCGGGCGTCTCCGAGGGATCTGGTGGCGCTTACATCTACACTGCGGCAGATACCGCAGTTGCGAGGAATCCTTGAGCAATTAGATCGG
>VRUK01000125.1 GCA_019456195.1 Planctomycetota bacterium | reverse complement strand
TACTGAATGAGGCCGGAGATAACGTTATTTTGATCTGCCACGCCCTCAGCGGCAATGCTCACGTTGCCGGCCTTAACGGTCCTGATGACCGAAAGCCCGGCTGGTGGGATATTATGGTAGGACCCGGCAAGGGAATCGATACGAGTAAGTATTTCGTTATCTGCTCTAATTTTCTCGGCGGCTGCAGCGGCACAACAGGCCCATCCTCGATTAATCCGACAACAGGAAAACAATACGGCCTTGACTTTCCAATTATTACTATAGCTGATATGGTCAAGGTCCAGAAGATATTACTCGACAAGCTTGGCATAAAAGAGCTTTTGGCGGTGATTGGCGGTTCGGTAGGAGGAATGCAGGTTCTGCAGTGGGCGATTGAGTACCCCGACTTTGTCAAATCCGCCATACCAATTGCCACGACCTCGCATCTTGGGGCTCAATCGATTGCGTTTGATGCGGTAGGGCGCAATGCGATACTGGCAGACCCGAATTTTGCGGGCGGGCAATACACTAACGAAAAGGGGCCTGACAGAGGCCTGGCAATTGCCCGGATGATAGGGCACATAACCTATCTGTCCGAACAGGGCATGCGCGAAAAGTTTGGACGGCAGTTGCGAAATTCCGACAGCTACAATTACGACATCAACTCTGAGTTTTCCGTTGAGACATACCTGGACTATCAGGGACAAAGCTTCGTGGAGAGATTTGACTCGAACAGTTATCTTTATTTAACAAAGGCCGCTGATTATTTCGACCTGGAAAAAGATTACGGGTCTCTCAGGGAGGCTTTTGCAAAAACCCTATGCAGATTCCTCATAATCAGCTTTGCAAGCGATTGGCTCTTTACGCCCGTTCAATCCAGAACAATGGTTAACGCGCTAGTTGCTAATGACAAAGATGTCAGTTATTGTGATATTGCTTCGCCTTATGGCCACGACGCATTCTTGCTGGAGCCCGAGGTACTTGGCTCCTTTCTTTCCGGCTTTTTAGATGCTACACATCAGCCGGAAGTGAAAAAAGACCATACGAACAATAGAGTACAAGAGCAGACACAAATTCACGATTTGAGACAAGCTCACCGAGTCCGACTTGACTATGAAGTGATTGAATCGCTGATAAAACCAAACAGCACGGTTCTGGATATCGGCTGCGGTGACGGGGAATTATTGGCAAATCTTATAGCCGACAAGAACATAACAGGCAAGGGAATCGAGGTTGAGCAGGACTTTGTCTTAACTTGTGTAAATCGGGGGCTGTCGATTATCCAGCATGATATCGAACTTGGGCTGGAAAACTTCGCCGACAAGAGTTATGATTATGTAATATTGTCACAAACGGTGCAAACCATTAAAAATACCGAGCTGGTATTTACCGAGCTGCTTCGGGTGGCTCGGAAAGTTATTGTGAGTTTTCCAAACTTTGCTCACTGGCGGTGCAGGGCACAGTTATTTTTGGCGGGTAGCGCTCCCGTGACCAAGCAACTACCCTTTGAGTGGCACAATTCCCCGAATATACATTGTCTGTCGCTAAAGGATTTTGACCAATTTTGCAAAAGACTGGCCATTAAAGTTGAAAAAAAGATTCCGTTGATTAAAACACGTTCTCGCCCGGTAAAATTTGCGCCTAATTTGTTTGCCGAGCAGGTAATTTATGTTACAAGTAAGGAATGAGCTATGGATGAAAATATTAAATACCGTTTGGAAACACTGGCTTTACATGCAGGCCAGCAGGTCGATTCAGATACATTAAGCAGGGCTGTTCCTATCTATCAGACAACCAGTTATGTATTTAAAGACACCGACCACGCCGGAAACCTGTTTGCTCTCAAAGAGTTCGGCAATATTTATACCCGCCTGATGAATCCGACGACTGATGTATTGGAGAAACGGCTGGCTGCAATGGAAGGAGGAGTTGGTGGTCTTGCATTAAGCTCGGGCCAGTCCGCAATCTATGTGAGTATCTTTAATATTTGCGGCGCCGGAGGCCATATCGTCTCTTCGAACTCCCTCTACGGCGGAACGGTCACACTCTTTGGTCAGACCTTCAAAAAACTGGGAATTGATGTTACTTTTGTTGACCCGAAAAACCCGGAAAATTTTGCCAAAGCAATCAAGGATAATACCCGGCTGATTTATATAGAAACTGTCGGTAATCCCAAAAACGACATCCTCCAATATGAGAAAATTGCCGACATCGCCCACGATAATGGTATGCCGGTTATCTGTGACAATACTGTCCCAACACCAATCCTGTTCAGACCGTTTGAATACGGAATCGATATTGTTGTCCATAGCTGCACGAAGTTCATTGGCGGCCACGGCACAAGCATCGGCGGGGCGATTGTTGACTCAGGCAAATTCGACTGGACAAACGGCAGGTATCCTGACCTGACCGAGCCGGACCCGAGTTATCACGGAGTCAAATACGTCGAGTCATTCGGCCCACTGGCCTATATTATCAAAGCCAGAACTCAGTTCCTGCGTGACATGGGCTCCTGTATGTCACCCTTCAACGCATTTCTGTTTTTGCAGGGGCTGGAAACGCTGCATTTGAGGATGCCCAGGCATTCAGAAAATGCTCTGAAGCTGGCGCAGTGGCTCGAAAAGCAAGATACGGTTACCTGGGTGAATTATCCAGGTCTTGAATCGCATCCGGATTATAAACTGACACAAAAATATCTGCCCGATGGCCAGGGGGCGATACTTGGTTTCGGAATTAAGGGCGACAAAGACGCCGGTATCAAGTTTATTAACAACGTTAAATTAGCCAGCCACCTTGCCAATATAGGTGACAGTAAAACCCTTGTGATACACCCGTCCAGTACAACACATCAGCAGCTTAACGAAGCTGATCAGCTTGCGGCCGGCGTAACGGCCGACTATGTTCGAGCATCGGTTGGCACTGAGCACATTGATGACATAATAGCTGATTTCGACCAGGCACTTAAGGCCAGTCAGAGGTAAAAATTATGTGGGAATATACAGAAAAACTCAAAGACCATTTTTTTAATCCGCGAAACGTTGGTGAAATCGAAAGTCCCGACGGCATCGGCGAGGTTGGCTCATTGGCCTGCGGCGATGCCCTGAAGCTGACGTTTAAACTTGACGAAGACGGCAGGATTAAGGAAGCAAAGTTCAAAACGTTCGGCTGTGCAAGCGCAATTGCGACATCGTCGGTTTTAACCGAATTGATAATAGGCCTGACTCTGGATGAAGCCATCAAAGTAACCAACAAAGATATTGCTAACTTTCTGGGCGGTTTACCGGAACAGAAGATGCACTGTTCGGTTATGGGTAGAGAAGCCCTCGAAGCAGCGATTGAATATTTCCAGGGCGGCGAAAAGAAAAAACATGAGATTGAAGGTAATGTTATCTGCACCTGCTTCGGCGTAACCGACAAGGAAATCGAAAGAGTAATACTCGAGAATAATCTGACAACGATTGAGGAGGTTACGAATTATTGCAAAGCGGGCGGCGGCTGCGGAGGATGCCAAGGCGAAATCGAAATATTGATAGAGAAGTTTAAGCCGGACGAAATAAAACAGCCCCCTGTAACAGCAGTTCGACGAGCCGGCAAACTTACCAATATCCAGAAGATACAGTTAATCCAGCAGACAATAAACGAGCAAATCAGGCCGGCACTGCGGGCTCACGGTGGTAATGTTGAGCTGATAGATGTTGAAGGAAATAAAGTTGTCGTCGCATTCAGAGGGATGTGTGCCCAGTGCAGTTCAGCCGAGCTTACAATGAAAGATGTGGTCGAGGCCAAACTGAAGGAATTTGTCTCCGAGGAGCTTTTCGTCGAAGAGGACAAAGAATCTGTACAGCAACCTCATAATCACAGGGAATAAAAAATGAAAACCATATATTTCGATAATAACGCCACGACACAAGTAGCCCAGGAGGTACTTGAAGAAATACAGCCGTTGTTCTGTGAGTTGTACGGTAATCCTTCGAGTATGCATACTTTTGGCGGACAGATAGGCCGCAAAATCGGTCAGGCTCGTGAGCAGGTTGCCGGCTTACTCGGTTGCGAACCAAGTGAGATTGTATTTACAAGCGGCGGAACAGAAAGTGACAACACCGCTATTAAAGGCACATTGGCCGCCCGGCCTCACAAACGCAAAATCATAACAACCAGAATTGAGCATCCGGCTGTGCTGACAGTCTGCCGCGAACTTGAAAATCAAGGCTACACAATTATTGAGCTGGGAGTGGACAAATATGGCCAGCTTGACCAGGAGCAGTTGGCCGAACAACTCGACGATGATACCGCTTTGGTTACGATAATGTATGCAAACAATGAGACCGGCGTAATATTCCCAATTGATAAGGTCGCTCAGTTAGCCGCCGACAAGGGAGTAGTATTCCACACCGACGCGGTACAGGCTGTAGGCAAGATACCGCTGAATCTCTCGAAAAGCAATATCGATTTGCTTAGTCTCTCCGGCCACAAGCTGCATGCACCCAAAGGAGTCGGCATCTTGTATGTACGCAAGGGAACCCGGCTCTCGCCATATATGTTAGGTGGTCATCAGGAAGCCGGCAGAAGGGCGGGAACCGAAAATGTACCCGGAATAGTCGGCATTGGAAAAGCGTGTGAGTTAGCGGCAAAGAATATCGAGCAGGAAAACAGCAAAGTCAAGAACCTGCGGGATAAGCTTGAGGATTCGATATTAGAAAAGTGCACTGATGCCAGGCTCAACGGCGATAAGGAAAATCGCCTGCCCAATACGACTAATATCAGCTTCGAGTATATCGAAGGCGAAGCTATTCTCCTTATGTTGGATAAATACGGCATCTGTGCCAGCAGCGGCTCGGCCTGCACGTCCGGCTCATTGGAGCCAAGCCATGTCTTACGTGCGATGGGAGTGCCGTTCACCGCCGCACACGGCTCGATTCGGTTCAGCCTGAGCAGGTACAGTACTGAAGAAGAAGTTGATTATACGATTGAAAAGATACCTTCAATTGTAAACCAGCTCCGCAAATTGTCACCATTCGTCGCAAAGTAGGTATTTGATTTTATGACTTTTCAGGATAAATACAGTTCGCTGGCGGCAATACTCAAAAAATTGAAAAAAGTGGTTGTCGCATATTCCGGCGGAGTTGACAGCACTTTCCTCTTAAAAGCGGCTGTTGATACTCTCGGGACTGAAAACGTGCTGGCATGTATCGGCATCAGCTCATCGTTAGGCAAATCGCAATACAACCGGGCGATAGAATGTGCCGGAATAATAGGAGCGGCGCTCCAGGAGGTTGAAGTACACGAAGTTATGGATACTAAGTATTCGGCGAATAATCCCGACCGCTGTTTTCACTGCAAATCTCATCTCTACACGGTTCTGAAAAACATTGCTGAGAAAAAAGGATTTGGAAATGTCATTTGCGGTTGTAATTTCGACGATATGGATGATTTCCGACCCGGCAATAAAGCAGCCCGGGTCTATGGCGTTCTTTCCCCTCTTGCCGAAGCACAAATGACCAAAGACGATATCCGGAATATGAGCAGACAATTCAATTTGCCCACTGCCGATATTCCGGCTTCACCCTGCCTTGCTTCCAGGCTCACTTATGGCCTTGAAGTTACAGAACAGCGATTAAAGCAGGTTGAAGAAGCCGAAGATTTTTTAAGAATATTGGGCTTCGTTGAATTTCGTGTGCGTCATCACGATACGATTGCTCGAATTGAAGTCGTCGCCGAGGATATGGAAAAGGTTACAACCGAGCCGGAATGTAAAAAAATAGTTGAAAAACTTAAATCCATCGGCTTCAAATATATTACGGTTGACCTGCAGGGTTTCCGCTCAGGTTCACTCAATGAGTTACTTACAAAAGACCAAAAACAAAGCAATATTTAATCCCGATAAATCGGGAGGGTGAATTTTTAAATAATGCAGGTACTAAAGATAAACGGTATTGAAAAGCAATTTCCTGATGGATTGCCCGGGACACTGATTGAATTATTGAAGCAGTTGGATATTAATCAGGCAACCGTAGTAGCTGAAATTAACGGCAAAATCATTGAGAGACAGAACTTTTCACAAACACGAGTTTCTCCCGGCCAAAAAATCGAATTAGTTCGGTTTGTAGGAGGGGGCTGATCTTATGGATAAATTAATTATTGCAGGAAGAGAATTTAATTCCCGCCTGCTGATAGGAACGGGCAAGTTTGCATCGTGCGAGCTTATGGCCGAAGCCATTGAAAAGTCGTCCGCGGAAATTGTCACCGTCGCGCTTCGCAGAGTCGACATAGAAAACGAAAATGATCCTCTTCTCTCCAGTATCGACCGGACCCAATATTTGTTGCTACCAAATACATCCGGTGCACGCAGCGCCGACGAGGCCGTACGTTTGGCCAGGCTGGCACGTGCGGCAACCGGCATTAACTGGCTGAAACTGGAGGTTACGCCCGACCCATATTATTTGCTTCCCGACCCGGTCGAGACATTAAAGGCCGCTGAGATTCTTCTGAAAGATGATTTTGTCGTTTTGCCGTATATCAATGCGGACCCGATTTTGGCAAAGAAACTCGAAGATGCGGGGACAGCAACGGTGATGCCCCTTGCAAGCCCTATTGGTTCGAACCAGGGACTCCAGACCCGGGCAGCCCTTGAAATTATAATCGAACAGGCCAACGTCCCGGTGGTAGTTGACGCGGGCTTGGGTCTGCCCTCCCATGCCGCAGATGCAATGGAAATCGGCGCCGATGCGGTTTTGGTCAATACGGCAATTGCCACAGCGGCTGACCCACCCCAGATGGCTGCGGCGTTTAAGCTGGCGGTCGAAGCAGGACGTATGGCTTATGAATCCGGAACGCCTTCTGTCAGCAAGAGAGCAAGTGCTTCGAGCCCGCTGACGGGTTTCCTAAGAGAAAAATAGAAATGTCACGCTCAGTAAAATATAACAATGCAAATATAAAAACGATCCTCGCCGAAAAAGGCCTCGACCGCGGCGGTAAGCGTTGGCAGCAGCAGTTAGAAAAAATCCGCAGCAATGACGTTGAAAGAGCCTTGTCTGGATCCATTGGCACTTACAATTTTGACAGGCTCCTGGCCCTCATATCGCCGGCTGCTGAAAATTATCTTGAGCTTATGGCCCAATCGGCCCATCAGCTTACCATCCGAAGATTCGGGCCGACAATCAGGCTGTATGCCCCGTTGTATTTATCCAATTACTGTACGAACAGTTGCTATTACTGCGGCTTCAATAAGGAAAACAAATCAAAACGGACGAGACTGACAATCGACCAGGCTTTGGAAGAGGCTGATATTATCGCCTCCGAAGGCTTCAGAGACATACTGCTTGTCAGCAGCGAAGACAGAAAATTTATCAGCGTTGATTACCTCGTCGAGCTTGCCGGCAAGCTTAGGGGGAAATTCGCCTCAATATCAATAGAAATTTATCAGTTGAGCAGCAGTGAATATGCCGAACTCTTTAAGGCGGGTATCGAGGGTGTAACATTATATCAGGAAACTTATGACCGCGAAGCTTACAAATACTACCACCCTTCAGGCCCAAAGTCCGACTACGATAACAGGCTTGAGACTCCTGAACATATTGCCGCGGCGTCAATGCGAGAGGTTGGGTTAGGCGTTCTTTTAGGTCTGACCGACTGGCGAATTGAAACACTGGCCCTTGCCGAACACGCTCATTATTTAATCAAGCGTTATTGGCAATCTCACATTTCGTTTTCTTTCCCGAGGCTCCGCCCAGCCCTGGAAGTCGGAAGTTCACAATTCAGGCATTTACTTAGCGATAAAAATCTTGTGCAAATGATAACAGCGCTGCGGCTTTGTTTCGCCGACGCTGGGCTGGTACTGTCAACTCGTGAAGGAGCACAACTGCGAGACCGTATGGTCAAACTTGGAATAACAAAATTAAGCGCCGGCAGCAAGACCAATCCCGGCGGGTATTCAGGACACGACGAAGCAATTAAGCAATTTGAAATCGACGATAATCGCAGTCCGGCTCAAGTAGCCGCTATGATAAAACAGCAGGGCTTTGAACCCGTCTGGAAAGACTGGGATGTTGCTTTTATCAAGTAAAAAAGGAAAGCATGAAACGAGTAATATTAGCAGTAATTATTATCCCGGCCATTTTGTTCATTGGCTGTGACAACAAAGAAGATGGGCAATTAGAACTGTTGTTATATTGTGGTGCCGGTATCCGTCCGCCGGCTAATGAGCTGATTGAGACTTTTGGACGCGAATATGGAATTAAGATTTCTCCGGATTATGCCGGCAGCGAGGTGCTCTTATCAAAGATAAAGCTCATACAACGGGGCGATCTCTATATGCCGGGTGACAAACATTATGTTGAACAGGCAGCCCGGGCAGATATGATTCTTTCCCAACAGTCGGTTTGCTACTGGGTTCCGACTATCCTCGTACGCAAGAGCAATCCGAAAGGAATCCACCGATTAGAAGACCTGCTCAAACCCGGTATAAAGCTGGGCCTTGGCGACCCGCAAGCTTGTGCAATCGGCAGAACATCAAAACAGATACTCGAAAAGAATAACATCAAATGGGAAGACATACAAAAAAATCTGATATTTCAATCGCTTACAGTTAATGAGCTGGGTATGCAGATACAGGCTCAAGCCCTCGATGCGGTTATCGTCTGGGACGCAACAGCGAAATACTACATTGAGCACGGAGATGAGATACCCATCGCCATTGAAAACAATGTAATTTCTACCGTCGATATCGGTGTGCTGAAATTCACCAAACATCAAGAGCTGGCGGAAAAGTTCGTGGATTTTGTAACTTCTGAAACAGGCAAGGCGATTTTAAAGAAGCATCACTACAGTACCAAACCTCCGGAATAAAAGAGATTTAACCGGTGAGAAGTAATTTATAGTATGCAAATTGGAGATTAATGATGATAGGCCAATTGTCCAATCCATGGTGGGTTTTTGTCGTGTTGGGTATCTGTGCGGGCATTCTTAGCGGCGCTCTCGGATTAGGCAGTGGGATTATACTTGTCCCCACACTTGTTCTGATTTGCGGTTTTGCCCAGAAAAGCGCTCAGGGCACGGCACTGGCGGTAATGGTCCCAATGGCACTGGTAGGGGCGCTGCGATACTGGCGGAATCCGGCAATTGATATTAACACCCTGCCTGTCGGATTGATTATATGTGGTGCTTTGGCCGGAGCATTAGTCGGAACAGAATTAGCCTCTCGCCTGCCGGGCCATATTTTGAGGAAAGTATTCGCCGCGGTTCTGCTAATAGCAGCTATAAGAATGTTTATGACTTCGCCAAAACCGGGACGACCTGGTCTTGATAATAGTATGATAGAACAAAAAACAGTAAATTCACTTGAACATGGAGAGACAAACAATGAGTCCGAAATCTGACAATAAAACTGTACGTATTTTCAGTGCCAGGGCATGTGCAGAACCCCTGGAAAAAGCCGCCAAATTATTTGAAGAACAGACGGGTATTTCCGTTTTAATCGACGTATGCAACCGCCATTGCGCCAACCCTGTGGCCGAAGAGGCTACGGCGGAAACAGGCGGCGATGATTTTCTGTTGGAAATTTCCGATGCCGGCATACACGACCTTGCCATTGCCGGAGCCGAGTATTTGCTTGATGACGGGGAAGTGCGAAAAATCGTCCAAAAAGGGCAGCGCCGTACAATAGCATACCGCACCTCGGCCATTATTGTACCCGCGGGTAATCCGAAGAATATACATTCCATCGAAGATTTATGCAAACCGGATGTACGTTTGGGCGTGTCTGTTTTAGATTGCCTGAAAGGATTGTGGGAAGATATCAGCGGACGATTGATGCTTTTGGATAAGATTCGACAAAACATCTGTTATTACGCCAACGGCTGCATTGCGATTGTCGAAGCGGTGGCAACCGATGAAATCGACGCTGCTTTCGGCTGGACGGCTTTTCAACATCTGGAGCCGGAAAGAATAGAGGTTATTGAAATACCGAAAGAACAGCAGGTGCTCAGGGGAACAGGAGTCGGGCTGTTGTCTTTCAGTAAAGAACCCGAGGCCGCCAGGCAGTTTATGAATTTCCTTGCATCCTCGGATTCGAGAAAATTCTACAAGGAATTTGGATGGGCCATTGAAGAGGATTAAGTCTCGAAGTTTACACTGTACATATAACTGCATTAACATTCGAGCGATATAAACGATGGAATTCAAAACAAAAAAGCCCAATGCACATTGGCTGCCGGCAGTTCTTGTTCTGGTAATCACTGTCAATACAAATCTTTATTCGGCATCTCAAGATACTTTTTATGCCGGACGAAGATTTCCATCTGAAAGGAAAACTTACAGAGACCAGAATACCGGACATGAAGTTTCCATGCTCACGACATCGCCGGCTAAAGATAATAAAATCTATCAGACACATCCCAACTGGACAGCAGACGGCCGGCACATTATCTTTACGTCCGACCGGACCGGAACAAATCAATATTTTGCCCTTTCAATAGATACCGGAGCGATTACTCAACTCACCAACGACAAGGGGCCCGGCAATGCGTTTGTCAGCCGAACCAAGAGCAAAATGTTCTATTTATCGCAACGCACAATATGGGAGCTTAATATTAATGCGATTTGTGACCTGAAGGAGAACAAACAAAATAGCCGGTTCAGGCACAAAGTGGCCGACCTTCCTGACAAACTCACAGTCAGCGGAACACTTTCACTCGATAGCAATGGAAAAGATATCTATATTGGTGTTCAATACGATGAAGGCTCATGGGGATTACTTGCTCTTAATGCCGATACCGGACAATTCAGAAAGATAATTAATTCAGGCTTTAGAGTCGGGCATTGCCAGGCCCACCCCTCGATATCGGGCCTGGTTATGTATTGCTGGGAAACAGGCGGAGATTCGCAACAGAGGATGTGGATAGTCCGGGCCGATGGCTCAGACAACGAGCCTTTCTATAAGGAGACTTATGACGAATGGGTAACGCATGAAGTTTGGTGGGGCCCTGACAAGACACTCTTCACTATCTGGCCCAAAGATGAACAGATGTTAAAAAAACCACATGGCATTGCTTACATTACTTTGCAAAATAGATCGCTCAATATCCTGAGTCAAAAAAAGTACTGGCACGTTGGCGGCAGTCCCGACGGCAAATGGGCCGCAGGAGATAATTTTAACGGTGAAATTTATTTGATAAGCGCCGGTACCGGCAAGGCAAAGTTGCTGACACAGGGCCATCGTCCACGCGGCGCCACAGTACACCCTCACCCGTCGTTTTCCCCGGACGGCTCATCAATACTCTTCTGTTCGGAGAAAAACGGAAACTGGGACCTGTTTTTGATAAAGTCGAAGCAGTAAGTATCGAAAAACGATAAATCGTCCTAAGCAGTAAAAGGCCCGCAAATATTTTACAGGCTTTTTTCGATTTCGGCTATTACCACAGGTTCACATTTACCTGTCTGTTTCCATCCTTCGTACAAACGCTTACCCCAGTCGTCGGTCCTGTTTTCTTCTACAAGAAACTTTAAATACTCCCATGAGACCGACTGGTACATCAGATTCACAACAATCCTTTTGCATCCGGATGGAAGTTTAAGCTGCATGTCATCCCAATGCTGGCCATCTGCATATACCGCACCAACCGGTGCAGAAAGGTGCTCCTTAAAGGCGATGTTATTGAAACCTTTCGGGGGAATACGATTGTCCTTGGCGATAATATCATTCAGCACAAAATGAAATGATTTGCCCGGTTTTTTACCGTACTTTTTGGCCTGGGCCTTGCTTATTGCAGGCAAACACTCATAAACTCGTGTCTGTTCCGGATCCAGCAGGGTGGGAGCCTCCATTGATTTGCCAAGAATAGTATCTTTCTTATTACCGTATTTGCCGATTTCCTTCAACAGCCTGCCGGATGAATTGAAAAATTTAACATTTACCCACATCCTGCGCCCTTCAGGATATCCGGTTGGAAGTTTATGACCGGTCAGATTTGTTATACGCAATACAGCTTGTCCCCGCCTGATGGATTTCATACTCAGCGTTGCGGCTGTTTTAAGAAGTGCCAAAGCCCGCTGTTTACCCAGCTCCACTGCTTTTCGATCCATATCTTTACCGTTCCACAGCAGCCAGGTGACATCCTGCACCCAGATCGAACCGCCGACAGGGCCGTGCTGAACAAAGTACGGACGCTGAAGACTGCCAAACCTCGACGCCTGGCCTCCACCCTCGACCTGCTCATAATGGCAGGATTGGCAGCTTCCTTCTCGTCCCTGTTTGGCAAAATCACTTAGCACCCATTCACTGTAGGTCCTTTCAATATGACCAAACGTATGCGGAGGCTGTGTCTTGACATCGTCGGCCAGTGTAGGATTCGAGATATCATGGCATGTAGCACAAAGATTGCTGGACGCATGGTATTCAGACTTCATTGTATTATGAGGCATAGCACCTTTACTGTCACTGTACGGCCCTCTGACCATATTGGCAGGATCCGCTACCATCATGGCATTGCCATAGCCCGGAGGCACATCCTGAATCAGCTTCTTAGCCTCGGATGAGAGCGGATCGATCAGGCGATGGCAGACATCGCAGCTTACTCCTTGCATGTCCTCCTGATTTAATGCCGAGCCATCTGCCGGTGTTGACCGGTCCTCTAACCAGCCGCGGGGAGCGTGACAACGCCAACAAAATTCACCCACACCTTCGATGTCCTGATTTGCAATTGTAAGTGAAGCTCTAAACACCGGGTCCCTTGCGGCCTGGGCCATCATGCCGCTCTGCCATGATAAGAACGGATCAGCAGAGCCATTCTGAGTTCGTGAGTGGCACATTTTGCATTGCTGGACCTTGACAAACTCTATACCTGATTCCTTCGGCTGCATGCCCGGCAGGAAAACTTCCGCGCCGGCCTGTGAAATAAAAATCAGTAAGATACCAATACATGTAATTATTGTTGAATATGAGTGGTTCATAATCTACCTCCCGCCCTTGTTAAAGTGATGCAACAACTCGATTGTAAGTTCGTTAAGTTTTCTCTATTTTAATGCATTACCTTTTAGTGTAAAATCTTTCACACGTTGTTTGAAAATTGTTTCGGCCATATTTATAGCCATTCAACCTGGCCAATATACACTTAAATAACAGGAAAGTAAACAAGGAGATTCAATGTCGGTTAAGCTCAGCCAGACCGATGAGCAGATGCTCAATGGCCAAAAAGGACCTGCAGCACAAATGGCCATGCGCATTATGGTAAGAATGGCTGATGTCGTTGATGCTCCGGAAATGATGGATGTCAGCCAGGCCCATATAGACGGCTGTGGCCTGCTCAGTGACACAGGCCTGGAATTTGCCGAAACTCTGGTAGCCAAAGGAGCAAAAGTATCCATCCCTACGACGCTGAATATGGGACCGCTCGATCTTCAGAACTGGAGACAATTTGGAGTGAGCGAGGATTTTGCCGCCAAAGCTATCAGGCAGGCAAAGGCCTATACGGATATGGGATGTATCCCCACCTGGACCTGTGCCCCTTATCAAAGTTATCTAACCCCAGCGTTCGGCCGGCAAATTGCCTGGGGCGAATCCAACGCCATCTGCTATGCCAATTCAGTCCTCGGGGCCAGAACCAACAGATACGGTGATTTTATTGATATCTGTGCGGCCATAACCGGCCGTGTCCCTAAGTGCGGCCTGCATCTAAAACAAAACCGCAAGGGCCAAATCCTGTTAAGGCTCGTGGACATCAATCCTGCCGTCATGCAAAGCAATGCTTTTTTCGCAGTATTGGGACATCTCACAGGCTCCCTAAGTGATGATAAAATCCCAGTCATTGAAGGCCTTCCCATGAAAGCTTCAAGCGACCAGTTGAAAGCTTTTTGTGCGGCCGCGGCTTCTTCAGGGGCAATAGCCCTTTTTCACGCCATCGGAATTACCCCGGAAGCTAATACGTTGGAAGAAGCCTTCCAGGGCGAGCAGCCGCAGCGGACAATCGATATTCATCTTTCTGATTTACAGAAAGCCGCCTCTGAATTGTCCACAGCTCAGGAAGGTATCAATCTTGATTTGGTCATATTGGGCTGTCCGCATTTTTCCTTCGACGAGTTTCGTGAATTGACGGAGCTGATACGAGCCCAAACCGAAGCAGGCCAAACGCTTCATCCGAACGTCAGGTTTATTGTTATTACATCCCAAACATCTTACTCCCTGCTGCAAAGAAGCGATTTTATTGATGTGCTCACCGACTTTGGAGTGGAAATCACCCTGGATACCTGCATGTTCCACACCCCCATGGTCTCTAAGGATACTAAGGTAATCATGACCAACTCCGGCAAGTGCGCATACTACGCCCCCGGAGAATTGGCAGTACAGGTAGCGTTCGCGAATATGGCTGAATGTGTTGATTCCGCTGTTAATGGGCTTGTTTGTCAAAAGGAGGCGCTGTGGAAAAAATCCTGACCGGAAAACCTATAGTTGCAGGCTCTGCCCAGGGAGCAGCTTTAGTTTCCAAAGAGCCAATAAGTTTCTGGGGAGGCGTATGCCCGCGCACAGGCGAAATAATAGACCGCCGCCACGAGCTTTCAAGAGCGATAGTCACCGGCCGCGTCTTCGTCTTCCCAAAAGGCAGAGGTTCAAGCACATCAAGCGCCACACTAATGGAAAGCATCGCCTCCGGCGTCGCCCCCGCAGCCATAATTAACCTTAAAGTTGATCCGATTTTAGCCCTCGGGAGTATAGTCTCGGACGAACTATACCATAAAGCTGTCCCTATCGTAGTCCTGAAAGAAAAAGACTTTTTCTCCATCAAAGAAAACGACCACCTAACCATCGAACCCGACGGAACAGTAAAAATTAATACTGATCAATACCCATGTTCTCAATAAGGGCGGCAAAGGCGTACATAGCCCTCTGGACGGTCTCAGGAGCAGCCCTGGAAAGGTGTCTTATACGGATCTGCATAAAAACCCTGGATAAATCGCAGAGATTTGTGTATCTTCTTGATAGACAGTGGTTAACGGTGGAATCACGATTTACTCGCTGGGTTCTTATGCTGCAAAATCAGCGTTGTTTGGGTTCTTATACGGAACCATATAAACATTGTTATACATTTTACGGTGATGATGCTGAGTGACAATTGGTAGGATTGTTAGATGAGTACGATCACTGAGAAAAACATGGAAGATCTTATTGCTCAGAATCCCGATAAATATCTCGGAGAAAGTGGACTTTCATTGGTAGCTCGTCAATACTGCATAGGAAATTTCAGGTTTGATTTATTATTTATGGACCGCCATGGTGGCAAACTTATCGTTGAGATACAAAGAGGCACACTCGACAGGAATCATATGTTCAAGGTATTCGATTATTGCGACGAATACAGAGAAAGAAACCCGACTGAATTCGTTGAGCCTTTACTAGTTGCCAATATTATTCCTCATGAGAGGAAAAGACGCCTTTCTAGGAGAGGGATTCCATTCATGGAGATACCCGAAGAAGCTTTTATGAAAGATGAACAACCAGCGAATATCGAATCGCAAGCAAAGGATATTCCGATAACTCAGCCTGATGCAATGGGTAATCAGATATCTCTAAGGGGCCCATCTCGCCATACGAACGATGTTCTCTCCGTATCTCAGCTCACACCAGAGAAGAATTATGAGTTGAATTCTGCCTACCATAGTTTTGTCAGGGTTGTTCTGGATCGCAAGATTCACCGCGAAGTCAAGGCTAAAGAACTCATCATGGGTTCGCTCGGGAAGATGACACATGAGCAATTTGAGGACTTCTTTGACCTGGTCGATGATGACCCAACAGGTCCATGGTTTGGCCCGACGCTAAATGTGCCAAACCGGGCACTGATTCGAGCCTGTCCTATTGACCAGCTCAACGAGCTTGTCGTCAATTTAGTGTCAACACAAAGCATGAAATCGCTTGGTGAGTGGCGGAAAAAGGGATTCAAGGGTTTGAGCTACGGTGTTGCGAGCCTCATTCTCTATATCTATGAACCCACAACATATTATGTGTGGCTCAAAAAGAACCATAAAGGCCTGCAAGTCTTGGGACGAATATCATTTTCCTACCCAAGTAATGCGATAGCCCCAGAATCAATGGATAGCCTCTACTCACAATTCAACGCAAGTGTGATTTCTTGGCGCGATGAACTGAGCATCCACGAACGATCTGTCGATTGGGTTTTATGGGCCGCATGTGAGTTGGTTAATAATCCGAATAATAGATATCTCCGCGCATATATCGACGGATCAGTAGAATGAAGGGAATATAGGGAATATAGGGGACGTTTCCCTACTAAAATCTGGTATCAGGCACCGAAAAATCGAACATTTTTCGGCATGGTTCAATCAGATATGCTCAAGGGTAACACTTTTCAAGATAGCACAACGGCCAAAAATACTTCTAACATTCT
>VRUK01000124.1 GCA_019456195.1 Planctomycetota bacterium | reverse complement strand
TAATCAATCATCATTTATCATTAATCAATCGGAAATTCGAAGAATTTTCGACAAATAACGCTCACTCTCAAAAACAAGAATATAAATTTTCAAAATTTTTTATCTCCTTTTTTAGTAAGGAGTTACGAGCAAATAGCCAAAAATAATAGCCAAATTTTCGACTCAAAACTGCACACTCGTCTAATTATAGAGGGAGTGTTTTTTTACTCCCTTAGTTTACCCAGAGTTTATCCCCGGGTGCTGCTAACTTGACGCGCAACAGGGGAAGAACTACTCACTTGGCCTACAACAGGGGGCCTAAGCCCACAATATGAGATATTAGATATGATATACTTAACTTTAGCTCACTTTAGGCACTTTAGTCACTTTAGGCACTCTTTCAATTATAACATATTTCCAGATACACTCAATTATGCAAAACAAACCCAATTTAAGAAATGACAAAATGAACATAAACACTGTTGTAACAATGAGATATGCAATTATGGACACTTGGTTATTCAGAAAAAACAAACCCAATTCAAAGCCAATAAAGCCAAAAACAAACCCAATTAAAGCCAAAACAAACCCAATTCAAACCCAATCAAAGCCAATTGCACTTACCCCTAAGTTTGAGTTGCTTTTTCACTTGACTTATGAGAGCAGATTGTTAAATTGGATAAAATGTTGGCAGTTGCTTAAAAGCGTACAAAACTGCCCATATCAATACAAAAAACCAGCTTTTATAGCTGAAAGGATTCCCGGCTTGCTGGATTCCTTTCAAAAAAAAGAGGAGATATTATCATGTCGATTAACCGTCGCACATTTCTCAAAAGCTCAATAGCATCCGGCCTGGCTTTTTCGGCCCCTGCCATACTCAGAGCTCAGAATAATAGAAAATATCGTACCGCCCTAATCGGCAGCGGCTGGTGGGGCATGAACATCGCCCGCACCGCAATGCAGTCCGGCCAATGCAAAATGGTCGCCATGTGCGATGCTGACCTCAATCAATTAGAGCCGGCAGCAGCGGAAATTGAAAAGCTCTCCGGCGACAAGCCCCGCAAATATCAAGACTTCAGAGAGCTTCTGGACGCCGAGAAACTGGACATCGCCATCGTTGCCACGCCCGACCACTGGCATCCGCTGATTACCATCGCGGCCGTTAAGGCAGGTGCACACGTTTATGTAGAAAAGCCTATCGGCCATACCATCAAGGAAGGCCGGGCAATGGTAAATGCCGCCCGTGCCGCCGACAGAGTAGTTCAGGTCGGCACACATCGGCGAATCTCTCCCCACAATGTCTCGGGGCTGGAATTCCTCAAATCGGGCAAGGCTGGAAAAATCGGTATGGTCAGGGCTTTTGTCCATTACGGAGGCGGACCGGAAGAGCCCAGAGCCAATGCCGCGGTTCCCGCCGGTCTGGATTGGGATATGTGGTGCGGGCCCGGACCGCTGCGACCATTTAACACGAAAATACACCCGAAGGGCTTCCGTCAGTTCCTCGATTATGGCAACGGCACATTAGGCGACTGGGGCGTACACTGGATGGACCAAATCCTCTGGTGGACTGAAGAGAAATATCCCAAACATGTCTTCTCCACAGGCGGCCGTCCCATCAAAGGACCGCCGGTAAACGACCAGCGAGGCCAGACTACCGACTCCCCCGACCATCAGGTCGCCAGTTTTGAATTCGAGGACTTCACCGCCACCTGGGAGCATCGACAATTCGCCGGTAATAACGCTGAAAAAGGCGAAACTGTCGGCTGTTACTTCTATGGCACCAAGGGAACTTTCCACATGGCCTGGCGTGACGGCTGGACCTTCTACCCATCCGGAAGAGGGCAAAAGGTCATCAATCAAAAGCCCACACTGCACGACCCGGACAAGCAGAACATCCCCGAACTGTGGGCTGATTTTCTAAAAGCTATTCAAACCGGCTCAACCCCTGTCTGCGATATCGAGGAAATTCATCGTTCGACAAATATGAGCCTGCTGGGAATGCTTTCGTTGAAACTCGGCCGAAGCGTCGAATGGGACGGCGAGAAGGAAATAATCGTCGGCGACTATGAGGCCAACAAGCTGCTCAGCCGCGAATATCGAAAACCCTGGGTCTATCCGGAAATATGATTATATAGCCTGATGTTTACCAGCTACAGGCGACAAAATAAACTTTCATTGTAATCTGACGTATGAATTGATATAATACTGGGCGTGGTTACGAGCGAGTTAGCACGACCTGATGTAAGACATATTTGAAAAGTGAATACGGGGGCGAATGGTTTCGACCGGATGATGGACGGACAAGTTGCATGCCCAGGACGCCGGTTGGCCTGGCTAATCAACCCGGCACCTAATTTTTAAACGACAACGCACAATTGCGTATGGCTGCCTAAATTGGCTGCCCGTCCTGCCTGATTTTGCCTGTGGATTGGGTAAGGACGTCACTAAGCAGGCTGGCTGAACCGGTTGTTCGGGCCGGCAAAGCGAGACCTATCCGAAATAGCTGAACCAGAAGCCTGTCGTTTTGGCGTCTGGCAAGGTGAAGAATACAATTAAGCGACTAAGCATGTAGACGCTTGTTTTGAAACATCTCGGGACGGGGGTTCGAATCCCCCCGCCTCCAGTCTTCGCTCGAAATGTAAGCGTAGAGCGAAGACTGTTGCGTCGTAGTGAAAACGAAGACGAACATTACAAGCTTGTTTGTATGACTCCGAGCTACGACTCGGCAGGCCATTCATTATTAGAGTACACAATTACAACAACCGATAGCGCTTTCCATATTCAAGGCTTTGAAGACCTGGTATTCTTCCATACATAAGCCAATAGGCAACTTAGGTTTGAGCTTTTTGATTTTATCAATGAGAGATCTATAAATGTCGATTCTTAGTTTAAGAAGGAACCGAACACGGCCGTCATTAGACTTCACTTTTTCAAGTCGATTTGAGATAGGATTATTCTTACCAAGTTTTCGTTCAGTAAGTTTGAGTGCTGCAGAGTAACTGCAAATCTGGCCGAGTGTGATGCGCTCGAGTGGTACCGACATTAAAAGATTCTCGATGAAATTGGAGTATATTTTTTTCCAGCCTTCAACAGGGACTATGGGCATAATGACCGCACGTACCGGATAACCGACTTTATTACTTTTTTGCATAGCGGCAATTCTTTCATCAGGGGAAGGTACATTTCGCTCAAAAGCAGATGAAACTTCAGGAGGATTCAAACTCCAGGAAAGATTCGTATGTTGTTTGTGGTCGATATCCAGCAGATTCTCAACATTAACACTTTTCGTTAACAAAATTAGTCTGGCATATCTTTGTCCGGCGAAAAAGGGGATTATTAAGCGGGAATAACCTGTAAGCGGGTCAAGGGCCAAGGCATCCTGGAGCTTTCCCAAATAGAAAGCAGTAGGGATGGTTAGCTGCGAAGCAACTCGACCAATCTGATTCAGGATTTCGGGAA
The DNA here is from genome assembly GCA_019456195.1 of Planctomycetota bacterium. Classification (GTDB taxonomy): domain Bacteria; phylum Planctomycetota; class Phycisphaerae; order Sedimentisphaerales; family Anaerobacaceae; genus NIOZ-UU13. The sequence goes on along the minus strand of VRUK01000124.1, from coordinate 12,954 downwards.
GATTTAAAAAGATTTTCACTGTTGGTGAGTATTTCACTCCCGGTGTGCCTGCTAAGTAGCAATACTGGCAATCGTATGGACAAAAACCATAAGGAGAAAAATGCCAATAGTTTGGGCACATATTGCCAGCTTCATCACTGTAGCGGAGTGCGCTTTTGTGTATGCCCAAAACAAGTGTTTTTTTCCCAGTATAATGAAGTTTTAAGGGATCGGGATTATCGAGTTGGATACGATTGTGCGGCCTGTCTAATTGTTCAATAATTTCGGCTTGTGGATAGACGCTGCATATTGCTTCCACCAGATAACGTTGTTGCGGGGTTTTGTAGCTACCCCTGGTGATTATTATTCTATCAGGGTCAAAATTCGGAACTGGTACCGGTTGATAACCTGAGCCTAAGTTTTCAAATAATGACAGACTGATCATAATCGGTTCTTCGGCTTTGATTCGTATATTAAGGCTTCAGATGATTTGTTCATTGATGCCATTTACACGTTTAATTAACTCTATCCCGCAATTTTAATAGGCGGATTCAACTCCCAAGTGCAACTGAGTCAAATCCTGTTTTGTTATCCAGTTAATCTTTTCCGTTCATAGAATCCTACATAGGCGGCAGAGACAGACAAAAGTTTTTAGATTCCACACTAATACAGGATGCAATAATTCGCAATTTGCAGACATTGGCAGAATCAACACAGCGTTTATCCGATACCGACAAAGAAAGTATGAGCGGTATTGACTGGTTTAAGATAGCCGGCTTCAGGAATGTCCTTGTTCACGATTACCTTGGCGTCGACATCGAACGGGTATGGAATATACTTGAGAAAGACCTGCCTGCTCTTCAAATAGCCGTAAAGAAGACGCTGGAATTATAATTGACTTCTCAGAAAACACGGAAAAATATCCAATCTCTAATTCTTTGATATCCTTTCCAATTAACTAATCTCTAATGCTCTAAATATGCTTTGCCTTTTTCTCTTTTTTGCTTATTGTAGTAGGCATTCCCCCGATTGTTGTAGGCATCAGCATACCCCGGCTTTATCTCAAGGGCCTTATTGAAATCAGATATGGCAAGATCAAAAAGCCCTTTCGCATTATAGGCATATCCTCGATTATTGTAGGCCTCAGCATATACCGCATTTATATCAATGGCTTTGTTTAAATCAGAGATGGCCAGATCAAAAAGACTTTTCATATTGTAGGCATGTCCTCGATTGTTGTAAGCTGGAGCATACTTCGGATTTATCTCAAGCGCTTTATTAAAATCAGATATAGCAAGGTCAAAGAGGCCTTTGGCACTGTAGGCATATCCCCGATTGCTGTAAGCATCAGCATACTTCGGATTTATATCAATGGCTTTATTGAAGTCAGATATGGCCGGGTCAAAGAACCCTTTGAAGTTATAGGCATTCCCCCGATTGTTGTAGGCTTTGGCATGTTTTGGATCTATCTCAATTGCCTTATTGAAATCAGATATTGCCCGGTCATACAAACCGCTGTCACTGTTGGCTTGCCCCAAATAGTAGTATCTGGCCCCACATCCTGTAAGAAATAAAAAAACAATAAGCCCCGACATCAGCAGTGTCTTCTTAAACGTGTCTTTATTTTGAATACACATCATAATTGACCTCGCTTTCCAGTGCTTGGCGATTTAGATGGGCACCGAACCGGCTGCAGCAATCCCCCGTTGATTTCGCCCTCAAACATAATAACCTCGCAAACAATCCCATCATTGCGCCTCGCTTATTAACAGGATCTACTTTAATAATTCTATATCAATAATAAAAATATTTCAATCATTATTCATCAATAATAAATCGATATGTAGGGGCAACCCCATGTGGTTGCCCGGATTTGTCATTCCTGCGAAAGCAGGAATCCATTTCGCTGTCATTGCGAAGGAGCGAAGCGACTGCGGCAATCTCAATCTTTACAATATGAAAAACGTTTATTTTCTTAGGAGCGCAGCCGTTGAGCTTGTCCAGAGTTTATCCCCGGGTGCTGCTCACCTGACTCGTAACAGGGGAATGTTAGCTCACTTGATTTTCTGTCGGGGGCGGCAATCTTCAATCCAATACTAATTAACTAATTCTCTAAATAATTCCTTTGAATTTTTAATCTTTCTCTGTTATTCTTTACCCCTAAAGGCGTAATGCCCCTACCCATTTCCCGGATGAACAAATTTTAATTGCGTGTTTATACGCTTTCATTAGATAACCTCTTTTCCTTTAATCAAATCAATAATGTCTTCCCAAGTATCTGGATAATCATTCCTTTACGGGATTGTATAGTTGGCAAACCCAAGTAGTGTTTTTACTTCTTTTTGGGCTTTTTCTTGGATTTCTTCTTTTTGGGGACAGGAGTGGAAAGCATTATCCTAAGAACGTCGCCAGGATTTATCACATCATTTTTTTTGTTCTTTTCTTCTTTTCGCATATTAACCAATCTGAGCCATAATACATCGTTGTTTTTTTGCTTCATGTTTTATTTGATACCTACTCCCTAATGAAGCTTCAAAAGTTTCTACAATTTGAGGCCATAAAGTTATTATAGCTCTTGCCTTTTCAAATTTAGTTAAATGATGAGCCGCCGAAGAAAACAAAATATGAGTAATTTGGTACTGTTTACAGACTTGTGGTAATCTTGGTTTTGTCTTACTCCTACCCCTGTCGCCCGATACAATTACGTGCTCTTGCTTGTTTAATTTAGGTATCCAAATGTGGTCTTCTTCGCCTTCTTGAGAAAAGGAAAATATATGGTTTAAGAAAGGCTCTCTGTCTCGTCGCATCATAAAAATATGCGATAATCCTGTTACCCACGGATAACCGAAGTTAGCATCGAAATAAACAGTTTTCACGCTGCCTCTTGAAGATTCTTTATATATAAAATCGCGGTTTCTACTTCATCTTTACTTACCCCAAATTCGTCTTCCACACCTTGCACAGAGTCTTCCGCTAAGTATGATTGATATAAAACATCGGCTGGATAACCAGTGTTCCCAACAAGTGGTTGACCAAATTGAACTTTTGGGTTTAAGCTTATCCTTATCCCCTTATTTTCAAATGGAGTCCACATAACAGCTAAGCCCTCTTTATCAAAATGAAGGTCTTTTGCATAAGGCTCAATAATCATCCCTATACTCATTTGATGTCTTTGTTTCCCAGACAATTGATAGATTCCATTTCGTTTGATATGTAATTCCCCTTCATACCATAACATTTGATGATGATGAATTAATGGAAATTCTATGTCGTATTCCTTTTGTGCGGTCTTAATAGCTTGTCGTATTTTCTTTAACGGGATATTGTTTTGTCTGGCAACATCAATAGCTTTTGCTTGTAAAAGGTCGTAAAAAGTAACAAGCCTTTCCTTGGCGAGTTGAGGCTCAATTACAGAAGGATATATACTTGTCCCCCAAATCCAACGTGATAATTTCTGGGCAGACACAGAGCCATAAAATGATGCCTCTTGTAGAGTATATATGCCAAGGCCAATTATTTGATTATCACCCATTTTTTTTCGTTTCCTTATCTTTAGCCCAAATTAGATAAGTAATATTTTTACGCCGCTTCTTCTGGTGACTTTGGCTCTCTGTACATCAGTCTTTTTCCTTCAATACAATATAATGCCGCTGTCGTTCGAGTTGCATCTTCCGTCCTTCTCATATTATAACGGAAATCAAACTCATGTAAATATCTTTGTAAATGTTTTTTTGAAACGTGATGAAACACACCATTAATACCTCGTTTTAGCAAGCTAAAATAGCCCTCAACAGTATTAGTGTATATATTTCCTCGGACGTATTCGCCCATGCTATGTCTAATATATTTATGGTTAAAATCTTTTCTCAGCATTTTATAGGACTTAAACTCGTCTGTCATAATCACAGAAGTATTATCGACATTTTCATTGATAAAACTTTTGAGGTTTTTGCCAGTTAAACGAGTCATTACTTGGCTTTTGACTATACCGCCTCTTTGAACTAATGCTACAACAGGAGTCTTTTTTGTGCCTCGGCCTCGTTTGAAATTTTTGCCATCCATTTTGTCTTTTCGTGTTTTACGGGGCTTACCACCTACATAGGTTTCGTCAACCTCGACAATACCTGTAAGCTTTCCTTTGAGTTTGGGCTGTTGCATGGCGTATCTAATTCTATGCGCCATAAACCATGCAGTCTTGTAAGTGACACCTAACATCCTATGTAATTGATGTGCGCTGATTCCTTTTTTAGAACTACACATTAAAGATACCGCCATTAGCCATTTATTCAGCGCAACATGGCTACCCTCAAATAACGTGCCTACAGTAACAGTAAATTGCTTTCGGCAATCCTTACATTTATATACGCCTTTTCTTACGGGATGTTTAGAGTTAGCCTTAGCCGTCAACTTGTAAGCCTTAATACTACCACAATGAGGACAGACTGCGCCCATTGGCCAACGCAATTTCTCTAAATGCTCTCTGGCTTCATCTTTAGTCATTTGGGCAATGTCGGTAAAATTCTTGTTCATAGACATAATATACTCCTCATCTTTATCAAATGTGCGGTATAATTATATCATATTATTTGGGTTTGCCAAGTATATAATTGCCTTCCTTTATTATAGCACATAATAGCATTAAAAACGCTTTTTTGGTCTTGACCATGGGTAGGGATATACCTTACGGGGTACGATTTCCCCTAATTTGCTTACGACTATAATATGCCCAAAACATCAATCCAGTGCCGGCAAGTATAGAAGCAATTATAATATCTTGATCGATAAAAATCTCAGCACCAAAAACATTGCCATCAGACGCTAAAAGGGCTGTCACCATAAGTAGTGTCCCGAAATATTGGATTACACGAAGAATCAAATCTTTATGCTTCAAACCTCTTGTGATTTCAAATTTCCTATTTGAATCAAAATCGTTCATAATACTATTCTCCAATTTAATGATGGTGATACTTGAATAGAAAACTACTTACATGCCGTTTTATTGCCCAAAATATCCATTGTAGCCATGTCAATATTCACCAAAGATGTCTCGCTCGCTCGCTAAATCTAAAGAATAATTACACTATTGATGGGAAATTGTAAAGAATAAAAGTGACAGCTTTTATACGTTAAAATAGACAAGATAGCTGGAATATTTCAGTCAAAAACGCTCACTGTTAAAAACAAAAATATAATATTTTAAATATTTTTATCTCCTTTCATAACAATGTGTTACGAGCGACAACCCACGAATTATAGCAGAATTTTCGACTCAAAAGTGCACACTCGTCTAATTATAGAGGCGCTACTTTTCTGCCTCTGATAAGGAGTTTTGAATTTGAGTCATTTAGATTTTGATATTGTTTCGGATTTCGAGTTTATGAGCATCATGAGCTTCAATTATCTAACTTTAGCTCACTTTAGGCACTTTAGGCACTCTTTCAATTATAACATATTCCCAATATACCCTCTTTATGCAAAACAAACCCAATTTAAGAAATGACAAAATGAACATAACCTTAGACATTACAAGCGATTACGAGATTTTGTGCCACTTGGCGGGACCAAAAAATAAACCCAATTCAAACCCAATTCAAACCCAATTTAAGCCAAAACAAACCCAATTCAAAGCCAATAAAGCCAAAAACAAAGCCAATTCCAACCAAACTTGTCGCGGCGTAGCCCCAAGCGAAGCCGGATCAAACACCCTTTTTCCTTCTGATAATGAAAACTTGCCTATTTCCACATGCACCCTCAATGATTATAATGGAGTTTCACGAAACCTTTTTGGAGGATTAAAAATGTTATATTCAGCTATCGCAATAGAATTAACAAGAAAATTGAAAAACCGCGTATTCCCACATACCCGGGTAATCAACATCGTTATCATTATGATAACCGCTTGGCTGTATGTGGTTCCGGTTCAGGCTTCGTCTTCGAACAGTGATTCACTTGAGCCGCTCAATCGATTCCCCCGGATGGTTCAGGAATATTTCGTTAAATCCGCACGCCGGGTCGAACAGCAGGCAAATCAACGACGGGCGGCCCTGAATACCCGAGCTGATGCCCAAGCTTATGTGCAAGATGTTCGTGAAAGAATACAGCAGAGCTTCGGACCCTGGCCCGAGAGAACATCGCTAAATGCACGTATTACCGGTGTCATCGAGCGAGCCGACTACAAAATAGAGAAGATAATTTTTGAAAGCCGTCCCAATTTCCTTGTAACCGCCAACTTGTATATACCTAAGGGACGGAAATTTCCGCTCCCTGCTGTTGTGGGAACCTGCGGCCATTCATTAAATGGAAAAGCATCGGAATTTTACCAATCTTTTTCGCAGGGCCTGGCAAAACAGGGCTATGTAGTGTTAATTTATGACCCCATCGGACAAGGTGAGCGTTTGCAGTACCCGGACGAGAATTTGAAATCGAAAATTGGCGTCGGCGTCCGCGAACACCTCTACGCCGGCAACCAGCAATTTTTGGTGGGTGATTTCATCGGCTCATGGCGAGCATGGGACGGCATACGCGCCCTTGACTACCTGCTAACACGTAAAGAAGTCGATCCGAAACATATCGGCGTTACCGGCAACTCCGGCGGAGGCACAATGACGACCTGGCTGTGCGGCGTCGAAAGCCGCTGGACGATGGCCGCTCCGAGCTGTTTCGTTATCACGTTCCGCCGCAACCTGGAAAACGAGCTTCCCGCCGATACCGAGCAGTGCCCACCGAGGGCGCTGGCTCTTGGGCTGGACCATTCCGATTTCCTTGCCGCGATGGCACCGAAGCCGGTTATCATTCTGGGAAAAGAAAAGGATTACTTCGATGCCCGCGGCCTTGAAGAGGCCCATACCCGCCTAAGCCACCTGTATGACCTTTTGGGAGCAAAAGATGATATCGGACATTTTATCGGCCCAAGCTACCATGGCTACTCGCAGGAAAACCGTGAAGCTATGTATAACTGGTTCAACCGTGCTACGGGCATCTCTGATTTACAGGGCGAACCCGAACTGGTCATAGAGAAAGATGAAACTCTCTATTGCGCGCCGCGGGGACAGGTCTGTGAGCTGGACTCCCGACCGGTTTACTCATTTACCAAAGCCAGGTCACAGACGCTGGCCAAAAGGCGGCGGAGAAATCTTTCTGAATCTGCGCTAAAGCGGCTTATCGTTAAGGCGTTGCGGATCAGAAACTGGGCCAATCAGGAAACACCCGACTATCGCATCCTCCGCAACTGGCGTTCACGCGGATACCCAATGCCCTTTTGGACTACATATACTGTCGAAACAGAGCCCGGGATTCTTGCAGTCGTGTACCGTCTTTCTGATGAGCGGCTTATGTCACGACCACCGAAGGGGCAAAAAAGAGCTATACTTTATGTCTCACATCAATCCAGCGACGCCGAACTTCGCGCCGAACCGCTTGTCAAAGAACTGCTTAAAGCCGAACCCGACTCGGCATTCTATTCATGCGATGTGAGGGGCATCGGAGAATCACAACCGAATACATGCAATCAGAATTCATTTCTCAGCGCCTACGGCAGTGATTACTTCTATGCGATTCACTCCATCATGTTAGACAGGCCCTATCCGGGACAGAGGACTTATGATTTACTTCGGGTGCTCAACTGGCTTAAAAGCAACGGTCACGATGAGGTTCACCTGGTGGCTAAAGGCTGGGGAACACTGCCGGCAACGTTCGCTGCCGTTTTGTCTGACCAGGTCAAACAGGTTACATTGAAAAATGCCCTGACTTCATACTCCGACATCGCCGAGTCAGAAACTTACGCGTGGCCGCTTTCTGCTCTTGTACCTGACATCTTGAAGTCATTTGATTTGCCCGACTGTTACAGGATTTTGCGGAATAAAAATTTAAAGCAAATTGACCCCTGCGGGCCGGACGGTGTAAAAACCGCCCAATAAAGCGTCGCTAACGACTATCTAAAGCACAGGTTCAACTGGTACTGAATATCTGGAAACCGGAATACGCCTCCATGCCGTGCTCGCCGATGTCCAGGCCTCGAAGCTCTTCTTCACGGCTGACTCTTAGACCGACAGTCAGGTCAATCAATTTGAAAACTAAACCCATACTGACTACGACAAAAAACACCGTACTTACGCTGCCCACTATCTGGATACCTAACTGCATGGGATTGCCGCCATAAATAAAGCCGTTATTTGCCAATCCTAATTCACTTTTACCAAATATTCCAACGCATAGTGTACCCAATATCCCACAAATGCCGTGAACGGGAAAAGCACCAACGGGATCGTCAATTTGAAGTTTGTCAATCAACTCAACTCCTCTTACGACGACATATCCGGCGATTGTGCCTATGACCAATGCCGCCCAGGGTTCCACGAATGCACAAGGTGCAGTTATAGCTACCAACCCGGCTAAGGCACCGTTCATTGCCATAGATAAATCCGGTTTACCAAACCTTTTCCAGACTGTAGCCATCGCGGCAATTCCGCCTAATGCCGCCGCCAGGTTTGTATTTATAGCCACTCGGCCAATCACCGAGCCATCAGTTACACCGAGCGTCGAACCGGCATTAAACCCAAACCAACCGAACCAAAGAATAAACACACCCAAAGATGCCAGCGGGATATTATGGCCTGCCAAAACATTTGGCTTGCCATCAATTCCGTATTTACCCTCTCTCGGTTTCAAAACAGATGTCCCGATAAGGGCCGCACAACCACCTACCGTATGTACTACAGTTGAACCGGCAAAGTCGGCAAAACCCATTTTGCTGAGCCATCCACCGCCCCAAATCCAGTGCCCTACTATTGGATATATCAAAGCAGAGATAATAAATGAATAAATCAAATAAGCAGGGAATTTCATCCTCTCAGCCATTCCACCAGCCACAATAGTTGCCGCCGCACCACAAAAAGCGGCCTGGAAAAGCCAAAAGGCATAAAGTGGGATACCATTAGTAGTTGACTCAAGGCCAAAGAGACACCAGCCTTTCACTCCACAAAAACCGTTACCATCCCCAAACATTAGCCCATAACCGATAAGGAAAAACCCTAATGACGCCATACAGAAATCAAGAAAGTTCTTTGTCAGGATGTTGCAGGTGTTTTTTGCCCTGATAAAACCCGCTTCTACCATCCCAAAACCGGCTTGCATAAAGAACACCAGGAAAGCCCCTAATAGCACCCATACCGTATCCAGGCCCATTTTTAACTGTCTAACATCGATTGCATCTTCAGCGGCAAATAAATTAGAAGTTGTTACAGTTATAACTATCAGCCCGAACAGGCTGAACCAAACAACTCTACTTACGCCATCTCTTATAAATATTTTCATACTTTGGGCCTCAACTTCTTTGTCAATATTAAAGAATTGCTTTTTTTTTAATGTTTGTATTATGCAATTAATGTGCCAGTTTAATTTTAATTTCAGAATGCTTGTATGTGACTATATAATATATGGTTACGAAATATTAAAGCTAATAACACACAAATTTTTTAGCGACATTTACGTAGCCTCGTCTTACATGCTTACATATATGTCATCATGTTATAGTCTTTATTTATCAGAATAAGATATAAATAAAACCAGAAATACCTTTACATAATATGCTGTAACTTTCTATGCAATAACAATGTATATCATTTTAAGGATAATATATTACTCTATCTTATATTACATATTTGTTTTATTTGTTTTATGAATATTACAATCTCGTAGTATAATAATATCTAAATAAAAATGATGGGTACTTAATTATGTCCGCGAATAGTTATAATCTGCAAAAGAGTGAAAAACACGCCGATCGTCATACGCACGAATTGGAGACGCTTTACAGAATAAGCCACATTCTTTCGGTAGTTAAGAACCAGAAACAATCCCTCGCCGAGGTTCTGGACGTTCTTGACAGTGAATTGGGGCTGAACAGAGGCACGGTAACACTACTGGGGCCGGACGGAAGCGAAATCAGGATTGAAGTAGCACATAACCTTTCACAGGAAAACAGCCGCAAAATACGATACCGGATGGGTGAAGGTGTAACGGGAAAGGTGATGCAATTGGGCAAGGCAATAATTGTTCCAAAAGTATCTCAGGAGCCGTTGTTCCTCAATCGTTTCGAGCGCTGGAATGTAAACAAAGAGGAAATAAGTTTTATTTGTGTTCCAATTTCGATTGGGCAGGAGGTCATCGGTGCGATCTCCGTTGACAGAGTATTCGCTGAGTCAACTTTGCTCGATGAAGATATGCGTGTTATCAGCATCATAGCAAGTATGGTAGCAAACGATGTAAGAATTCGGCGCGAAATTGCCCTGCGAAAACAAAAACTTGAGGATGAGAACCTGCGATTACGTCACGAGCTGGAAGACCGCTTCAGACCGGAAAACATTATAGGAAATTCCAGTTCTATGCGTGATGTATATCGTCAAATCCATCAAGTCGCCGCCAGCGACACAATCGTTCTTATTCGCGGCGAGTCGGGTACAGGCAAAGAGTTGGTGGCTCATGCGATACATTATTTAAGCCCCAGAGCAGACAAGCCTTTCGTAAGGGTAAACTGCGCCGCTTTAAATGAGAACCTGCTTGAAAGTGAGCTTTTTGGCCACGAAAAGGGCGCCTTTACAGGAGCATTACAGAGCAGAAAGGGACGTATCGAAGAAGCCGAATGCGGTACTTTATTTCTCGATGAAATAGGGGACTTTTCTCCAGTTACGCAGGTTAAACTCCTGCGGGTACTTCAGGAACGTCAATTCGAGAAAGTAGGCAGTAACCGTACCTTAAAAACCAACGCCAGGATTATAGTCGCCACAAATCGTGATTTGGAAAAAGCGATGGATGCAGGGACATTTCGTCAGGATTTTTACTATCGGGTAAATGTATTTCCCATTTTTCTGCCCCACCTGCGTGACCGCAAAGACGACATTCTTTTGTTGGCCGACTATTTTGTGGAGCAATATTCATCCAAAATGGACAAAGACGTGCGGAGAATCAGCACACCGGCTATCAATATGATGGTGGCTTATCATTGGCCGGGCAATGTACGGGAACTGGAAAACTGTATCGAAAGAGCGGTACTGCTGAGTGCGGACGGCGTTATACACGGCTACCACCTTCCCCCGACACTGCAAACATCCGACGCATCCGATACCATCGGCATAGGTTCGCTACAGGAAAAGGTCAACCTGTTCGAACGTGATATAATTGTAGATGCACTAAAACGCTGTAACGGCAATCTCGCCGCAACAGCACGCGATTTAAAAAGCACGGCTCGAATTTTAGGATACAAAGTCAAGGAGCTGGGAATTGATTACAAACGATACTGCAGGAAAAGAGGTTGATTTATGACCGCATGGGCAAGTACCGGCCTTAAAGGCCTTGATGCGACACTTTGTGATTTGAAAAAGGGCGACAACGTAGTCTGGCAAGTTGATAGTATAGAAGATTACAGTCGCTTTGTTACTCCATACGTAAAAAAAGCATTAGAGGACAAACGAAATATTGTTTATATGAGATTTGCCCAGCACAGGCCTCTTATTGAAAATCAGCAGAACGTTACCGTTTACCAGCTTGACGCAAAGGGCGGCTTCGAAAGTTTTTCTTCAAACGTTCATGCCATAATTTCAAAGGAAGGCACCGAGGTATACTACGTTTTTGACTGCCTTTCCGATTTGTTAGGTGCCTGGGCAACGGACCTAATGGTTGGTAACTTCTTTATGGTAACCTGCCCTTATCTTTTCGAACTGGACACAATCGCTTACTTTGCCATATTGCGAAACCATCATTCTTTTCAAACTGTTGCCCGTATCCGCGAAACGACCCAGTTGCTGCTGGATGTGTATAACTTCGATGGAAATACTTACGTTCATCCTTTAAAAGTATGGAGGCGATATTCACCAACAATGTTTTTGCCTCACTTGCAGCATGAAGAAGAATTTTCGCCATTAGTAAGCAGTATCGATGCAAGCAAATTATTGTCCCACATTTCCCAGCAGGGTCTGAACTGTTCGGCAAGAACCCTGGATTACTGGGACCGCCTATTTATGAAGGCGGACAGCTTAATACAATCACCTCCGTGTTCAGAAGAGGCCAAAGAGCTGGTTCAAGAGCTTTGCAGAATAATGGTAGGTCGGGAAAAAAGAATCGCTGAACTGGCCCACAATAGTTTTACTCTCAAAGATTTGATAAAAATCAAAAGCAGGCTTATTGGAAGCGGCTTCATTGGAGGTAAAGCAGCCGGCATGCTTCTGGCACAAAATATTCTGGCAAATGACAAGTCGTTCGACTCGGACCAGTATCTGGAGCCCCACGATTCATTCTATATCGGGTCGGATGTTTTTTACAGCTACATAGTTGAAAACGGCTGGTGGAAACTGCTTATGAAACAGAAGACAAAGGAGGGCTACTTTGAAGCAGCCCCCGAGATCAGGGAAAATCTCCTGAGAGGAAAATTCCCGGGCCTGCTTCGTGAGCGGTTTCAGGAAATAATAGATTACTTCGGGCAGTCACCGATTATTGTTCGATCGAGTAGTTTGCTGGAGGATTCATTTGGCAACGCTTTTGCAGGAAAATATGAAAGCTTGTTCCTCGTAAATCAGGGTGACCCAGAACAACGATATCGAGAGTTCGAAGAAGCTGTCAGGAGAGTTTATGCAAGTACTATGGACAAGAACGCCCTTACATATCGTCTCCAAAGGAATCTTGACCAGCAGGATGAACAGATGGCTTTACTTGTCCAGCGAGTATCGGGTTCCTATCAGAAACATTACTTTTTTCCATGCCTGGCCGGAGTGGGCGTCTCGTACAACACCTTTGTCTGGAATCAGGAGCTTGACCCCAAAGCCGGTATGTTGAGACTTGTCTTCGGCCTTGGTACAAGAGCTGTGGACCGTGTTGAGGACGATTACCCACAGATTATCGCTCTGGATCAGCCGCTGTTACGTCCATACGGTAACAGGGAAGATGCAATAAGATTTTCGCAGCATAGTGAGATCGGAAGAGCAC
>VRUK01000123.1 GCA_019456195.1 Planctomycetota bacterium | reverse complement strand
TTCCGATCTATTCGAATATACTGAATCCATTGAAGTCCCAGCTCACCTATATCAAAACCTGTTCCGCCCGCCGAACCGTCGTAAGCCGCAATCATTTCCGCCAGGCTCATACCCGCAACGCTGAGATTAGGGTCAACCGGCCGGGTCGGGTCAAGCTCATCGGCCCAGATATCGTTCACATCATCCCATTGCCGCCCTGCCGTCGGAGCAAAGTCGTCGGCATACGGGCCGGACGAGAAATAATACCAGTTCTCACCATCCTGGCTGACCGAAACAATGCCCGGCTCGGAAGTAACCGTGTCGCTGACTATGGTCTCTTCCGGATTACCGTTGCTCCAGTCCTGACCGCCGCCGATTATCTGGTAAGCATTACCGAAAATGATAAAGTCTATGCCATAAGGATTATTCTCATCATTCGCCACCGGATGGCTGAACTTAACTGTAAGCTGCCCGCCATTACCGATTGTAACTAATTCTGTAGCTCGAAAAGGCGGGTAAAGCGGCACAACGGTCACACTTTCATTCACCGGTATAAACCAGCCGTCACCACTTGTTGTTTCCAGAGCAGGTTTTCCCAAAGCAGAATTAGGGTCATTAAAGGGCTGCTTTGTTATCCAGTCACTGCCTACTCCTTCACCTTCTACATACTCAATGACTTCTATTGCAAAATCATTCGGGTCATAATCCAGAGCCGCATCAGCCTCAACCGGTGCGCCGGCCCGGCCGTAAATCCAGCCGTCCACATCTCCATCGCTTACAATCCTGACATCGCCGCCCAAGAGAGAAGATGACCATTCTGTCTCGCCGGCATTCTTATTCCAGTAATGCCACCAATCCTCACCTTCGACCCAGCCGGGATTATAATGGCTCACGCCTCCTTCAACGTACTCCATTCCTTCAATAGTGATACCCCAACCCCAATCCTCTGTCGATAAGGTAAAGTCAATCGATTCGTCTCTATCTAATTCCTTAAGCAACTCAAGGCCTATCGTAGTATCAGTTTTGTCTTGTCCGAAGTTCACTTCGAACTCAGTCCAAAATCCGTCAGACCACTCGATATACACCCCGGCCGTATTTACACCGCTGCCGACGCTGACAACACCCGCAATTGCCGAAGAACCTGCCATCACCAAAACAGCAGCCATACAAACCGATCTCCAAAATTTCATCAATCTTCCCGAAGCCATATTTTCATCTCCTCCAATTCCAAATATTAACATTTGCTTTTCAAAAACTTTCCATTTCACCACTTGTACTTACCTTCCTTTCTTTTGCTTTGCCCTTGTCGCGAGGGCGTCTAATAAAAAAACCGCCATTCCCACGAAAGGAACGGCGGTTTATTATTACAGCTCAAACCGAATACCAGCCAACAACATCAGACCGGTTTTCTGCACTTAAGTTCCTGCTCGCGAGAACATCAGGGCCGCCGTCTCGAAATCCCGCACTAACCAACTGAGCTTAAGCTCACTTCTAATCAGTACCGGGCGAAACAGGCTCCCCTACGAGTGTGCAACCAACTACAGGCAGGTTTTCTGACTTGCGTCTTACCTCGAGGCTCCTTCCCATCCAATACTGATTTTCGTTTAATGGACAGTGGATAAAAATGCCCCTCGGATTTCCGATATATATCGGAACAGACGCTACACAGCGGCGCGACCGTCACGGATTCTAACCGTGTTCCCGTTTGACTATCCCAAAGCACAGCTTCAGGACCTGCTGTCGGGTTATATTATTTTCAAAGAACGAAAGAATGCTATCACACCATTGGCGTTTGTCAAACAAAAAATATTTTTTAGCGTTTCAGATAAAGAATGATGCCGGCCAGAATCAAAATAACAACAACACATACACAAATAGAAGTTATAAATACCCAGACAAAGCGTTTGTTCTGCCTGGATACGATGTATTTGAGGTATCTGTCGCTCGTGGAGAATGTCCGGCTCATCTGCATGATACTGTCGGTCTGGCTGAGCGTGCTCTGGTTAAGTTTGTCTATAGTCTGATTGAATTTATTAAAGCTCTCGGTCATCTGGACATCCGTATCGGCCGCGGCGGCAAGCTGATGGTCGATATCAACCAGAGCATCGGTCTGCTTGGCCGTTTCGTTAGGGATTTTCTGAACAGCATCCGAAAACTGCTGGTTCTTGGCCGCGGCGGATTTCAACTGCTCGATAAGCTGTTCTGTTAAATGCTTTTGACTTTCCACGACAGAAGGAAAACTCTCAACCAGCCTGGGTAACTGTTCGATTCGGCCTATCAATTCTTCATGCTGGGTAACCTGACGGCCCAAATGCTCGTTAATATCTCCTAATTGCTCGGCAAGCTTACCAATGCCCTGCTGCAGTTTTTCGATTGATTCATTTTTGTCTATCTGCGGAACCGCTTGAACGACAAGATTATCACTTTGCTGAGCGGGCGGGCCGCCTTGAGCATCAGCCACCTTGGCGGTTTCGGTATCCTGACTAATCAGACCTTCATCATCTACTTCCGGCCGAGAATTCCCGGAGCTAAATAATTTGCGAGACCGCAACCATTTACCCGTCTGCGCCCAGAGGTCTTTTATTGTCATTTTAAGTTCCTAACTCGTTGTCCGATTCTCGACACTTATAACTCGTTAGACGATTAAACTACCACTCACAATCCCGACACATCGGGACTGGGCCTGATTATCAAGAGAATATCAGGTCTGTCTTGAAAAATCCAGCTTTTTATGATACCCCTCAAAACGAAATTATACAGACACGATTTTAATTGTTGGCGGAGGTGGTCTTTTTTGTTAGAATTGCGGCAACAGGATAAAACAAATGCCGTTAATATTGAGAGACGCCCTTATGAAGACAAGAGTTTTTACCCGGTCGCAGCATAATCCAATCATTTCACCTTTAGATTTGCCCTTCCCGGCGGCCGCCGTCCTTAATCCCGGTGCTACTGAGCAGGGCGATGAGGTCGTCTTGCTGCTGCGTGTCGAAGACCACGCCGGATACTCGAACATCCATATAGCACGCAGCAAGAACGGAGTGACTGATTGGAAGTTCGAGCAAGAGCCAATACTCCGCTACGGTGAGAAAAACTGGCGGTATGAACAGTGGGGCTGCGAAGACCCACGAGTCACATACTTGGCAGAAGAAAAACGCTGGTATATCACCTATACTGCCTACTCACCCAACGGTGCTGCCGTGGCATTGGCCTGTTCCAATGACCTTATTCATGCTGAACGAATTGGACTGCTCTTTTCCCCAAACAATAAAGATGCAGTGCTATTCCCACAAAAATTTGGTGACCGATGGGCGGCACTACACCGCCCGGACGCCGGTGGAATGGAACACATCTGGTCGGCCTATTCGCCTGACTTGGTGCACTGGGGTGAGCCACACTGTGTGTTGCCGGAGCTTGGTGGCGCTGCATGGGATGGTGCAAAGGTAGGTGCAGGGCCACCTCCAATTCTCACGGAACAGGGCTGGCTTCTCATATACCACGGTGTTAAGGTTTATGGTGGCCAACTTGTTTATCGAACCGGTGTGGCTCTGTTGGAAAAAGACAGGCCTCACAAAGTTGTTGCCCGCTCACGAAACTGGATATTCCAAGCCGAGGCACCATACGAGATGTCTGGTTTGACGCCAAACGTGGTGTTTCCGACCGGCCTTCTAATTCGGGGCGATGAGTTGTGGATGTACTATGGAGCTGCGGATACTTGCACATGTCTGGCGACGGCTAAATTAGACGAAATCTTGGCACTGGTCACAACGTGACGTATTTGCAGTTTTTTTAGGCTGTCCACTCGAAAATTTCTGTCCCGAGTTTACCACTACCTTGGCCTATAACAGGGGACCGGGGCCGGCAATCTTCATTACAATATTCAATAGTAAATAATCAATAGTCAATAGGAATGCCTGCACCTTCAATTATGCTATTCCAATACAGAGCCGCGACAGTAATGGAGTGGTAAAAAAACGTTGATCTGAGCGTAAGAGCCTACCCTGAGAAACTTCGGGGCCTTATTTTTATTCCGAAGTTATCAGATTATGTCTTAAAGCCGGTTCACAAAAAACCGATATTTTGCATGCACTTTGGGATGGCATAACACCTTCAAAGAAATAAACCTCCAAAAGACCAATGCAGTCTTCTTAGGGTTCAATTACGAAACTTCCAACGTTTGCCATCAGCCAATGTAGCTACTAACTCTTGGAGAGCATTGGGTCTGATAGGGAGCTTAGTATCGCATTTTCTTATCTCGATATATTTTGGCCAAATATAGAGCTTCCAATGATCACCTTCACGACTATTATTCATCATCGTTTCTTCTGACAGATGCTCGGACAGCTTATCGAAATCAACATAATATGTTTTTCGATCAGGAAGCCTGAAAGCAATTATTGCCAAATCACGCTCTAACGCCAAATCCCTCTGAATTTTGGTGATATCAACCCATCCATGACCTTTTGGATGTAATTTTGAACTTGGTGAAATTAGAACCAATGTCTTATTGTCTTTGGCCACACCCTCATAGATAATTTTCTTTCTTGGAAGCTTTTTCAGCTTGACATCGAACATACTTTCCACTTCTTTCTTGATCTGGTCAATTTTTTCGATGCTCATCAATACTCCATAAGAAATGTAACGTTTGGATAAGACGCGAGTTTACGAGTCGGCTTGATCCGTTGGTGTAGAACCCGCTACCGTTTCATTGCCCGCATAACCGCTACGGGAAATATATACTGCAGAAGCGGAATTTTCAAGGAAAAAACGATCCAAAATGTACTGTATCTGAAAATACATACCAAAGGCCATATCAGAAGAAATAATCGCTACCGCGGTCTGCTGGGCGCTTTAGATTGGAAGATGAGGGGCATACTATCAGATCATAAACCTTTCAGTTGAATTAAGGCGGGCAATTGTTAGAATGGTGTTGTGGTTACTGGTATCTGAAAGGGACTCGACTTGGTTATATTCGGTTATATATGCTACGCAATTCTTCTTTTTATAACGGTGGGATGGATATTAGGGGTGAGGTATAAAGCCGACGCAGCCTACCCGACTATATTGGGCGGTATTTATTTTTTAATCCTGTCTATTGTTTTTCCATTAGCAAGATTCAACTACCTGCATCTCTTGTGGGTAATTCCTTTGGTCTATATTTGGATAGTTTTTGGTGGTGCCATTCTTTTTAACTTGCCATTTATAAGACCAGTTTTAATACTTATCTGCTCGCTATATGCAAAAATGTTGAGGATAAGGAGGGGACAATGAACGAATTAAGCCCACCCCGACGGGGGAAAGATTTTAAGTTATAAACATCTGTTTCTTACCATCACCGCACCCAAGTTGTAGTTCAAGGGATTAAGGAGTGTTTACAGAAAAAGTCAGGATATCTGGGAGGATATCTGGGGACACCATACTTAATTCCAGCCGATGCCTGCGTTCCAAAACTCACGAATAACTCACGACAACTGTTATTTTATCCAAATCCATCACTATTCCGCCATTTCACCATTCCCTAAAGAATCCTGGTTTTTCTACAAATCTCTCTCAAAAACCAAAAATTTCCACCAAAAATCAACAAAACCATCCAATTTAACCTCGCTACTGGCAACACTGGTCCGCGCTACGGTCTGGTCTGGCCCTGCATCCAAAACGAGAGCGGAGTTTTCCACGAACCAACGGCAAATAAAAACGAACATTTAGGTAACATCGTCAGTATTGTTGAAAGTACAGTCATTTTAGATACGGAACGCTACTGGGCTACTAGTGCTCGTAGGTCTGAAGCAGCGTATATTGTGTAACAATCATTGGTGATATGAAAAAGAACCAATTCATTTCGTTAGTCTTAGGGGCGTTTAGCATGGCGCTAAGCTTGAGTTCTGTCCCTGTTTTTAGTGCACAGGCAGAAGCAGAGCGAGATCTTCCCGGGTATTATGAATTTTTTACGAAAACAGGGAAACTAACCCGGTTAAAATCCGAAGTTAAACGAGATGACGAAATCCAGGCAGGCAAAATAACGCCTGTTGCTGTTAACGAACCTGTTATTGATTTGAAATTATCTGACGGTTTTTCCAAAGTCTATGGTACACGCAATTACGTGGACAAAAAGAATCTGGTGCTGATCACGGGCCGGGCCTGGTGGTGACTGTACTGTATTCGGCAGCTATGTGAGTTGCAAAACAATTACGATCTCTTTCAAAAACTAAACGCGGAAATCATCTATATTGCCCAGTTAGAGCGTGATCCCACTTTGTTGCCACGCATCAAGAGTTTTGTGCAGCACGAATTCCCGGTTGTATGCGATCCTAATCAAATATCCCGCAAACCATATCCCCTATTCAACGCCTATATCATCGACAAAAAAGGAGTTATTCGTACGCGGGTACCGGGCTCACTTTCCGCTCGCCCCAGTCTGGACATGATTATAGCGGAACTCTGTAAGGTAGAAGGTGTGCCCCTTGTAAAACCGCGCAAAGGCAGTGAAAAGAAAACACTGCCTCAAGGTCAAGGTAACACGGTCAAACCGGAAGATGTACTGCAGGTGCTTTGGATGTGGTCTCATGACCGGATTGCAGCGGGCGATACCTTCAAGCTGGCCTTTTTGCCCACCTTGGCCTCAGGTTTCCATGTCTATGCCCCTCAAGAAAAACGCATGACACCGTTTAATATTAAATTTACCTTGCCGCACGGCATCAAACTCGAAAAACCGCTCCGTTATCCCAAACCGGACAAGAATCGCGATCCGTTTCTGGAAGTAGATGTCTTTCAATATGAAAAGGACGTGCCCATATCCGCTCTGGTTTTCAAAGCGAGTGAGGAGCTTGCCGAGGGTGAGTGCGTGTTCAAGATAAGCGTATCGTATCAGGCCTGCAATGACATACAGTGCTATCCACCTACAACTAAGACCATTAAAATACCCATTCAAGTGATTCCGAAAGACACAAAACGGAACCAGGTCTCAGGATGGAAGAATTGGTAATCAAAGATATACATCGGTTTGTTGAGAAAATTCAATGCATAGGAGTCTGTCCGAGTAATTGATTTTGGCTGTGCCTTTCTGCGGAACCGCCTGTACGACAAGATTATCACTTTGCCCAGCGGGCGAGTTGCCTTGAGCATCAGCCGTCTTGGTGGTTTCCGCATCCTGACTAATCAGACCTTCATCATCTACTTCCGGCCGAGAATTCCCGGAGCTAAATAATTTGCGAGACCGCAGCCATTTACCCGTCTGCGCCCAGAGGTCTTTGATAGCCATTTTAAGTTCCTTAGCCATTTTTCAGTTCTCGATGCTCAAAATCCCCGTAAGTATCGAGGTTAAAGACATATTAAAGAGCCACCCTGCCCCACAGTCAAGTTATTTTCGCCACAATTCTCAGGTTGCATGCAAAAGAAAATGGGCCAACGATGTCATTGCGAAGGAGCGAAGCAGAGTTTACCCCCGAGAGCTGCCCTCATGATTTATAACAGGGGGGCAATCTCAACCTCTACAATATGAAAAATGCCTATTTTCTTAAAAGCGCAACCGTAAAGTTTCCCCACAGTTTATCCCCAAGAACCACTACTTTGGTCCATAACAGGGGAGCAATCTTCAATCATTGTCATCCCGACCGAGAGAGTTTACCCTGAGCGAAGTCGAATGGGAAGCCGAGTGGAGGGATCTGTTTAAAATAATTGCCATTCTGAACGCAGTGAAGAATCTCAATCTGAATAGTAAATAGTAAATCGAAAAGTGGTTGCCCTGATTTGCTCTTCATCCACAATAATCAATCTAAATGTGTTTACCCCCGAGAGCCACTCCCTTGGCCTACAACAGGGGGTATTTCTCTCATTAAGTAATCATTCATCAATAATCAATCGATATAGTTTATTTGGTAGGGGGCTTGCATCTTTAACAGCATAGGATAGAATGGGAGAAATTGTTGTTTGGCTGAAGGGATTCGCTAGTGAGCGGAGATGTTAGTAACAAAAAAAGACTGATCTCCATAACAAAGGGTAATCTGAGTAACAATCATATCTATCTCAGTGGCCACCATGATTTTTTTCATAAAAAATGTTATGGGCAATCAAACAAGAAGAAAGGCATCGGGAAAGAACTGATCCTCATAGTAGAAGGACTGAATGAATCGGTAACAACGGATATTGGTATCAATGGCTCTAATGGCAAGCCTCGCAATTTTTTTAGAAATCGAAGGTGGGTGAAGAGATTCTTTGAAAAACATGAGATTCGTGAGGGTGATGTTATCGCCATAGAAAAAATAGATAAGTTTAAATACCGAGTTTATCCCTTTGAAAGTAAAAATATTCGCGAAGGTGCATCGATACCTGACCACTGGCCAGAGGTTAATCCGGAGAAACCAACCGCTATAGATATTTTTGCAGGTTGTGGTGGTTTGTCATTTGGACTAAAAAAAGCTGGTTTCCAGAATTTGTTGGCTGTAGAATGGGATGTGTCCTGCTGTGAAACATTCAAAGAAAATATAAGCCCCCGTGTTCTTCAATGTGCTATACAGGAGGTGGATACATTTCCTTCTTGTGATATTCTTGTTGGTGGCCCTCCTTGTCAAGGTTTCAGCAACTTGGGTGAGCGTGTACCAAATGATCCGCGTAGACAGCTTTGGCTACATTTTCTACGTGCCGTTAGAGATGCAAATCCTCTTATTTTTATTATGGAAAATGTACCCCCATTGTTAAAGTCTGCGGAATATCAGGAAATATACAAGCAAGCCCGAAAACTGGATTACGATGTTGAAGATCGTATATTAAATGCTGCTGATTATGGAACACCTCAACGAAGAAAAAGGGCATTTGTTATTGGGAGCAGAATAGGTAAGCCAGCTTTTCCTAAACCAACTCATCGGAATCCTGATGAATCGCCCACATTCGAAAACAAGGATCTGTCGGTATGGAAAACGGTAAGAGATGCTATTGGTGATCTTTCGCCTATACCGGATGAAAAAAACTGGCATATTGGGCGTAATCCGACAGAAAAATCCTTAAGGAGATACAGTTATATTCCGCTTGGAGGAAATCGTTGGGATCTTCCGATAGAATTGATGCCTGAGTGTTGGAAGAGGAAAACAAAAGGGGGTACCGACCTTTTTGGACGTCTTTGGTGGGATAAACCCTCGGTAACAATCCGAACAGAATTTTATAAGCCGGAGAAAGGACGGTATTTGCATCCGGTGGAAAATAGGCCGATCACGCACAGAGAAGCGGCACGTCTACAAGGATTCGATGACGATTTTAAGTTCATTGGTAAGAGAATAGAAGTTGGTATACAGATAGGTAATTCTGTTCCGCCGCCGCTTGCGTATCAGATTGGACTTGCAGTGATTAAGGAAATAAGAAAGAGTAAGCGAAAGAAAGTTACAAGTGAACAGATGAAAAGAGAATCTGTCTATGTCTAATAATTCGATTGTTGAAGCCCTGATTTCTGAAGTCGAGAATAATCTTGCTAATTATAAGAAGAAGTATAAGGGGCTTTCGTGGCGAGATAAGGTTCTTTTACTAGTTGAAGTAACAGGATCAGTTAAAAAGCTTGGTGTGAACTCAAATCCTGATGCTGCAATTGTATGCGCGCGAGAACGTATTCGATTATATTTCCAAGAAAATGTTGGAGTAGTGATTACAGCTGTCGAGTTAGAGGTTGTTTCTGGCATATCTGAATATGGACGCCGCGTACGAGAACTACGCGTTCAGGATGGGTATAAAATACTCACTGGATGCAGTAACGACCCGGGAGCAGACATTCGACTCCGACCAACCGAATATGTTCTGTTAGAAAGCGATCCTGATGTTTCGGCAGCTCGCCGGTGGTACATAGCAAATAGAATCAGACGGGAAAAACAAGGAGGAAGTAAAGGGCGGTTACTTCGATACCTCATAGAGAATGTTAAGCAAGTAGTTACTACTGAAGAATTAGCTTACGTAGCAAAGACAAGAGAATTTGGAAGACGTATACGAGAGTTGCGTACTGAGGAGGGTTATTCAATAGCTACAATGTTCACAGGTCGTCCTGACTTAAAAATGGGCGAGTATGTTTTAGAAGATATTGAAAGAATAGCAGAGTCGCATGACCGAAAGATATCTTTTGACATACAACGGATTGTCTATGATCGTGCAAACAACACATGTCAACTATGTGGTTGGAATAGAGAAAAGTGGAAAAGGGATGATCCAAGGATTCTTGAAATTCATCACGTTGAAGAACATGTTGATGGTGGTCCCAACATTCCTGATAATCTTGTATTGTTGTGCAGTAGATGTCATGATGAGGTACATGCTGGACGGAGGGAACTACCGCCGAATATTATTGGATAGTTTGATAGTAGTGGATATTTATAGCAAATCCAAACGTAGCGAGATTATGTCCCGTATCAAGAATCGTAAGACAGATCCGGAAGAAAAAGTTGCCGGTTTGTTGCGGAGATTACATATTCGGTACAAACGCAATGTAAAATCTTTATCTGGTCAGCCGGATTTTGTCGTATCTTCTGCTGAGACTGTGATATTTGTACACGGTTGCTTCTGGCATAACCATCCTAACTGTCATAGGGCTAAACTTCCGAAAACCAACAGGAAATTTTGGAAAAGAAAAATCGAGGGGAATAGGAAGCGTGACGATAGAATAGCACGCTTACTTCGGAAGGAAGGATGGCATGTAATGACGGTGTGGCAATGTGCTCTTCGAAATCCTGAGCGAGTTCTAAGGCGGCTGCGAAGAATGCTTGTTGAGACACCGCGTTAAAACACGCAAAATGGCTACAATTTTTCGGTCAAAAACGCTCACTGTTAAAAACAAAAATATAAATTTTCAAAATTTTTTATCTCCTTCCACAACAACGACTTACGAGCTAAGAGCCACAAATAATAGCCAAATTTTCGACTCAAAACTGCACACTCGTCTAAGTATAGAGGCAGTCTTTTTCTGCCCTCACTGAGCTTGTCCTCGAATGTCGTAATCGGGGATCCAGAATTACCAGTAAGTACAAATTATGAGCATCAATTATCCAACTTTAGCTCACTTTAGGCACTTTAGCTCACTTTACACTAAATTGCCCTCTACATCTGTAGAGAATGTTCGACAAATCACCCCTTTTTATGCAAAACAAACCCAATCTTGGAAATAGCAAAATGAACATAAACACTGCCTTATCAATGAATTACGTAATTTTAAGCCACTGGCTCAGGCGAAAAAACAAACCCAATTCAAAGCCAATAAAGCCAAAAACAAACCCAATTAAAGCCAATACAAACCCAATTCAAACCCAATTCAAACCCAATCAAAGCCAATCAAAGCCAAGAACATATCAAGCCCATCATCGTTGAAAGATAATAATGATGATGTTATAATTCTCCGAATTACAATGAAAAATGGATTATTAAGGATAAGCAAATGAAATTAGTTACGTATTCAAAAGACAAGTCGATTTCATGTGCGATACTGACCGATAAAGGGCTAATCGATATTCCATCGGCGTGGGAAGGTGCGAATCCGCCCCGCAGTGTAAAAGAAATTCTGCAAAAGGGTCCGGCCTGCCTTGAAAAACTGGCCGGCTTGACTTCTTCGGCCAACAATTTAATCCCCCTCGATTCGGTCAGGCTTCTTGCCCCTATCCCCAGACCGGGCAAAGCGCTTGCCCTGGCGGGTAATTACAGCGAGCATATCAAAGAGGCCAATATGACCCGAGGCTTCAATGTCGGGCTCTCCGATTCGCCGCGCCAGACAACGGTTCCCAGGCCGTTCCTTATGCCGTCAACGGTGGTAATCGGCCCCAATGACGAGATACCCTGGCCGGCTTACAGCAAAGATGTGGATTATGAGCTTGAGCTTGCAATAGTAATAGGAAAAAAAGCCAAAGCAGTTACCGCCGAAAGCGCCCTCGACTACGTAGCCGGCTATATTATCGCCAACGATGTTTCGGCCCGCACGGTAACCTTCAAAGAGGCAAGGGCCGAGCGGCCGTGGGATGAATTCTACGACTGGCTCAACGGCAAATGGTCCGACGGCTTTTTGCCGATGGGGCCGTACCTTTTGACCAGCGATGAAATCGAAGACGTGCAGAACTTGAACCTTACCCTTACCGTCAACGGCGAGGTCCGCCAGAAAGCGAATACATCGCAGATGATTTACTCAGTAGCCGATATCGTCTCGTTCTTAAGCCATATTATGACACTGGAACCGGGGGATGTTATCGCAACCGGCACACCGTCCGGTGTGGGCCTGGCAACAGGAAATTATTTAAAGCCGGGCGATAAAATCGAATGTTCTATTGAAAAGCTCGGAACACTAACAAACACACTCGGTCCAAGACCGGAAAAATTCTACGAACCGCTCAATGATTGATTATTGTATTTTAGGATATTGACAGTCTCTATGCTCAGTATAACTTTTTAGATTACTGGATGGATTAATCGGCCTGTTTTTTCTTAGTCTGCTTTTTCTACCGCTTATATTCCAGTGTGCCCCGCGGCTCATCGGAAAGCCAGCCGTCGCTGTCCATCTCGTAAAATTCCACCTTCATCGTCTCGGCATCCACTTTCGAGTGAACGGAAGCCATTCTTCGCTTCTCACCCTCACCGGGAGTATATTCGAGCCTTGCGACGGCCTTCTCGCCATCGGCATCCCAGACGCCTTTGGCTATACCGCCTCTGTTATCAATGCCGACCTGGACCACCTTAAACTCAGCCGGATCGTAGTAAATCATACCGCGACCCTCGAACTCGCCCATCTTAAAGCCCATAGTAATAACATTCTTATTGAGTCCCCATCGATAAAAAGAATGAATCTCTCCGCCCTGGTCGGTTGTTGCCATCCAATCGCCAATCAGCCATTCGAAGCCGCCCATAGTTACCATCTCGCCCAGACTCTGCTGGCCGCCGGCCCCGACAGTCAGGATAACGACGACAGCCGCTCCGGCCAGAATCGTTTTCCTTAAAACAGTGTGAATTTTTGCGGTTTTTGAGCGGTTCATTGCAGTCATCTCCTCTCATTAAGTTTCAATTAAAGCAGGATACTTATAAACACACATCATTTTACCAATTATCAGTCTGAAATCAACAGAAACGTCTGGCATATCAACTAAAGACTCGGCATTGATGGCTGGTTGATTTGGGTGTATAATCGCCCCCGAATAAGAAAGAAAAGACTATAACGCAATTGTTCAGAAGGAAAGGGGTTATTATGATGATATTGAATCCGAGACATAAACGGCTGGCGGTGGTATTGGCCGGGGTGATAATGTTAATTAGCGTCCGCGCTCAGGCCACGGGCGGCTCGATAGAGTTTTATAAACAAAACCCAGCATACTGGCAGTATAAGGGTAAGCCGGTACTGCTAATAGGCGGCAGTGTTGACGACAATCTGTTTCAGATTCCGAATTTGAAAGAGCACCTTGACCTGCTGAAATCCGTCGGGGGCAATTACGTGCGTAATACGATGTCCGCCCGGGACGAAGGCAACGTCTGGCAATTTGAGAAGGTTAACGGCAAATACGACCTTAACCAGTGGAACGACGAATACTGGCGGAGGTTTGAGAATTTTCTTAAACTGACAAATCAGCGTGACATTATCATCCAGATAGAAGTCTGGGCGACTTTCGATTACTATCGCGATATCTGGGCGGTCAATCCATTTAATCCGAAGAACAACATTAACTACACCGCCGAGCAGACGGGACTACCCGAGCAGGTTAAGACCCACCCGACCCGCACGGAGAACAATTTTTTCTGGTCGGTGCCAGCCGAACGCAACCAGAAAACCGTTCTAAAATACCAGCGGCGATTCGTTGACAAACTCCTTTCCTATTCGCTCAAATATCCTAATGTGCTTTACTGCATGGACAACGAGACATCGGTAACACCCGAGTGGGGCAAATACTGGTCGGGATATATCAAGGCAAAGGCCAAAGAGGCCGGCGTTAAGATCCAGACTACCGAGATGTGGGACAAGTGGGACCTGGCCCATAAACAGCACAATCCGACATTCGACCATCCGGAGACCTATTCGTTTGTAGATATCTCGCAGAACAACCATCAAAAAGGACAAACGCACTGGGACAACGCTCAACGTCAGCGTGCACGAATAGCCGGCAAGGTCCGTCCGCTGAACAATGTGAAAATCTACGGAGCTGACACCGGCAAGTACGGCAACGACCGGGACGGCGCCGAGCGCCTCTGGCGTAATATCCTCGGTGGACTGGCATCGGCACGGTTTCATCGCCCGGATTCCGGGCTGGGGCTTGGTGATAAGGCGCAGGCAAACATCCGGAGCATGAGGATGATTACGGACAGGATGAACGTCTTTACCTGTACGCCAGGTAACAGTCTGCTTTCCGACAGAGAGGACAACGAAGCATACTGTTTCGCAAACCCGGGCACCGAATACGCCGTATATTTCCCGAACGGCGGCGAAGTAACACTGGACATCAGCGCAATGAACAAGCCAGCTACAGTTCGCTGGCTGGATATAATGAAAAGTAAATGGTCAGGCCGCAAACGTATTAAAGGCAAAAGCAAAATAACATTACGCTGTCCATCACAGGGCTATTGGGCGGTACTGGTTCGCTGATAAATCGGGTGCTAAGGTGCAAAAGATAAAGAATACTGGAGAAATATATACAGTCAGCCAGATTAACTCTTTAATCAAGGCGACCCTCGAAGATAATCTTCCTTCACGGCTCGTTATCAAAGGTGAAATAACCAACTTCAAACATCATCCGAGCGGGCACTGTTACTTTTCGCTTAAAGACGAGAAATCAAATCTGCCCTGCGCCATGTGGAAGCCAAATGTTCGAAGAATCAGATTCAGACCTGAAAACGGACTGGCGGTGCTGGCCACGGGATTCATTGATGTCTATGTCCCCCACGGAAAGTATCAGCTAATCGTTGATGAGCTTGTCCCTGCCGGCGTCGGAGCGCTTCAATTAGCTTTCGAGCAAATGGTAAAAAAGCTCCGAGACGAAGGTCTTTTCGATGATGAGCATAAAAAAGCACTGCCGGCCTATCCGCAAAGGATAGGGATACTGACCAGCGAATCGGGTGCGGCCGTTCATGATATAATCGACAGCATTCATAACCGCTGGCCCTGTGTTGAGCTGCTTTTTTACCCAGTTCCGGTTCAGGGCAAAGGAGCCGCGGAAAAAATCGCCGCCGCACTTCGAGACATAAACAAACGCAATAAAGAGCTTAAACTCGATGTACTGATTGTAGGCAGGGGCGGCGGGTCGATGGAGGACTTATGGGCCTTCAACGAAGAGGTTTTAGCAAGGGCGATCTTTGATTCCAATATACCTGTCATAAGTGCTGTCGGCCATGAGGTCGATGTTACGGTCGCAGATTTTGTTGCCGACGCCAGGGCATCGACACCGACAAAAGCAGGCGTCGTCGCCGTTCCGGACATGGAGGACGTTTTAGGTCAACTGATCAACATCGAACGAAGATTGACAGGTCAAACTGAGGCGAAGCTGAAACTGGCACAGCAGAATCTGGAAATAATTCTGGCCAATGCGGTATTTAGAAATCCACTTTTACTCGTACAAAATGCCCAGCAGCAAGTGGATGACCTGAGCGCCGAATTGGCAGAGTCGATAAAAGAGATGCTTGCCGGGATGCGTCAGAAACTCTCGGCGGCTTACGAGCAGATTGTCAGAATTGAGCCACACCGGCTTTTGAAAAATAAAGCAGTAGAATTGAACAACTCCCGGCATCGAATAAATGTGGGGATTCGTGCGATTATTAATAACAGACAAGTTGAGCTGAATAACTACCAACATCAAGTTGATAAGAGGATTTGCGCAATTATTAATAACTGCCTTATGCTGCTTACTGCGCAGGAAAACCGCCTGGAAGGTTTGAATCCCAAATCGGTTCTGAAGCGCGGATACAGCATTACAACGAACAAAAAGACCGGCCTGCTGGTAAAAACCGTAGATGATGTCCGGCTCGGAGAGCATTTAATTACAGAACTTGCCAACGAGAATTTGATTGAAAGTAAGGTAACAAAAAAGTAAAAAGGAACACGGAGTTATATAGAAGCGGTTTTGAACAGCTTCTGGATTATCTGTAAAAGGAAAAGAAATGGCAGCCAAAAAGAAAAAAGACGACCTCGGAGAGTTGAGTTTCGAAGAGTCGATAAAAGAACTTACAAATATTGTCGGCAAGATTGAGCAGGGCCAGATACCACTGCAAGACAGCCTCTCGCAATACGAAAAGGGTATGGCGCTAATCAAGCAATGCAGGACAATACTTCAAAAAGCTGAAAAACGAATCGAGAAAATCTCGGAGCTGGATGCAAAATCACAGGAAACGAACGAGTAGCTTCACAAAAAATATCGAAAACACAATACTATATACGATACGCGAGCGTGGCGGAATTGGCAGACGCGCAAGGTTTAGGTCCTTGTGTCCTTAGGGACGTGGAGGTTCAAGTCCTCTCGCTCGCATTAATTTAATATACTAAAGGAGCAATTGAAAATGAAGAGAATGAGATTTCTTAATAAACGTCTGTCGCCGATTAGAAAGCAGCAGAACATCACCCTG
Organism: Planctomycetota bacterium; assembly: GCA_019456195.1. GTDB lineage: Bacteria > Planctomycetota > Phycisphaerae > Sedimentisphaerales > Anaerobacaceae > NIOZ-UU13. Next base: position 105 of record VRUK01000123.1, on the reverse strand, counting down.
TTGGTCCTTTGCCTGTTTCTTATGAGCACTCTATCTGTACTGTATGATTTCATTTTCGTTCTGTAACCCTTAGTGGAGCCAATAAGTTATGTCGTTTGTAATGAT
>VRUK01000012.1 GCA_019456195.1 Planctomycetota bacterium | reverse complement strand
TGCTCAAGTTTCTCTTTGAATACCTTCACATAATCAGCATCTCCGGAACCAATTGGCAAAGGGACGTTAATGTTATAATTCAAACCTTGTCCGCCGCCCTTTTCTGCTTCGCTCCCGGTGCCCGGATAGAAAGGGTACTGGTGAGTACTAAAGTACAGAACCGAAGGATCATCGTAGAACATCGCCTGAGTGCCGTTGCCATGGTGTACATCCCAATCCACAATGAGTATATCCGAGAGGTTGTGTTTCTTTTGAATATATCGCGCACCTACAGCAACATTGTTAAAGATACAGAATCCCATTGCCTTATCCTTTAGTGCATGATGGCCCGGCGGACGGACAGCACAAAAGGCGTTTGTGACTTTTCTTTCTACGACAGCATCAATAGCGGAAAGTACCCCCCCTGCTGCTGCCAAGGCAGCTTCATAGGATTCTGTGGATATCGGAACATCCATGGAATCAAGATAACCTGCATTGTTCTGGCAACTGGTCCTGACACGCTGTATATATTCGGGAGAGTGAACCATCGTTAGCCACTCGGAAGGAACCGGCTTGGGTGACAGTTTGAGTAATTGAGAGTATAACCCATCTGCCTTTAGTCTGGCGGTTATCGCGACCAATCTCTGAGGTGCTTCCGGATGGCCTTCGGTTGTTTTATGTTCGAGATAGATGTCGTCATAGACCAGTGCCGTCCTTGATGTTTCTCGAGCCTGCTTGTCTTTTACCATATTCTCCTCGGGAGATTTGTTATTAGATGCATTTCTTACACATCGAAATCCTATAGCATCACTCGCAAGACAGGTATCATCGATAGAAGGGTCACTCGAACGATATGATGACCGGCAACTGTTGGCGCTGGAGTTCCATGCCCCGCCTCTCAAGACCCTTTCTTTACCTTTAATTGATCCCTTTGGATTCTTTTGGTCGCTATTTTTGTAATAACTCTCGGAATAAAAATCATTGCACCACTCTGATACATTTCCATACATATCATACAGCCCCCACGGATTGGGTTTCTTCTTTCCAACAGGACGTGTTTTTTCTGATGAGTTCTCAGCGAACCATGCATGGTCCTTTAAGTTCCGGACATCGTTACCAAAGCTGAATTTTGCGGCGGTACCGGCCCGGCAAGCATACTCCCATTCGGCCTCCGTGGGCAATCTGTACCCATTCGCATGGAAATTACATTCCCAGGTCTCTTCATCGTAGCAAGGATCGAGACCTTCGGCGAGTGAACGCTCGTTGCAAAATAGGGTAGCATCTGTCCAGTTAATCTGCTCTAAAGGATTATTCGGATCTTTGAAATGCGAAGGATCTGAGATTTGAAATTTCTTGAATTGCTCTTGAACCACTTCATATCTGTCCAACCAGAATGAGCTGATCCATACTTTATGAACCGGTGACTCATCCGGCGAATCGCTTTTGCTTCCCATATCAAACCAGCCTTCGGGAATTTTTGTCATCTCAATTCCTGTCTTTGTTGTTATAACCTCCAGCGTTTCGGCCTCATCCTCAACACGTCGACAACCTGAAACAATTGTCAAAACAATCAGTAGATAAAGGGCATAACTGATCAAATCTTTATACGGGATGATCATTGACTATTTTCCTTCTTTTCAGCTTTTTTGTAAGTGCAGGCAAAACGAATCTTTGGTCTCAACGTTTTGTAGCTGTAATCGGCACCCAATCAGGTTCTTTGTTGCTATTGCCGTCTCTGGTGATTTCCACCCACTTGCCTGCCATATCACTGATACAGATATTCCAGCTTGGCGCTTTTCCGCCTACCATTTCAGTTGCCTTTGGGCCGTGACTGAAAGCAATGTATTTGCCATCCGGCGAGAAATCAGTGTGATAAACCTCATACTCTTTTCGACACTTGATAACGCGGCAAACCTCAGTCACTTGAGGTGCTGAAGATGCAAAATTGATATTAGCCATGCATAAATCCCAATCAGTCAATCCCCACGTTATCTTATTACCAACGAAGCTAAAATCAGGCCTGCAACCGGTGACGCCAAACTTAGTTAAATCATAAATATTTTTGCCGTCGGCTTGAATTGCCAGATTGGCATGCTTAAAATCCATGCCTCCGTGAACAGTAGCAAGAAACCAATTGCCGTCCGGCGACCAGCAAATATTATAAAGATGATAAAGACTTTTATTTCGATGCTCTCTGTGCTTACGCGTATCTATATCGTAAAAGAAAATCCCCGTAGTGGCATAGTCTTTAATGGTGTAACGGGTAAATTCCCCCTTTAGATAAGCGATAGTTTTGCTATCAGGACTCCAACAGGGCTGCCGGGCATTATCAGCAACCTTGACTCGTCCGGTCCCATCGATGTTGATATAATAGACATTTCGAACTTTCTTTCTACCAACTCCTTCATCCGCAACAAAACAAACTTTGCTACCATCTGGAGAAGCGTGTGGATATAGCTCATCCACATCAGGTGTTTTGGTTAGATTAACAGGATTGGAGCCATCGGCGTTTATCAGGTATAGTTCCCAGTTCTCTGTGCCATTGGCCTTACGAAAGGTTTCATATACAATTCTGAATGGAATTTCTTTGAGGTTTAGCTCAGATTTCGGATAAGGTGTTTGCCGAAGCTTAGAATCATCTGGCAGCCTTGTAGCACAAAAAGCTTCATTCGCCACAAGCAAAGCCAATACAAAAGTAAAAAAAGCATATCGTTTCATTGTAATGTTCTCCTTTTAATCAGTGGTCTTTTGTGAAATCGGTACCCAATCGGGATTCTTGTTGTGCTTACCGTCAGTAGTAATTTTAACCCAATTTCCAGACATATCACTCACACAGATATCCCAGCCTCTCGCCTTTCCGCCAACCTGCTGCGCTCCATTGAAAGGACCATAACTGAAAGCAATGTACTGCCCATCCGGTGAAAAATCAACATGATAAACTTTGGACTGTCGCAGGCATTCGACAACCTGACGTATATTAGTCACCCTGGGTGTAGGGCCCGACAGGTCGATATCACCCAAGCGAAGATTCCAGTCAGTCTCCCCCCAGACCATTTTGTTGCCTTCAATATTAAAGTCCGGCCGGCACCCCTTAACCCCCCACCATCCCAGATCGAACACCTTTGTTCCATTGGCCTCAAAAGCAAGGATAGCATCGCTGTAGCCCATTCCTCCCTGCACAGCAGCAGTAAACCAATTTCCGTTTGGCGACCAACACAGAGCATAAATATGTTGTAAACTTTTATTTGGATGTTGTGTATGTGAACCGGCCTGAAGGTCGTAAATTGTAAGCCCCGAGGTTGCATACGGCCTTGCATTGTATCGTTCAAATTCTCCCGGTAGATAAGCAATTTTTTTGCCGTCAAAACTCCAGCACGGCTGCCGAGCATTCTCGGCAACTTTGAAACGTTCGGTTCCATCAATCTTCATATAATAGACACTTCGAACTTTTCTTCTACCTGCCCCTTTATCAGTAACGAAACAAATCTTTGTACCATCGGGGGAAACATGTGGATACATTTCATCCACATCAGGCGTGTTGGTGAGATTGGTCGGATTGGAGCCATCGGCTTTTATCAAGTACAATTCCCAGTTTTGTCGGCCTTTGGTTTCCCGGTAAGTCTCATACACAATCTTAAATGGGACATCCTTCAGGCTCAGTTCCGCACGTGGGGACACAGCACTTCTCGGTCTTTGCCTATTTCGCGTTCGTGAACCGCAAACAGCACTATTGGCTACAGTTAGAGTGAGTATTATCGAAATATAAATGCCTGAACTTTTCATGAAAAGCCCTGTTGTTAAAACATTTACTTTTTGTTCCATTATCACCTATTATGGTTTTGAACTCAGCCCGCATGTTATTGTTCGGCAGTAGCAGCTATCACTCGGGGAGTTCCCCAAAGATAACTTTCTACCGATTACCCTTACCTTTGATAATCGGGGTGAGAACGATATTTCGATAATTGATGCCTGTGTGGTCACCCTGGAGATAGATGGGACCGGCCCTGAATTCATCCGACCACATCGCACCGCCGGTACAACCAAGAAGTGGTTCATTGTCAATAATCACTTTATTATTTAATTTCACTGTTACGTGGCGATCCAAAAGAGTGATATTCATAGTCTGCCATTGCCCCGCCGGCTTCTCGGCATTCACACGGGGTGTAATTCTGCTATAAACGCCTCCCATATTATGTGAATCGAGATTTCTGCCATAAGTATCGCTAACCTGAACCTCGTAGATGCCTCTCAGATATATTCCGCTGTTTTCCCCCTTGGAAACGTTCACTTCTAATTTCAGGTTGAAGTCCTCGAATTCGGCTACTGTGCGAAGGTTGCCATAGGAAATATGACGTTTTCCCTTTTGCTGAACAGGTTTATTGACAAGAACCCCACCTTTAACCGACCAACCATTGGTTTGCCCTGGATTGGTCAGCTTCCACTCATTCAAATTGGTTCCATTGAACAATACTATTGGTTTTCCGTATTTGGCCCTGGACAAGTTCGGCTTCGGAGGCAGCGGAGGAATCCGCTTACCGGTAAATTCTCTCCTACTAACACCCTTTCCATTTGAGCGAGGCCGGATTTGTGTCAAATGCAGGGTATCACCCGAAACCTTCGCCAAAATCGCTTCAGTAAAAGTATCCTTCCAAACCACGGTGCCATTGGTATCTTTGCGTTCAACGTCATAAACACGAGTAACATGTAATGTATCACCGTCAATGTATGCACTGGACATTCGAACCACACTTCCCCCGCCCCACAGGATACTCGCACTGAGCCCCTCGTATTTCTGTTCGACACCAAGCCAGCCGGCACCACCGCCGGGAATCGTCAATGCCCAGCGACCAATAAAGGGATTGCTTGCTTCTGCGGCCACGGCTGGAATCGATACACAGGTGAGACATAAGATTAAGGAAATCACGATACATTGAATGCTTTTATTCATAAGAGGTTACCTTTCAAAATATTTGGAATTAAACCAAAAAAGTAACACTTATCTTACGCCGTCATGGATAAATTGTCAATGACTTTTCCCATCAATACCTGCCGGGCCACGTTATCTTAATATCACTCATTACCATCATTTTCTGTTAGAACTTGAAAGAGTTGCTATTTATTGTATATTTATATAGGCGGGGAAACAGGAGGCAGTAATAGGCACTATTAAACAGTGTATTAGGGCGCATTGACTCGGACAATAGAAACTGTGAAATTGAACCGGAGAGCCATAAATCATGGAACAAATAGAACCACAAACTTCACACTATATGGACAGGCGCCGTTTCCTGTTATCTATTGGGACAGGTGCTATCGGAGCAGCTACCGTTTACGCTTCGGCAGGCACGAATAGACCAGGTAAAAAGGGAAGCCTGCAAAAGATATCCACCGGTTGGCTAAACCCACCAGCCGAGTTTTCTCTTTGTCCATTCTGGTTTTGGAACGATGAACTCTCGGAACAAGAGATTATTCGCCAAATCAACGATTTTCGGGCACATGGTGTCTATGGATTCCTGATTCATCCACGGGCAGGGCTGCCCAAAAGCATCGGCTGGATGAGCAGGAACATGATTAAATTCATGCGTATTGCTATTGAACAGGCGGCCAAGCGCGGTATGTGGGTATTATTGTATGATGAAGGTATGTACCCGAGCGGCTCCTCAAGCGGACAGGTTGTTAAAGAGAACGCGTCCTTTCGGACACGCGGCCTGTTTGCTATTGACCTTGATGAGACAGAGCCTGGCACGGAGAAATATGATATTCATATTGGCGCAAACGGTGAACCTGAGCTTGCTCGGGGCCAAAATCTCGTGGCCATTATTAAACGCAAACGAAACGGACATCGGATAGCTATCGTTGATAGAGCTATCAGGGATGGTTATTCTATAATTCGCGGATTACACTTCCTTGAGGATGATCCGCCCAGACGAGCTAATCATAAAGAAGTTCCAGAGAACTCGCCGCCTGCAGCGGACATTCTTAATCCGGAGGCTGTGGCTTGTTTTATTCGCCTGGTATATCAGCGTTACTACGATGAGTTCAAAGGACATTTCGGAAAAACAATTCACGGGATATTCACCGATGAGCCATCTTTTCTGGCCAAACGTTCCGAACGAGGGGCTGTACCCGGGACAACGGGCATACTCGAACATGTGAATCGATTTCTTGGCTATGACTTTACACCCTACCTTCCTGCCCTTTGGTACAAGGATGAACCGGATGCCGAGCGATATCGACGTGACTACTTTCGCGCCCTACAAGCAAGGCTTGAAGAAACATTTTACAAACAAATTTCTCGGTGGTGTGATTCTCACGGCATCGGTCTAACCGGACATCCAGCCGCCCCTGACGACATCGGGCATCTGAGGCATTTTCACATACCGGGACAAGACATTGTTTGGCGTTATATTGAACCGAATAAAACCAATGCTTTAGAGGGTCCCCAATCAACTCAGGGCAAGTGTGCCTCTTCAGCAATGATCCACCTCGGTCGAAGGCGGAACTTGAACGAATACTGCGGAGCATTCGGACACAATTTCACTTTCGATGAGATGAAATGGCTGACCAACTGGCTTATTATACGCGGCTGCAATATGCTGGTTCCACATGCCTTCTACTACTCGATTAGAGGTCCTCGCATCGATGAGCGTCCACCTGATGTCGGCCCCAACAGTCCCTGGTGGAAACAATATAAACCATTTGCTGATGCGAGTCGCCGCCTGTGTTGGCTGAACACTGACAGCAAACACATCTGCTCGCTTGCGATCCTCGGCCTTAACGACCACTTACCATGGCAAGCCGCCAAAGTCTGCTTCCAAAACCAACTCGATTTCAATTACCTTGAAGCCAGACACCTGTGGGAAGATGCGCACATAGGGCCGGACGGTATCCACATCGCAGGTATGCACTATAAGGCACTAATTGTTGAATTTGATCCACCTCCAAAAGCAAAAGAGGCGCTGCAAACATTAGAGCAGGCTGGTCGCCTTATTCGTTGGGAAAAATCGAAGAGTGAGATATTACTGCTCCAAAGAATTAAAAACTTGATACCTAAAGACATCAGTTTTTCGCCTGCTGAGCCAGGCCTTAGAGTTCGTCACATTGTAAAAGACAGAATCCACTACTACATAATCTTCAATGAAGGCCAAGAGCACATCTCATTCAAGCTGACTGCTTCGGCTCAAGGGCAACGATATTTACTTGACCCCCAAACCGGTCAACAGAAAGCACCCGATCCTGATATGTTACTACAGATGCGGCCTCATGAGCTTAAGGTGCTAAAGATTGTACTAATATAGAGAAAAGTTCCAATGCTTTTATTTCGTCATTGACGGCGGAGCCGCTTCGGGCGCGCTGCCCCACTGTTTGTTCGGAGTGGGGCCCATCTTAAGCACTAATTTACCTCCATCGGCAAGCTGCCGATGGTAAAACCAGGGTTTGTTCAAGGGCTTGCCGTCCAGCATTGCAGACTGGATATATTTATTTTGCTTTGAGTTGTTCTTAGCTTTGATTACAAACTTGCCTCCTTTGTAGTATTTGTCATCAAGGTAAATAGTAACCTCATCAAATATCGGGCTGCCAATCTCATAAGTAGGTTCGGTTGCCGCTCCTCCATCCATTTCGAACAATCCCATAGCGCTCATTACGTACCAGGCCCCCATCTGACCCTGGTCCTCGTCCCCCGGATAACCGTTTATTGCACCGGTCCCGTAATAGCTTTCCATTATCTCATAAGCCCACTTTTGAGTTAACCACGGAGCACCTGAGAAGTTAAAAAGATAAGCCGCCTGCATGTTGGGTTGATTCCCATGGTTAATGGGGTACTCCGCAAATCGGTCGTTAGTCGCATTGAAGTTACTTTTACGAGACTTCTCGAAACCTTCTTCCAATCTTTGATTGAATTTTTCCACACTCATAAGGTTGATAAGGCCTCTTACATCGTGCGGGACAAACCAGGTGTACTGCCATGAGTTGCCTTCAACAAAACCTTTTCCAGAGTAAGGCGAAAAATCTTTGACCCATGAGCCATCAACATGCTTCTGGCGCGAATATCCGACGGAAGGATCAAATACATTCCTGTAATTATTGGCTCTCTTTGTAAAGTATTCATAATCGTCCTTTTTACCTAAAGCTTTAGCCATCTGAGCAACACACCAGTCATCGTAAGCATATTCAAGAGTGTTTGAAACCGGCCCTTTTTCAACCGGTACGTACCCAAGCTCTTTGTAGGATTTCAATTGCCGATTGCCCACATAACCACCTCCTTCGTGAGGCCGGCCCGGCTTGGTTTGAATGTGCTTCATAGCTTTGTAAGCTTTCTCAATATTATAATTCCTGATGCCCTTTTGATATGCACTTACAATCAGAGCTATCTCGTGCGAAGCCACCATAATGCTGGAATACTCGATGCCGGTAGGACCTTTCGCCAGCCAGCGGCCTCGATCATATATTTCAAGCAAAGACTTGACCCACTTATTGGCTATATCCGGGGTGACTAACGTCCATAACTGATTCAGGTTCCAGAAAGTATTCCAGAAAGCATCGCAACCATATACGGGTGAGTCCGGGTCTTGCAGTTGCTGCACTTTCTCATACATATCGACGTATTTGCCATTGACATCGCTCAAAATCGTCCGAGCACAATAGGAACGGTACAGATTTGTGTAGAACTTGATTCTATCAGTTTTAGTGCCCCCTTTAACCTCAATTTTACTCAATAAATCATTCCACGTGTTGCTGGCGTGATTTCTAACAGCGTCAAAATCCCATCCGAATCGTGACGTCTCGGTCTTTAGATTCAGACGGGCCTGGTCGATACTTACAAGCGAAATACCGGCTTTTATCTTTATGACTTCGTCCCTGGATGTAGAATAGCTCACAAAAGCACCAACGTCCTTCTCGCCTGTAACTTTATTGACAGCTTTATGGATCGTATCGCCCGTCCAACCTCCAAAGAAATTGAAAGGTTTGCTGAACTTTACAACGAAGTGAATGGTATATTCATTCCATTTTGCGTATCTGCCGGCTCGCTGTTTCGAATAACCTTTGATCTCTGTATCACTGACCTTTTCGATGCAGGCATCCAGTAACTCAAACCCATACTCTGTTGGGAATTTAAGGTCGAAGAGAATATAAGCTTCGTCCGCCTCTGGAAATGTGTATCGCTGAAAACCGGATCGGGTTGTCGAAGTCAACTCCGCCCGAATGCCATAATCTTCAAGAGTCACAGCGTAATATCCAGGAGATGCAACTTCGGTTTCGTGGCTGAATCTTGATCTGTAGCCTTTGTCCGGTTCATTCTCCGGTCCCGGAATTGTTTGAAGTTTCCCTGTAATTGGCATTGTCAGCAGGCCAGCCATCGTCCACGAATGAATGTGGCTGAAACCGGCGATGTTCTCAATTGTGTACTCATATCCGGCCTTCCAGCTTTGCTTTTGATTGTCAGGGCTGAGTTTCACCATGCTAAAAGGCGTACTTGGACCGGGGTAAAGCATCCACCTCGAACTCGCTGTCCCAAGCATCGGATCCACATAGTCAACGGGTTGTTCTTTTTCCATCGCAAAAACATCAGATGATCCTCCTGCTGTTAACAGGAACATAAATGTGAAAAACAACAAAGACTTAGATATTCTGGACATGCCTGCCTCCTTCTCAAATAATTAAGACGATGCCTATCGGGCTATCAGTACCAGCATTAGTTAAACACAAATGTAGATAAAACACAATTTCTATTTCGTCATTGATGGCGGGGCCGCTTCGGGAGCGCTGCCCCACTGTTTATTTGGACTGGGCCCCATCTTAAGAACTAATTTACCTCCATTGACAAGTTGGCGATGGTAAAACCAGGGTTTGTTCAAAGGCTTCCCATTAAGCGTTGCAGACTGTATGTATATATTTGTCTTTGAGTTGTTCTTAACTTCGATTACAAATCTGCCGCCTTTGTAGTATTTTTTATCCAGATAAATAGTAACCTTGTCGAATATCGGGCTGCCGATCTCGTAAATCGGTTCGGTTGCCGCTCCTCCATCCATTTCGAACAATCCTATTGCACTCATCACATACCAGGCTCCCATTTGACCCTGGTCCTCATCACCGGGGTAGCCGTTAACAGGGCCAGTACCGTAATAGTTTTCCATTATCTGACTCACCCACTTCTGGGTCAGCCAGGGAGCACTCGAATAATTGAAAAGCCAGGGGGCCTGCATATTAGGCTGGTTGCTATGGTTAACGTAGTGGCTCACAAAGTTTGGACGAGACTCCTCAAAGCCATCCACTAACCTTCTGTTGAATTTTTCCTTACCGAGCAGGTTGACGAGTCCTTTTACATCGTGGGGAACAAACCATGTGTATTGCCATGAATTGCCCTCAACAAAATCTTTTGTTTGGAAATCATCTTCTTTGCCTACGGCCTTGACCAACGGATTGAAGCCTTTAACCCATGAGCCATTGGCACACTTTGGCCGGGTAAATCCTACCACCGGGTCGAATACGTTTTTATAATTTTCAGCCCTTCCTATAAAGTGTTTATAATCGTCTTTTCTATTGAGGGCCTTTGCCATCTGAGCTACACACCAGTCATCATAGGCATACTCTAAAGTATTTGAAACCGGCCCTTTTTCAACCGGTACATATCCAAGTTCTTTATAGGGTTTCAACTGATGGTTTCCTACATGGCCGCCGCCTTCATGGCGCCTGCCTGGTTCGGTCTGATTATGTTTTATTGCTTTATAAGCCTTCTCAATATCAAAATTTCGAATCCCCTTCTGATATGCACTTACAATCAGCGAAATTTCGTGAGATGCCACCATTATACTTGAATATTCGATGCCTCCGGGGCCTTTGGGCAGCCATCCACCACGGTCATATATCTCTAACAGTGACTTTACCCATTTATTTGCCGTTTCCGGAGTTATCAACGCCCATAGCTGATTTAAGTTCCAGAACGTATTCCAAAAGGCATCACAACCATAAACGGGCGAGTCTGGGTCTTTTAGTTGCTGGATATTCTCATACATATCCACGTATTTTCCGTTAACATCACTCCAGATTGTCCTGGCACAATAGGAACGATACAGGTTGGTATAGAACTTGGTTTTATCGGTTTCAGTGCCCCCTTCAATCTTAATTTTGTTCAACAGGTCGTTCCAGGTGTTTCGGGCATCATTTCGTACCGCCTCAAAGTCCCAGCCAAATCCCGACATTTCAGTTTCGAGATTTAAGCGTGCCTGCTCAATACTAACAAGCGAAATGCCGGTTTGAATCTTAATAACTTCATCTTCATTAGTTGAGTAATTGACGAAGGCCCCAATATCAATATTGTCCTTACCGGATACTTCGTCTATGTTCCGGTAAATCTTTTCGCCTACCCAACCGCCGAAGGACTTGAATGGCCTGCTGAACCTGGCAACAAAATAAAGAGTATAATCATTCCAACTGGAACTGCGTTGTGCATATCCTTCAATCTCGGTATTACTTACTTTCCTTACCCGGGCATTTACAACCTTAATACGGTGTCCTTCGGGTATTCGAAGGTCAAAGAGAATATGTGCTTTATTCGCTTTGGGAAAGGTGTAGCGCTGGAAACCGACCCGGGTCGTTGCGGTCAGTTCCGCTTTGATATTATAATCTTCAAGGGTAACAGCATAATATCCCGGGGAAGCAATTTCCTTATTATGGCTGAACCTCGATCTGTATCCCTTGTCGGGGTCATCTTCAGGGCCGGGTATTACCTTGAGTTCTCCGGTAGTCGGCGTTGTGAGAAAACTGCCCATTCCCCACGAATGAACGCAGCCAAATCCCGCTATGCTCTCAATCGTGTATTCATATCCTGCATCTAAACCAGATTTTTCTGTATTGTCAGGGCTTAGCTTTACCATTCCAAAGGGCATACTCGGGCCGGGATAAAGCATCCACCTTGAACTCACTGTCCCAAGTATCGGATCCACCCAATCGACGGGCTGTTTCTTTTCAACTGCAAAAACGCCGGATGAACACCCTGCTGTCAGTGAAAACATTAACGTGAAAAATATAAAATAAGCAGAAGTTCTGGACATGCGTTTCTCCTTTCAAGTCGTTAGGGTGGTACCGAAAATACTTTCAGTAATGGCGTTAGTTAACCACAAATGTCGATAAAATACAATATCAATGTTCTGATGAAAAGAACGAGGGAGATGGGGCGATTGAAGATAAATTTTTCAGAAGCGCAAAAAAGAAGGAGACAAAGGCTATAAGTGTTCAGCTTTTCTTCACCCAGTCTCCATATTGCATAGTGCCTTCTCGTGCATTATTATAATGGTCAATGCGTTTCAGCGTAAGCCACTTTACTTGCACTTACAACATAATAAGTATATAAAATATCAACAGCTATGTCAAGAATATTTAGTGATTTGGCGGATATTCTAAGCGATTTTTAAAGTCCGATATTCGAAAACTAACCTTATGAAATCCCGAAGGATGATTTCGTCCTTTAATTAGCATTTAGGATCTTATCATTGATGGACATCTCGTGAAAATTCACAAATAAAATGAGCCGATTTTGGAGACCGTAAGAATCATTTGTTTACAGGCAGCTTATTTGGTAAACTTCATATCTTTGGATGAAACTGTAAGGGGAATGTTATGTTGATAGTCCACGTTTTTATTCACGTAAAATCTAATCAAGTTGAGGCATTTCGGAATGCCACCCTTGAAAACGCCCGTAACAGCATCCAGGAACCGGGCATTGCACGGTTCGACATTATCCAACAACAAGATGATTTAACACATTTTGTGCTGGTCGAAGTCTATCGAACTCCAGATGACCCGGCCATGCACAAAGAAACAGCTCATTATCAAAAATGGCGAGATACCGTGACAGATATGATGGCTGAACCGCGGACCAGTATTAAATACACGAATGTATTTCCTGATGAACAGAGCTGGGATTAGTTGCAGCATTTAACCTTTAGCATGAGAGATAATGAGATTTGAATTTGCGACCACTACTCACATAATCTTCGGCCCCGGGACAATCCGGGACGTCGCGCCCTTAGCGGCCGAGCTGGGAAAACGTGCTTTTGTTGTCACAGGACAAAGTCTCGAACGAGCCAAACCGCTCCTCGAAAAGCTAAATAAACGGGGAATTGAATATGCCACATTCAGTATTACCGGTGAGCCGACTACAATTATTGCAAAGGCAGGTATTGAACAGGCCCGACGGGCCAAAAGTGATTTAGTCATCGGCATTGGAGGCGGAAGCGCATTAGATACCGGTAAAGTCATTGCCGCAATGCTAACCAACATCGGTGAACTGGAGGATTACCTTGAGGTTGTCGGTCATGGTAAGCCGCTAACTCAAAGCCCAGTACCTTACATTGCTATTCCAACTACAGCAGGAACAGGCGCCGAAGTCACCCAAAATGCCGTGCTGAGTGTGCCTGAACATCAGGTCAAAGTAAGTTTGCGCGGTCCATTGATATATCCCCATTTGGCCGTGGTTGATCCAGAACTGACTCATTCAATGCCACCGTCTATTACCGCCAGTACAGGTTTGGATGCGCTCACTCAACTCATGGAAGCATATATTTCCAATAAGGCAAATCCACTGACAGATGGTATATGCCGAGAGGGTCTTAAGCGAGCGGGTCGTTCTTTACTGCAAGCTTATGAAAACGGCAACGACTCTACTGCCCGTGAAGACATGGCCTTAGCAAGTCTCTTTAGCGGATTAGCTCTCGCAAACGCAAAATTAGGAGCTGTGCATGGCTTGGCTGGTCCGTTAGGAGGTATGATTTCCGCTCCTCATGGAACAATATGCGCCCGGCTTTTGCCATACGTTATGGAAGCCAATGTGCAAGCTTTGCAGAACCGAGCACCCAGTTCTCCAACTTTAGCCCGTTATGATGAGATAGCCCAACTACTAACCGGTATTACGGCAAAAACAGTTGATGGAGTAGAGTGGGTACGAGATATTTGCCTGGTATTAAAAGTGCCGCCACTATCGGAGTTTGGATTGAAAGAGCAAGATTTTTCAATAGTGATAGAGAAATCTCAAAAGTCAAGCAGTATGAAAGGGAATCCGATTTCATTGACAGATGATGAATTGATGGCGATCCTGAAGGAAAGCCAATAGTGGCCCGCTTCTTATCAGAGTTTTTTTCTGTCTGCCTTGAAATTTTATGGATTGACAGCTCCGGGTGAAGGTGCAGAGGCAGTCCAGTTTTCGGGGTCGTTGCCGTAGTTCTGCGAGGGCACCCGGGACAAAGATACCAAGCCGTCGTTCGGGGCTGTCGGCCAGTGGTCAACTCTATCTGGAGATTTCTCAGGATGAGAACCATCACTGTAACTTACTCTGTCAACGCGAATGTCATAAAGCTTGCCGGAGTCGTTCACGTCACCGGGCATCGAAAGCTGGAGCCTCTCGCCAGCATTGCTTAAGCTACCGCTATAAGGACCAAGAATTTTCTCAACAGGAACAGCCGGGTACCGCCAAGCAAACGCCTCCGGGTCTTTGACAACCAATAGATAACCGCCAGCAGGTATCGCTACAGGAATATCAGCCGGGAAGGTAAATTCAATACCATCGGTGAACTTCCACGGCTGAGCAGTGTCAAAATGATATAAAGAGACAGGTTCGTTGCTGATGTTATGCAACTCTATATATTCATACTGGTCATTGGTATATGAGCTGCCAACGGGCCAAGATGGATTGTACATAATCTCGTTGATGACTATCGGGCCGACCTTCGGATAGGCATTAGCTGAGCCCGGAGTGTTCTGCGACATCGGAACAAAGTTATAATTGCCGGTACTTGGCTTGTAATAACGGCCAAAAGATACGCCGGTCTCAGAACCACCGAAATCCTCGACCTGTCTATAGCCTGTTAAAAGGCTGCCTTCGGCGGAGCTTAGGGACAGCCGTTCACCGTTCTCGCTCAAAGAAAAGGTCTGATAAGAGCCCGGGGCAGCTATGTTGTCGAAATGCTGGTCTTCGTAGAAAACAATATATCCATTCGGAGCAATTATTGTCCCCGGGACAATCTGATATTTCATAAGATCAGAGCTGCCGTCGCTGAGGAACCAGCCGCCAATATATATTGCAGTTCCGGTAGTATTATGCAGCTCTATCCAGTCCGTCGCGTCGGCGTGTGAATGGGCCAGTATCTCATTAATAACCACCGCACCCGGCTCGGGGACAATACCGCTGTCATCTTCGCCAGGTGAACCGCTGAGATATGCACTAGGTCGCCATGAGTCTTTCTCGTTCCAGTCATAAGGGTCAGTGTTGGCAGGGTCAATTACTGTCAGAGAGAAACCATCTCCATCTGTAATAGATCGCCAGCCGTCTTTGTAGTCAAAGTCCAGTATGGTTTGGCCGACAGCGTCTTCCAGTTCTATACGCTCTCCTGCATCATTTAATCTGCCGGAGTATTCGCCGGCTATATTTAAGGCTGTGCCGTATCTGGTTTCGAAAGCCTGGCGGTCCTGAACAACTACTACATATTCGTTGGATGCAAGCTCGATATTCGGGAAGGTAAAATCAATTCCGTTTGTGAATTTAGTCAAATTCAAATTAATCGTTTCGGCCCCAATGTTTTTCAACTCAACGTATTCGGCATTAGGATTGTATGGATTATACATAATCTCTGTGATGCGCAGATTGTCTGCTAATGGGTCTATAGCAAAGATCGCCTCGTTCAACGAACTCCACGTGTCGCCTTTAAATATGCAGGCTTTGACGTGAGTACTGTGGTCCAGAGTGATTGGCTCATTATATTGAAATACATTAGGCAAAGAACCGCCGCCCTGAGAAGGAATGTTTTCCTCGGCAATTAGTTCGGCAGAGATTAGAAAATCAGAATCCACAGTGGATGAATTCAAACCCTGGATGGCCAAAATATTATTATCAGGTTGAAGCGCTTCGAGGAAAGCAGAGATGTTTATGCTCTCGAAGTTAACGGCCTCAGAGTCGGAGCGGCCGGCATCGGCGCTTGAATTCCATTCCGGAGTGCCGGCAAAATTGCGTCTGGCCACTTCGATGCCATTGATGTATGCGATAAAGCCATCGTCATAGCGGACTTTGAGCGTCATAAAATCATAGTTGCCAGGACTGCCGTCAAAAGTAAACGGAATGCGGATATAACAAGTAGCATTTTTTCTGGCCATCAGTCCTCCGACATCAAGGCTGATGAGGTTTTCATATCCTAAACCCCTTTCATATCCGATGCCTCCCGGGCTTCCGAGGCTAACCAGCCATGCTGAGTCATCGAAGGGCTGGCCACCTTTCCAGTTGTTGCTGATAGGGTCAGTCGGCACAAACGCACGCTTAGTGTCACTTTCGCCAACAAGGCTGGTAGTGATTTTATCTCCCGGCTCGATTATTGTCAGACGCGGGTCGGAACCATCGAGAGTGTAATGAATAGTGCCAAACGAAGCAGACATCGCAAGATTGAATCCCGGATCAACCTGCCCCCCCTGCCGGTTGAAAAGTGGCGGAGCAGTGGCAAATTCAGTGGCGATTTGAGCATCCATCCACGTCAGCCGGTCATCAAGCCAACCTTTCATCCAGTTGATTTCTTCCTGATAAGTCCGAGCGATAAACCAGTTCGGCCAAACATAAGTACCAAGAATATTCCAGCGATCAAAGTTGCGGACCTGTGCTTCACCGAGCAGCTCGACGATATCATCAATATCCTGAAGCAACATACCCGTATCAAACATATTTTGGCGCAGAACAAACCACCTGTCGGCGTAACGCATTTGAAATTCCGGATCCTGGAATAAGCGGCGCCACCAGGGATAGTCGCCAGCACTTATCAGGTCATAGTACCAACCGGTGGGTTTCCAGCCCTCAAGATAATCGGCATTGCCGAGTGATAAGTTATAATCCCATGCAGGGCCCATATTCAGCTTCCCGCCTCTGTCTTTGAACATATAGGTACTGAGGCGAAAGCCATCAATGTTTTTAGTAAGTTCGACAAGAATGTGTATGTTAATAAATGAATCGACATCTATATATTTAGCATATCCATCGACAGGGTCAGTAAAGTTCGGTCCGTACAGCGCTGCCTCGAACTCATTTATATAGCCCTTGATCCAGTCCATCTGCTCTTGTGTAATTTCTGCTCTTTCTGGCTCCAGGTGTATTAGACTCAGCCCCTTGCTGGTACTAAATGTCAGATCGCCCGGGTCGAGTTTGTCTTTCTTGACAATGTACCCGCCGGTTATTTCAGGTTCAGCGTTATCAGATGGTTCAAGTTTTGCAATATTAACGCGATTTTTACCCACTTTAATTTTTTCCATCAGTATGTACACGCCCACATAATCGTCCATCGAAACACCACCGCCGTTGGTGTTCAGGAACAACTCGATATACCGTGTGCGGACTGCATATTGCCCCAAATCATTACTCCACTTATAGGTCAGAAAATTACGCATTAGTGATTTGTCCGAATAGGGAGCAGAGAGAACCCAGTCTGATTCGGCGGGAAAGCCAAGAATAGAAACATCTTTATCCGTATTATTTTCGTCTAAAGTTTCAAGGTGGTACTGCTTTTTGGCAAAACCTTCTGAACTTTTGCCACGAATATTAAGCCCGGTTTTACCCATGAAATCCGGCGTGTTGGTTATTCTGGCCCTGCCGCGGTCCTGAATATCAATAAATTCGGCAAAACTCAATGTCTGAGTCTCGGTCGATTGGCCTACACCTTTACCGAATGTATCAATGACGGCTATGGGCAAGTTAGAACTAAAATTTTGGATATCCGGTTCAAGAAAGACATAAGCCTTTGTCTTGACATTTGATAGCTGCCAGCCCGGCTTAATTGCCTTGGCCCGCAGATTCGTGGTCGTGGTGATGAGAATAGGGTCAGTATAGACCGTCCCTCCCGGGGCCCGCCCACCACCAGTAGTATCATACGGCTCACTGCCATCGAGCGTATAGTATATTATGGCATCTTTGGTTTCGGTAGCAAGTGTAACAGAGAAAGGCGTGGTATAAAAACCGTGTTCATGGCTAAATTTAGGTTCATCAACAAAACCCAAATATCCACCGGCATTTTCCGCTCCCGGGGTAGGATCAGCAATGAACCGCCAAACATCATTAGCATCAGGATAGCGGCCGTAGGAAATATCAGTGGTCTGGTCGAGAAAGATAACGCTGTCAATCAGAGTACTTCCATCTGTATCGAACAGGCCGATCTCCTCACCACCGGCACTAAGCCTGAAATTGGCATGCAGCCCTTCGTCGGCGGTGTCGTTGTCCGCCCATATCACCAGAAAGCCACCAGGCTGAATGATAGTAGCTCCTCGAGTATCACTGTGAATCCGCCACTTATCAGTAACAGAGAGGTTATCCGTCAGATACATATCAGCAAGATTAATAGGATCAGATCCATAATTATAGATTTCAATCCAGTCATCATATTGTCCCTGTGGATCCAGGGCGGAACTGTTGTTGGAAGCTACGAACTCATTTATTACCAGCGGGACGTCAGTCTGTTGCAACTGGTCAGCCTGCAAAATTAAATCAGCCATATTGATCGTATCATTATCGAGATCATTGGGCAGATAGGCTGCATTCGTAGAGCCAATTAAAAATAGTAATAATAACAAAGCAAGTATTGAGATTGATAACAAACTGCGCATATTAACCAAGCCCTTCCTCATTGATATTTTGGACTGCTATTTAATCTTCATAGCTTATTAACCTTAGATATTCTACCATATAAAGAGCTATAAAGTCAATAACTTTCGCTCATACGATTACCTGGGGTGAGATACGACGGTTAGAATATCTCTCGAAAGTGAGAAGAAAAACTATCCTGCAATGTAAAGGAGCCTATACCTAATCGGTACAGGCTCCGAATTTGTAATATCAAGCATGCAATTTGTTCATTCCTACTTGCAAGCTTACGGTGCTTCAGGCTCCTGTACAGATAAACGAATATCATCGAAGAACACCATACCTGCACCGCCAGCGACAGGATTGCTTCTGTTGCCAAGACCAAGAGTAATCGAATTTACATTGGCAAGATTCACACCCTGATCTGCAAATAACTGGAGGTCAATATCCCATTGGGTCCAGGAGTCTATAAGTGCTGCATCCGGATTATCATTAGTGACGACCGCGCTGTTATTGAGAACAACATACATAGTCTCAGCAGCGTTGCCTGCAGCGCCTGCATACCAAACCGTCAGCGTATTGACGCCTTTCTCTGTCCAGTCACGCGGGTAAGTCAAGGCCAAAGTCGCCTCAGATTTTCCAACAGCGTTGTCATAGGCTAACGGCATCGACTGATTGCCACTGTGAACATTAGCCTGTTCGGCAAAAGGAGGATTAGCATAACCAACGACAGAACCATTTGCCGCCGGTTCGTCGAACCCATCTATCCAAGCAAGAAATATCCTGTTGCTCGCCGGGTCCTCGGGGTCAAGGTTGTTGTAGCTCTCAAAATCATCCACGACAAGGAAATTGGCAGTTGTAAAGCTCCATAGAGGACCTGTCCACGGACTGTCTGAGTTGGCATTATTGACCTCATCAATACGCCAGTAGTAAGTAGTATCCCACTCGAGTGTTCCTGGATCATAGCTTTCAGAGCCAAGGTTGCCACTGCTTTTTAACTCCAGAGAGGCTGCATCGGCACCAAAATAGACTTCATGTGAAGCACCGAAGCCCGGTGTCCATGTAAGAACAGTTGTCTGCTTTACATCCACAGCACCGTTAGCCGGCTTCGCACTTCCAACAGCTCCCTGAGTCGTCAAACTCCAGACATCGCCTTTATACGTAGCGACAGCATCAAACTCATCAACACGCCAGTAGTAAGTATTTCCCAATCCAAGTGGACCTGGTGTATAAGTCGTAGCCCCCTGAGGAAGTCCACCGGAGGCATTGTCCACATCATCAAAATTGTTTCCAAAATATATAGTGTGCAGCTTGGCACCAAAACCTACAGTCCATTCAAGAACTACATCCGGATCAACAGACTCGGCAGCATCAGCAGGATTGGGATTGTAGGCAGTCTTTGGAGGAACCCTAAAGCTCCAGATATCGCCTTTGATTATCGTGCCGTCGTCTTCAATCTCATCAATCCGCCAGTAGTATATCGTACCCGGAATAAGACCGTCCGGATATGGGAATCCGGGAAAGCCGACGACGAGAAATGTTGCGGGCTGGTTTCCCACAAATGTATCAGCTGTGCCATCGTTCACATTATCATAACTTTCACCAAAGTACAAATCATGCGAAGCCGCAGATTCTGCCGGCGACCAGCCCAGGCTTGCCCATGTATCCTCATGGAAGGCACCATCAGCCGGAACAGGATTGTAGGCTTTTCCGGTCGATCTGGCTGTTAATGTGGTCTTTCCAGGATTTCTGCTGTCAAAGTCCAGACTGGAAAGGCCCCCGCCACCGTAGAAAATAATCTGTTCTGCTTCGATAAGGCCGTTGATTATTTCCGTCTGATCACCCTCTAACACTAATGTACCATCGCCAACATCTATCAGGCCGTTTGCATTCATTTCAAGGGGAGTGCCAACATTAACAGTACCTCCACTAAGGTATAACTGTCCCCCCTCTCCACTACCTGTCGGAATTATCAATTCGCCACAGGTGATGGTACCACCAGTCATATTCCAGGTACCTGTACCACCGCCCCATCCAAGCTCAAATTCTGAACCGACCGTTATAGTACCACCACTCATATTAAATGTGCCATGGGATCCTGCTCCATCACCCCACCAAATGTAACTTCCTAACTCAAGAGTTCCGCCCGTCATAGTCATCGTAGGCTCACCAGACACTTCACAGGACAGGCCGTTAATTTTCGCATTAATCCCGTCTCGAATAATCGGGCCGTTTGGCGCTTTTGCGGCTGGTACATCGACGAAAACATTATCGCCGGCACCGGGGACTTTATTGGAATCCCAGTTGGCCGGATTGTTCCAGAGCTTGTCACCACCACCGCCAGACCAATGGACGTCCGCAGCATTACTGACAGAACCAAGAATTAAAACAATAAATACCCAATACGTCAATTTTCTACACATCATTAATCCTCCTTCTTCAAATATGAAAACTGAATTTCTATTGAAATGAAAACACCTTAACTCCAAGAAACATTGTTCTTCCTGAAGCTCTGCGTTCATACACAACAACTCCTCCTCAAATGGAAAGCTGCATAATTTCCCAATAATAAGAAATTGAAATCAATGTAACCTATTAGTTTATTTATACTAAATTTCCGTTCATCCTGTCAAAGGAAATCTTAAAAAACTTAAAAACGCTCGTACTTACCACTTACAGGGATTTGGTATGGAGATTGAGAGAATTATTAAATCAAGGAACAAACCAGCTACGGCGGTAAATCAGTGAGAACCCATTCATAGTGTTGGCACTGTCAAGACAGATGTGTTATTATCACGCGACTGAGAGACCTAATATAAATACTGATACAACAGCAACATTGTTTTCTTAGGAGATTATAGATGGCCTGGCCGGACATTGTAATAATCATTGGCTATTTCGTAATCGTGCTGAGTTTGGGGGTATATTTCAGCCGGTATATGAAATCGCAAAAGGATTTTTTCCTTGCCGGGAAAAATATGCCATGGTGGATAGCGGCCTGTTCCTTGCAAGCAACAGACATAGGCCCGGAAACTTATATAGGTGTTACAGGAATAGTCGCGACCGGTGGATTGGCGTGGTTGAACTATGATTGGCTGCCTGCTTGTGCCATACCGTGTATAATCTCAGCGTGGTTTTTTATCAGGCATTATTGGAGAAGCGGAGTCTATACAATACCTGAATTCATGGAAAGAAGATACGACCCTTCAATGAGGGCACTATGGGGGATATTATTCGTTTTAGTAAGGACACTCACCCTGGGTATCGTACTCTATACGATGTCGCTGCCAATGTCATTGATTATCGGGTGGCCTTCGTGGGTGTCGTTACTCGTAGCCGCTGGTGTGACAGGTGCATATTGCTTTTTGGGCGGCCTTAAAGGCGTGATGATTACTGATGTTCTTCAATTTATCATCATGATCGTCTGCGCGACAGGATTAGTCTTTTTTTCTATGCGGGCAGTTGGAGGGTGGGCTGGTCTTCGTGAAGCACTGGCTGATTCCCCACAAATGTTTCACGTAGTATTGAGCAGGGCCGAAGGCACTCCAGACACATGGTGGGGAGCTATGTTCATAGGCTCTCTCTCTTTGGGTTTGGCGTATTGGTGTACAGACCAAAACACCCTGCAAAGGACTTTTGCCTGTAAAACAGTTGAAGATTCCAGAACCGCATTAGTCGTAGGGAGCATAATGAAGTTCCCAATGACATTTATCTGGGGGCTTGTCGGCCTTTGTGCAGCCGTACTATTCAAGGATATAATTGCGGAAAATCCAGATAATGCTATGCCGAAAGTCGTCACTACTTTGCTTCCGGTCGGCACCGCCGGTGCCGCGATTACCGCACTTTATGCAGCGGGAATGTCATCCTGCGATTCATTATTGACTTCCATGTCCACAGTTTTAACCAGAGACATATATCAGAGGTTTATAGTTAAGAATAAACCGGATATGCATTATGTCTGGACTGGGAGAGCATTTATAATTTTACTTTTGATTTGCGGCACACTATTCGCAACCGTGGTTTTTCCCGTTTTTGGTGCAGCGTACGTTGCATGGCAGTCTGTGCTTTCGTATATTCAATTCCCATTGTTCGTTACCCTGGCACTTGGGATATTTTACAAAAGAGCAACCGCCCTGCCGGCATTTATAGGTTTGCTGGCAGGTTCAATATCTGCCTTCATTTTGGACAGGTTCATCGGCCCTCAGATAACGCCATATTGGTGGTCATTTGTATGGGCCGGATGGGCGGGAGGAATCCTGACGGCAGTAATTACTATTGGCGGCAGCCATTTTACCGAACCATACTCGGAAGAAAAATTAAAGGGGCTCTGCTGGGGAACCATAGAAGAAAAGGAAGAAGAAAAACCGAAACTGATAATGGATTGGCGCTTCTGGAGCGTCGTATCTTTAGCGATTGGAGTATCGCTGACATTAATCTTCTGGCTGGTTTTATAGGTGATAATATGGAAGAAATGAATCAAAGAAAAGTGTTGGGAATAAGCTTAATGGCTTTTGCCATACTCATGCTTACAGTTTGCTTTATATATCAAATAATCACACCATCTGTAAAATTCGTAAATATATGGTTTTCCTATCTTGTCGGAACAGTTCTTTTAGCTATAGGATTGTTAATGGCTTTTATAAAAAACTCTGAACAACCACCCGATAAGTAACAACCATAGTAAAGTTACCTTGTTTATGCTATGGCAGCAAAAGTAGAAAAGTTATCAGTTCTGAAGAGTCTTTTCAAAGCGTAGGTGACTTCCGGACAGGGGTTCTTCATCCAATGACACAGTAAGATATGTCAATAGGATGATGAGGACCGGAATCAGGAGCCAGCCTATCCAATGTCGCACGCCGGGTCTCCAAAAATAATCGGATGCAGCCAGTTGCTGATCAGGCTGGCATCCGGGCTTGCCGGACAAACTCAACACAATCAGAGAACAAATCCCACCAGTTATCCAGAATGTCGCGTGTACAAAGAATACTCCCTTGCGGGCCATTCCAGGAAAGGCCTGCACGAAAGCGCCGACAACAGCAACCCAAAGAATAATGAGGAACAACAACTGACCCCTTCCAAATGCTGTGGATGGCGCCAAAGGTAATTCCTGACGACCGTGCCGAATGATTGCTATTAATACCATTGCGGAGAGTAAAAATCCAACAAGAAGAAACCACCACTGAATTGGGATGCCAAAAGAGTGTTCTGGAATATGCTTCCCTTTGGCCCAGTTTGTAACATTTTTATATAGGTTGCTCCACATCATGACTAACAGCAAGAACACCAGCCCAACAGTATTAAGACCTCCATTGCTTGTATCTTCCTCCGGTCGAGCCAAGTTTCGTCGCAGAAACCGAAGAAAAGCTAAGCCTACTCCTATTCCCATAATCAAACCGAAAAGCTGCTCCATCCATTTCCAATAGTCCAAGCCCTTCAGTGCACTTAAGCTGCCGATTGGCCCCCATTGAGCACGGCCAAGCATGTTGAAAAAATCCCCCACTGCAAAACCAATCCCACCCGTTAAAAAGCCGCAAAGCGTTACTTTTAATGCCGCTCGGTTCTGCTGATAAATGAGATATAAAACAATCGCTATGAACAGACCGACACAACCCGACCAATTGTCACTACGTGGCGGGGTCATACGCAATCCCAATAATTCAGTCAAAATAAAATATCCCACCAACCAGCCACCGGCTAACAGTATAATGAATACGCAAGCCTGCCGATGGCGGGGAACGATAGCTGCGTACAAACCAGCTATAAGCAAAGCGGACAAAGCTGCATACCAGTCCGTATCATTAAAAGACCAGTTGTCCGCAAGCCATTCGGTTAAACCGCTAAAGTCCATAGCAAACCAAACGAGCCATAATATGACCAGAGGACCGGCGAAACTCTCCAGATATGAGCGAGATTTAGTAATGCTGAGTGAAAGAATCGCTGCGCCAATCCCCGCCCATAAGCCTCCAATCAGGAATAAACTGGCATAACCATAAGCGACGTCCGGAAATGAAGAACTTGCTGTGTAGCCAATAACTCGACCGTAGCTCATCTGTCCCCCGAACGCCCATCCGATAGCACCGCACATTGCCATAATAGTTGAGCGCTGCCACCAGTCCTGCCTTCCGGAAGCCAAACAAATAGAAAGCCCTAACAGTGCACCCGGAACCATCGCTCCGGCCTCATGGCCATAATCACCTCGGAAACCCCAGCCAACCGACATTGCCAGTGCCGACAACACAATCCCAACCACTGCCAATTCAGATGTGTGAGTTTTTGTATCCATTACCACCTCAGACAAAACAAAAAAATACTATCCGGATTTAAGAAAGAAGTTCCATCCATCAAAATAGTTCTTTTGCTTTCTATGTTATATGATTTAGTGACAATTGAATATCAAGCCAATAGACACAAATACGCGGCGATCAAGCCGACAAATCCGGCACAACATAAGGTTCACAATAAAAACCATGAACCAAACGGTTTGCTTGTTCATTATTCTTGAAGCACTCGTTCTGCCGGTCGATTTCCAGCCACGGTCCGAGTGATACTGTTCTGGCGTTTACATTGATTTCTTGGCCCTTAAGGTGCTCAAGCATCCGCTCGAACATGTTTCTGAATATCGGAATGTCCCGGATCTGAGTGCGCATCTCTTTCCGAGAAGCTTTCACACCAAGCCTGTACGAAATATTACCAGCATGGGTAATCGCAGTAGAAATATGTCCCTCAAGAATTTCGGCGTTGAGATCTTCCCGACGGCCTTTACGAACCGCCTCAATGAAGTTGACAAAATGATCTCCACCACCGCCGAATTTTTTAACCTCTTTACCTTCGTTATCCCACGCTATGCCACGATAAAGACTGACCGAGCCGCCTTCACAATCCACAATCACGCCCACCCGTTCACCACGAAACTCCGGCATTTCATCAGAACCTTTGGCTTTCGTTAGATTGTGAACCTCATAAAACAGTGGTGCCTTAGGAAAATCATAATAAATTATCTGCGTATTCGGCACATCACAGGCATCGTTGAATACGAAGCGCCCCCCAATACTCATCACTCGGCGCGGAAGCATCTTCTCTCCAAGGCACCATCGAGCTACATCCACCTCGTGGACACCCTGATTGCACGATTCTCCGTCACCGGTGTTCCAGTCAAAGCTACAGTCATATTGGAGTTTATTCCGATAGATTGGCACCTTTCTGGCGGGGCCACACCAAAGGTCATAGTCGATGGAATCGTGGATCGGGAGTGGAGTGTTGCGCTTACCGCACGAAGAACGCTGCTTGTTGGCAAAAGCCGTGATGTATCTGATCCTGCCGAGGTTTCCTTCCTGAATCCACTGTATTGCCTTAGCGATGGAACTCTGTGAGCGACGTTGTGTGCCGCACTGAACGATACGGTTGTACTTTATGGCAGCATTGACCATCTGCCTGCCTTCCCAGATATAATGCGACAGTGGTTTCTCGACATAAACATGCTTGCCTGCCTGGCATGCCCAGATTGTACTGAGTCCGTGCCAATAGTTCTGTGTCGCGTTAGCAATCACATCTATGTCTTTGTGGTCGAACATCTCACGCATATTGACATATTGGGCAACACTGTGATTATACTTTGATTCGATCAGCTTGGCTGTATCTGCCATACGCTGCTGATCGGGGTCGCTAAGAGCCACAATGGTTACGCCTTCCTGCTTCTCGAATGACGGCACATGGGCCCCTTTGCCGCGACCGCCGCAACCGACCAGCCCCACACGAATACGGTCATTTGCCCCTCGTACGCGCGAATACGGCAGCGCAGCTACAAGCCCCGCTGCAACGGTACTTTTTACGAAATCTCGACGAGTTACACCTTTCATAATTTATTCCTCCTTTCAACTCCACTAAGTAAGAGACCATATGCCGTACTCAAAGCAATACCATCTGCCAGCAATCCAGCAAGATGTCCGTTTATGTCCCCCTGCTATTTCTCTTCTAACGAATCCGATAGCAAGTGGTTGACGGAATGCATTGTCTCAGTTAACTCGGCCAATTCGTCCAGGTTTTTTGCCGATTCGATAGAGCGCAGAACCTCCGCCAGTTCAGCGGCTCCATTAATCTTATCAAGATCATTGTTCTTCATAGTTACCATTATCTGCCTGACCCTCTTTGCCAAACGCTTACGAAAAAACCCGACCTGTTCTTCATCCAAGGCACCCTCTTTCCAGGATGGTTCAAATTCATGGAACGCAGTGCAAGCCTTCTGTATGTATAAGAGGACTATACCCTTTGCGGGGTCTCCTGAGGAAAAAATTCGTGCCCATTGAAACTCCTCATCTCGCCAGTGCTCATCCTCTACCGTAGTCTTATAGTCTATCTTGTTTTGTGAAGTCATAGTATTAGTCCCTGATATTTCATGTCCGGAACCGTCACTTGCTTTGATAAATCGGTAACTGCAAAAGAATATCAAATAACTTGAAAGATAACAATGATTTTATTCTGTTGTATAGCGATTTGCAATTATGGTTATACCTGAGCAACTCGTTAAATTACTTCAAAAACATCTTGAGCCTTACCTTTATTTCATTTATTCTGTTAGTGTACTTGAAATCACATTTTCATAAATATAGTGATTACAAAGGAGGTAACCAATGAAACGTCGTACATTCCTTAAACAAAGCACTGCAATTGGAACAGGGTTCGCTGTTCTTAAGTCCGGAATCCTAAGAGGTCAGTCACCGAACGAGAAACTCAATATCGCCGGCATAGGCGTTGGCGGCATGGGTAGAAATAATCTCAGCCGTTGTGCCGATGAAAACATCGTTGCATTGTGTGATATTGACCAGGAATATGCCGCCAAGACATACAAGAAATACCCCAAAGCCAAAGTATATCGCGATTTTCGCATAATGCTCGACAAACAGAAAGATATCGATGCGGTCATAATCGCCACCCCTGACCACTCACATGCTGTTATCGCTATGGCAGCAATGAACAGAGGCAAACACGTTTATGTCCAAAAACCATTGTCACATTCAGTTTATGAAGCTCGTATTCTCACTGAGACCGCCCGAAAAAATAGACTTGCTACGCAGATGGGCAATCAGGGCCATTCTGGTGACGGCACCCGGTTGATATGCGAATGGATATGGGATGGAGCCATCGGTCCGGTTCGAAAAGTGCATGCCTGGACAAATCGCCCTGTCTGGCCGCAGGGTGTCGAGGTAGACAGGCCAAAGGACAGACCGCCCGTTCCATCAACACTGGACTGGGACAAGTGGCTCGGACCGGCTCCACACCGGCCCTATCATCCAACTTATTTGCCTGAGAGTTGGCGGGCATGGTGGGATTTTGGGACCGGTTCACTGGGTGATTTGGGATGCCATATTTTGGACCCGATATTCTGGGCACTTAAGCTTAAATATCCGGTAAGCGTTGAGGCCTGCATTTCCACCTATTGGCATGAGTTTTGGACGAAGACAGAGCCGAAAAATGAAACTTATCCTCGGTCAACAATTGTTCGTTATAAGTTTCCCGCCCGCTGGGATATGCCTGAAGTTGATTTGACCTGGTGGGATGGTGGGATGACACCGCCGATACCTGAAGAACTCGAGGAAGGACGGCAAATGGGAGATAGCGACGGTGGCGTTCTTTTCATAGGAGATAAAGGAATATTGATGTGCGGCTGTTATGGCAAGAGTCCGCGACTGATACCAGAGACGAAAATGAGACAATATAAAAGACCATCGCAGACAATCGACAGGATACCGGAGGGAATTGACGGACACGAACAAGATTGGCTCAGAGCCTGCAAAGGTGGAAAGCCTGCAAGCTCAAATTTCGACTATTCCGGACCACTTTCGGAAATGGTTTTGATGGGGAATCTTGCCGTTCGCTACCCGGGACGGAAGCTGCTTTGGGATGGATTGAAAATGAAAGTTACTAATGACGCCGAAGCAAATGCATACGTCCGACGAAAATACCGAAAAGGATGGAGTCTATAACTACTAAACTTATTACGTCTCTGAACCGTCCGTGTGCCTTTTGACCATTAGGCAAATAACAAAATAACGCGTTTGCTTTTTTCGGAAGAAAACCGGTTAATTTTGTATCGAAAGCGCCTTTTTACAGAGTTGACGATACTTATTCTGCTCGTTTGAGCCCTCATGTCCGGCGGCCCCTTCTTTCCAAGCCAAGCGTGCATCTTCAAGACGTTCAAGGGCTTCCAGCGCCCTTCCCCGCCAGTACTGCGCCTGTGCTTCCTGAGGTTTATTCGAGCGTCCGACACCTATATTTTCCGGATAGGTTAAAGCCGCCTCAAAATCATGCAAGGCCCCTTCCATATCCTTATTTTCAAAGCGTCTTTTGCCCCTTTCCAAATGAGCTTTATGGAATAAGTCCCACGTGACTGTCTGGCCTTCCCAGTTAACAAAGTACGGCGTTGATTCGAGTAAGTCAACAGCTTTAGCGTATCTTCGTTCATCAAGATAAGCCTGAGCTAACATAATAATAACATCGGCACGTCTGAGTTTGTCAAACGGTGTCGATTCGAGAACCGTTATCGCTTCTGTGCGTTTGTTTGCCGCCAGTAAAACGTCCGCCAGGTCCCGATACAGAGTTTGGTCTTTCGGCCGGGCAGCTATGGCTTTACGATACAGTTCTTCAACCTTCGACAGGTCGTTCTCGATAGCCCAGACATAAAGGCCAAGATTACGAAATGCTACACTCAATGATGAGTCTAAATCAGCCGCCCTTTGCCAGTGCCGAACAGCCTCAGATAACCGGCCAAGGTGACCATAAAGATTCCCAATGTAGAGATGTGCGTTAGCATCATCAGGATTTTGTTCAATGGCGTACTTAAATACCTCAATCGCTTCAAGGCGGGATGGAAAAATATAATCCCTGTAAATCCCGGCAGCCTGGTCGAGATACGCTCTGGCTTTTGTGCGGTCTTTCTGCAGCGATGCAAAATAGGCTAAATAATAGATTGGCAATGGGCTGCGTTCGTTTTCCGCCACTGCCTCGACACACACTGCTGAAAGCAACTCTTCAGCTTCTTTTGCCAACCCGAGCTGCCCAAAAACAAGACTGGTCTCCAACATCTGAAAATCATCCTCTCCTACGAAAGCTCGTGCTTCACTCACAAAGCGGTTCATCCGGCCTTTGTTTTGCAGTGCAATCAGAGCCCTTGGAACCAAATCCGTGGGATTTTGAACGATTCTTTCTTCAGCATATCTGTACGCCAGTTTTGTTTTTCCCGCAGCATACAAAGCCAAGAGCAGATGATTCTTTGCCTTAGTATCTCTCGGGTTTAATCGGACCGCTGTCTCAAAGGCCTCGACGGCTTTTAAGTATTCTCCCAATCGCATATAAGCACGCCCCGCCAGGTCATAACCGAGAGAAGCCGTACCATGATATTTTACCGCCTCATAAGCACACCTAAGAGCTTCTTTATTGTCTGCTAATCTTAAATGACTCATACCAAGGAATATCCAGGAGGATCCATCGGCGGCATCTCTATCCAGGGCCTTCTTTAGCCGCCGGACCGCCTGCGAATAGAGCCCCGCTTCTATATCAAGCACAGCTAAAGCCCGAAGTGCAGGTGAATACTGCGCATCTTCTTTCAATGCCTTTTCATAGTATTCGCTTGCCTTCCTGCGGTCTGTCGCAAGGTCATACTTTCTGGCTTTGAGGTACTTTTCCTCTAAAGTAAGCTGTTCATCAGGTTTTGTCATTAACTTAGACGTCTCAGGTGGAGAAATCTTAGGAATAGGTAAAGGCGTAGTAAAGGAAGCAAGAACCTGCCCTTTATTAGTCTTGATTGTTATATCAACCGGCGAGCGTGGAGCTGAGAAAAGCGTCAGCATTTGTGGACTTTCAGGGGTTAGGTTTATTGTTTTTCTGAGAAGTTTCCGGGATCCCTGAGAAAAGGTGCAGTTAGCCCCGGAGAACTTACTCGTAGAGAGGATACGCAGTTGGAGCTTTTCATCTTCACGGGCAGTTTGAATGGCTACGTCCTTCGTTGCATATTCGAAACCGTCGGCGAGTCCGTGCACTGGATACCAATATTCCTGCCATGATACTTCTGCTCTCGGCAGCAACATGCCGTAATCAGACTGAGTCGGCAGTGGTCCGCTCTGGACCTCGATATACGGACCGTCATTATCGGTCAGGTTCTTTTGGCTTACCAGACCAAAATCCCAGGTCCCCCATGTCCATGCTTTTTTGCCGCTTAGTTCGTGATGGTCGGCCACCTGCACAATACCACGATCCATATCCACATCGTAAGCACCAAAGAAATCAAACACACAGTCAACGGAAAAAACAGAAGCATAGGTTTCATAGTTCTTCAACCATGATATATCCTTATCTTCATGAATAGGCCAGGAAAAGAACTCAACGCCGTTATGGTCTGTTCCGAGTGTCATAGGATATATAAAGCGTGTTCCTTCCCGACAAGGAAAAGCCGTGCAGTTCCAGAAATAGTACGGACTAATCGCATCTGTGGGATTAAAAATGCGAATCTTCTCATCCAGATAAGCCTTGCCCGGATGCAAAGTCACCCGCACTGTCCATTGTGTGCGTTGACTCTTTTCCAGATTATTAATCTCAAGGTAAGCCGAGCCATCTTTGTTTTGGCCGATAAGAGCATCGACAGGTGACAATATTGTTACAGTGTGCCCATGCGGCCCAGTGTTCCATTCGACACCTCCACTAATCCAGGCCCCACGCATCGCTATCATACCCGGTTTTATCACATCATTAAGATGGAACATTTCCTTGCCTTCAGTTTTATCGAAAACCGAATGCAGACGGCCACCTAACTCGGGAAGGCAGGTAACTTTCAGATATTCGTTTTCAAGAAACAGGGCTTTGTAAGTTCGATCTGCTTTGGTTCTGTACAGATGGTCCTGCATTGTATAAGGATAAACGATAGTGCCTTTGAGTGTGGTTGAATATTTCACACCACCTTCGAGAGCCCAAAACTTGGGGTTAACATCTTCAGACCATCCATAGGTGGGAATCGTTATAGTACCTTCCCATGCTCTTGTCTTCGCCCAACTCTGACTCGACAGCATTAAAGGTAAGCCGGTGGTAAGCAAGATTAAACAGAAATGTTTGAAAAGATTTCTCATAATTATCACCTCACATGTACACTATCAAATATGATTCAGCACTCATATTATTGAAATACTTCACATCCTGAAAGTCTATAGTTTAATTGTCTTTGACTGCAAAATCAACACGCCGAATCCAGACTCGATCCCTTGCAGGAATGAGCAAGTCCAGCGATACAGTGCTTTTGGAGTTAGCTGTTCGGGCGGAGATTGGCTTTTTAGTAAATCCGTCAATAAATCGATTAGATTTATTGTTCTGAATCTGAATGGTAACAGCAACTCTCACCTCTTCATCATTGAAGTTTTGGACAACACAATTCCCATCGTCAAAAGGATGTATGGTAACACAAGCCGGACCATCAAGAACAGGAGTCAAAGGTTTTGGCGTAATAGTCTTATTATTCTCTGTTATTATACGATTGCCGAATACCGCACGAAAAGCGGAAAGAGCCGATCCCTCCATATCGAGCAGGCCCATGGGCCGAGGACAGAGCAAAACCTCTCCTACGGCATCAAAGTCTGCTTGATTGTAGGTGTGTGTGTTTAGCAGTGCAATACGCCCCCCTGGCGTTTCATTCACAGAAAGAAGTGCAAGCTGTTTACCTCCGGCAGTGCACACTATTTCTTTCGACAGGAGTCCGGCTTCTATAGGTGACTCTAAATTAATCATCGTATCCGTATTTTCAAAATTCTGAGTCTTCGGTGAATAAGACAATAGCCGTGCACGAATCGGCTCTGATTTTACCTTCGAGTTGATTCCCGCAATACGCTTAAGCTCATCCGCGTCGGGTGATGCAATTAAAAGACTTGTGGTGATTATGATATAAGCACCTCTGGCACGTGCCCTTTTTATATGATTGAGAAGATATGGGTCTGAAGCCGCCTGTGCAGGCAGAAAGATAACCGGAGCACTTTCAGGAAACTTGTGCACCGGTACGAGGGGGACACCAAGCATTCCGAGAAAGTCCATGATATACATATCACCGCCGGGGTCGCTATTGGGAGGCTTGTAGGCAGGGATGCCGATTACAGGGTGTTCGCGGACGAAAGCGGCCAGTTCGGCAAGCTGGTCGAACTCAGCTATTACCTTTTCGTGGTCCGGGTGATCCTGCATAATATTGTTGAAGTTGAAGAAGACCAGCTCTGGCGCACCGGCAAGCACACTCATGTAGGCCTGGTCGAGGAAATCGTATTCGAGACAGTCACCATGGTCAAACCAGGCACCACCAATCTTGTCGCCGGCAATGCCCGCAAGCCAGCGATAATTGACAAATCCTTCATAGGGCTGCACAAAACCAAATCGCTGTGTGTTGCGGCCGCGGGTTTCCGTACCTACCCAGACTTTATCAAAGATTTGAGGAAACGTCTCGGTGTCATAGCCAAACAAATGGAACCGGTCGTACCACTGGGGATATTTGACTATCATCGTGATAGTTGGATTGACCTGCCTCGCAGGTTCGACAAAGATCGATTTAGCCAGTTCGGTTAGCAAAGCACGCCGATATTCACCCCAGGAACGGTTGCCCTTTGCGGCCTTCGATTCGTCGCTTACGTCACCTGTGCAGAGAAAATCATCAACGATAAAAGTATCAAAGATACCCGCCGCCGTCCGGATTACTTTCTCGATATCACGTTGGGTCTTTTTATTTTGCCAGTTGAACCAACTAAGGGGACCTTTTTGGCGCACGCCGAAATCACCACCGGGCACTGTGGCGATACCTCCAACTACATCGATATTTTTTTCCCGGAGCCAGTTTCGGACAAATATCAGGTGTTCGGGCAGCACGACATGACCGCCACGATAGACTTCGATGTAAAGTTTAGTAATTCCCATGCGCTGGATAGTATCCCATGCGCGTCCGCGAACAGTCTCATCAGTCGCAAGTTGCTCGACATGTCGCGATGTAGCATAAGAGCCAAAACGCAAATCACGCATCCGTACCCGAGCTTTCTCAAGTTGACCTTGGGCGAAGCAATGCCCAGATATGTTTATTACTACGAGTGCTATCAAACTAATCAATGCAGCCGGTTTCATAAGCCCGCCTCCCGTATTTCAATATACGTTCAATAGTTTCTCACTTACCTGGTCCAAATGCAGCTTCGGTCCTTCTTGACCAAACTGCTGTCATCTTACTCCTTTGCCGTTCAAAAGCCAGTTAAAAAGCTGATTCTTTCTTAAGCACCTCCCTGCTTCTTCTTTGCGGATTCAGGGCAAGCAAAGCCGAATTGATTGCGTCCAAGTTTATCCTATAAATTACCCCGAGGTATGTTAAAATGCATGAATTGAACGAACTGTAAAATATTTTGAACAGGTAATCAAGATGCCATTAACCAAACAAAAACCAGAATCATCAACAAAGTTCAACATTTACCTTAAACTTGGAATTCTCGTATGTGTGGTATTGTTAAGATTTACCGGCAATATTTTACCTGTAAATGCCGCACAGCCTGCCAAAAGACTGAAGCCGATTCAGTTACATCCGGACAATCCCCACTACTTTCTGTGGCGCGGCAAGCCAACGGTTTTGATAACATCCGGTGAACATTACGGGGCAGTGCTCAATCAAGCCTTCGATTACAAGAAATATCTTAAAACTCTCAAATCGTATGGCTTTAATCTGACTCGGACATTCAGTGGAGCATACTGTGAACCTGTTGGGGCATTTAAGATTCAAAACAATACTTTGGCACCGGCAAAAGAACAACTGATCTGCCCCTGGGCACGAAGCAATGTACCTGGTTATGCAAATGGCGGTAATAAGTTCGACCTTACGAAGTGGAATAGTGCTTACTTCGAACGGCTGCGAAACTTCGTTAAGGAAGCGGGCAAACACGACGTTGTGGTTGAACTGGTATTATTTTGCCCATTTTACAAAGACGATATGTGGAAACTCAGCCCTATGAATGCCGTCAATAATATCAACGACACCGGCAAAATGGAACGCACTGAGGTTTACACGCTAAATCACCCAAGGCTGCTTGCTGTACAGGATTCAATGGTACGCAGGATAGTGAAGGAATTAAGGAACTTCGATAACGTTTATTATGAAATCTGCAATGAGCCGTACTTCGGTGGAGTAACGCTCGATTGGCAAAACCACATCGCTGAGACCATAGTCAAGGCCGAAGCAAAGTTTATAAGAAAACACTTAATCGCCCAGAACATTGCCAATAAGTCCGAGAAAGTGGTCAAGCCGAATCCATATATTTCGATTTTCAACTTTCATTATGCCAAGCCACCAAAGGCCGTAACAGAGAACTATGGCTTAAACAAAGTAATCGGCGACGACGAGACGGGCTTTGCAGGCAGCGAACCCAAACCGTATCGGCTCGAAGGCTGGGACTTTATCATCGCGGGCGGTGCAGTCTATGATAATCTCGACTATTCGTTCACAGTTGGTCACGAAGATGGAACAGCAGAAATCAATGCCCCGGGCAGCGGTGGTTCAGTACTGCACAAGCAACTGGAGATTCTAAAGGATTTCATCAACAGTTTCGATTTTATCAAAATGAAGCCGGACAATTCGGTTATCAAAGGTGGAATTACGTATAAGGCAACCGCACGTACTCTGGTCCAGGTTGGCCGTACTTATGCTATTTATATTAATGGCGGTAATGAAGCAAAACTAATCGTGGAGTTACCCAAAGGAACTTATAGAGCAGAATGGATAAATACAAAAACTGGAAAGATTGACAAGGCCGAAACGTTTCAACACAACAACGGCAATCGGACACTGTCTTCATCTAAATATGTTGACGATATCGCTCTGCGGATTCGGCTATTACCAAAAAGCGGGTGATTGCATTATTTATCGAAGAAAAACAACAAACGTGATAAAAATAGAGGTTTTTCACTATGCCGTTAAATAAAGCAATAATCGCAGCTCTACTTAGCAAGTATAATTCTGGCCAATGTAAACGCTCAACAGACCGGCTTAGATGACATATCAGCATATTATGGATTCGGAGAAATAGAGATAATCAAGTTAGACTGGGGGATAAAAAACTTAACGGTCGCTGACTTTAATGGTGACGGTCGAAATGATATTGCAGTCGTAAACAACACAAAGGCCAAGATAGAACTGCTGATTCAAAAAGAAACTGTCGGGCCCGATGAAACAGACATTGCGGTTGATCTTAATGACATAGATGTAAATACAATCACCCCCCTTACTCGTTTTGATAAACAGAGTATCGCGGCTTCAGAAAAAGTGTATAGCCTTGTTTGTGGGGATTTGAATTCAGATGGAATGACAGATTTGGCTTTTTATGGTGAGCCTAAGGGGCTGTATGTGTTATTACAAAAGGCCGACACAGCCGAAACGGGTCCACAGAGAGCATCAATAAAACCATTGAGTTGGCGAACAAAAAAGAGATTTGAGATTGATGATGGTCTGTTAACTTCCAATATATTGGCATGTGCAGACCTGAATAATGATGGTGCTGAGGACCTGGCTCTGGCCGGCCGCGATGGTGTTTATATCGTTGTGCAAAAAGAAACCGGCTCGATGGCTGAACCAGTAAAATATCCAACATCTACACAAACATTAAGCCTTAAAACCGGCGACCTGAACGGCGATAATATAAATGATCTTATACTTATGACGAATGATATGGAAAAACCGATCCATGTTCGATTCGGCCTTAAAACGGGACAATTAGGCCCACAAGTACGATTCTTTATTGAAAGACCGTTCACCTTTAAGATTCACAACATCGATGATGCACCGGGTGATGAAATACTGACTGTTGACGGCAGGAGCGGACGGTTAATCTGTTATAAATTTTCCTTAGAAAACCAGAAAGATACCGACTGGCCAATTCTTTTTTATCCTCTTACTTCAAGTGAGGCGGACACAACACGCGATTTGGTAATCGGCGATTTCGACGGAGACGGCCTATCTGATATCACAATTAGCGACCCAGGTGCAGCTGAGCTTATTTTCTACAAACAAACACCCAAAATTGGACTTGCTGAGCCGGTTAGATTTCCAGCTTTTACAGATATCACGAGCTTATCCGCGGCCGATATTAACGGTGACGGGAAAACCGAACTGGGCATCTTAAGCATTAAGGAAAAAGTAGTCGGCTTAACTAAGTTCGAAGACGATAGACTATCATTTCCACGGCCTGTCGATTTAACAGGCCAGCCGGTGGCAATGGAGCTGGCGGATGTTGATAATGATGGCAACGTGGATTGCCTTTATATATCGATAGACGAAAGTGATGTTAGAAGCCTAAGAACTATTTATAATCTCGCGGCAAAAGAGAAACAGAGAATCAATTTGACAAGAGTTACCGTTAGAAAGTCTAATATTGTCGAAAACGTCGATGAAAACGAGTCTGCTTTAGAGCTTAAGAAGCTCACCTCCAACCCGGATGGCTTGAAAGTGCTCGATGTTGACCAGGATGGCTTACAGGATGTTCTGATATTCGTCAGCTATGAGCTTCCAATATTAGTTCGCCAGGTGCAAAAGAGACAATTTGAAATAGTTGACTCGCCGAAAGCTCTTTCCAGTCTGATTAAAGATGCGTCTCTGCGTTCAACTGCTATGGCCAATGTGGATGGCAAGTCGGGTCAAGAGCTTTTAGTAGCACAAAAGAACTTCGCAAGAAGTCTGGTTTTCTCAGAAGGCCAAAACTGGAGTATTATCGACCAATACAACGCCAAGAACACAGAGAACCAAATATCGGCTGTTGCAGCTTTTAATATTTACGGTGAATGTTTGGAAACCGGGCCTGCAATTTTACTGCTGGACGGTAGAAAAGGACAGCTTCAGATACTTAAAGCCAGTGATGACAAAACCTATCGGGTTGAGAAAGAATTGGATGTCGGCAGATGGAATGATGCTTTACATCTCAAAATGCTTTTTGCGCAGCTTACAGGCAACCACGCCTATACTCTCCTACTGTTTGACAGTGGGAAGTATGCACTTATAACTCCACCCAGCGGCAGCAATATCACGCAGCATTTGGAACAGTTGTTTAGCTACGAGACAAAAATAAAAGACGGGGTCTACGGCAACCTTACTGCAGGAGATATAAACAAAGACTTCAGAACCGATATTATTATGGTAGAATACAGGAACAATCACATTGAATTACTTGCCTTGGATACTGGTTTCAAGCCGATTCCGGCAATGCGATTTAAGATATTCGAGCAGAAAAATTATCGCGATAGTAAGGGGCTCCCTAAGTCCAGAGTTGAGCCGCGAGAGCTAAAGGTCTTTGACATCACAAGCGACGGCAAAGATGATTTAGTAACTGTTGTCCACGACCGTATAATTATTTATCCTCAAGATTAATTTCGTTTTGCACGTTGAGTTGAATAGTAAGTTATTGACAAAAGAGTTGTGTCGCACCGAGTGATAGATGGATTGACAATTCATCAAATTAGTTGGTATGATACTAACAACAATATAATATAGCTGTATAATATGAGAGTAAATGATGACATTTTGGACTTGCTCAGAGAAAAGGGAGCTGAAGCTGCTCGGAAAGCACAACGAGGGGTAATTTTACAGCCGGGGGCGATAGGTGATTGTATTTTAACGCTGCCGCTGGCTGCATTTATGAAAGAAATCCTCGGATTGGGCGGTGTCGATATTCTTGGACACAGTGAATATGTCGGCATTTTACCGGGTAGAACCTGCATTGACAGCATTAGCTCCATAGATTCGATCGATTTACATCGATTATTTATGGAAACTGAAGCATTTAATCTCACTGACAGGGATCCTCTGATAAATATATTTTCGGGTTATGCCTGGATAGCGACCTTTTTAGGTGAGCCGGACAGTAACTTTGAACAAAACCTGATTTTCACAGCTAATTGCAGCCACAGTGCAGAAGTTATAACCCTGTTTTTGAAACCGCCAAAAAGTTTTTCCGGACATTTAACCGACTTTTACATACAACATTTTATCAGCCATAGCGGTTTGTCTTTGCAACCAGGGCAGGTTCCGCACGGTGATTGCTTAATAAAAACAACCGAGGTGGATATCGCACGAGGTAAAGAACTGCTAAAAGGAATGGGACTTGGATCTGGTAAGAAATTAGTGGTTATTCAGCCCGGCAGCGGTGGATTACACAAATGCTGGCACCTGGACAATTTTTTGGCTGTAGCTAAAAAGCTCGATTCAGAAGGTATTGAGGTCATTTTCTTATTAGGACCGGCCGAACTGGACAGATTCAGTAATGCAGCAATTAAGAAAATAGGCAGTATTGCAAAGTATCTAAGGGATTTGTCCCTGGAGCAGATATTGGAACTGTTGAGTCATGCAAATGCGTTTATCGGCAACGATAGTGGAATTACGCACTTGGCTGGGAGTTTGGGAGTCAGAACATTAGCTATATTTGGCCCGACCAATCCGGTTGTATATAAACCCATTGGGCCGGATGTAACAGTATTTGTGGACAAAACAGCAATTTTCGCAAAGGAACCATCAGCAAGCCTGCAGAGTGAACTTTGGGATGTTTTAATAGCGGAATGAATATCCAAAAAGTCCCATTCAGACCAGATTATCCAATATATCACGCAAGAAACTCTTTTTTCAATAGAGATAAATCCGAACAGTTGACCATCAGTGAGTTTCTCTGCTATAATAAACTGGTTTTTGTATTGCCCTTTAATTTATGGCAGTTGAGTATCCCAACATTCTCATAAAGGTATCGATATGCAGGAAAGAACTTTGGGTGAATTAGCAGAATATGTGGGGGGGAGGATCTGCGGAGACTCTGATGTGAGAATCAAATCTGCCTCGACACTTGCACGGGCCAGCGAAGGTGATATCAGTTTTCTGGCCAATCGCAAATATGAAAAACAACTACGAACAACAAAAGCAAGTGCGGTAATCGTAAGTAAAGATACACCCACTGCCTCGGTTCCCCTTCTGATAGCAGATGATCCTTACTATACCTTTATGCAGATAATGGTGCTGCTTCATGGACATCGTAAGCATAAAAAAGTAGGGATAAGCCAACAAGCTTCAATTTCCGACAGTGCGAAAATTGGTGCGGACTGCCACATTCATGATTTTGTAACAATAGCTGATGATGTAAGGATCGGCGACGGCTGTATAATATATCCCTGTGTACATGTTGGTGAAGGAGTACAAATTGGTAATGACAGTATCATATATCCCAATGTTACTCTCTATGATGGCTGCAAAATAGGTAATCGTGTAATTATAAATGCGAATTCTACAGTCGGAGAAGATGGCTTTGGCTATGCCACCCATAAGGGCATACACCACAAAATACCACAAACCGGCATTGTTACTATAGAAGATGATGTTGAAATCGGTGCATGTTGCGGGATCGAGCGAGGTACACTCAGCGATACTGTAATAGGCCAGGGTAGTAAGCTGGGAGACCTTGTTGCAATAGGTCATGGTACAAGAATCGGTCCACATTGCCTACTTGTGGCTCTGGTGGGAGTTGCCGGCTCGACCAGCCTTGGCCATCATTGCACAGTTGGCGGGCAGGCAGGTATCGTAGGTCATATTAATATTGGAAATAACGTTACAATTGCAGCCCAGTCTGGTGTCATTAATAACATTCCAGACGGCAAAGTGGTTCTGGGAGCACCTGCTATCGATGCAACCCAAGGCAGGCGAGCATACGGCATAATACAAAACTTGCCTGAAATGCGTCAAAATATTCGTAACCTCCAGAACCGGATTGAACGAATTGCCTCACCTGCCGAACCCAACTCTGAAAAAAAGTCTGAGCTGGATCACGGCTCGTAAAGCCCAACACACCAGCCGGCGATAAAACAAGGGAAATGGAATACGAATATCGAACAGAAAATATTGACAAATGCACTTTTGAGAAGTGTATCAAATTTTGAACAGGACATTTCCTTGAGCGAGATACGAGATACGAGCTATGAGGCACCAGATGTGCTTGGCTTAATTGCCGGAGAGGGTAGATTGCCTTTTCTTGTAGCTGCCGGGGCGAAAAAGGCGGGATTAAAAGTTATTTGTGTCGGCCTTGCGGAAACGCCGGAGGATGGCCTGGTTGACGAAGTTGATGTATTTTACAGAGTTGCGCTTGCCCGGCCCGGAGCATGGATACGGAAGTTAAGAAAGCACAGTATAACCAGAACGATTATGGTCGGGCGAGTTTCAAAAGGACGACTTTTCACTCCCTGGCGCATACTGCGGTATCTGCCCGACTGGCGGGCATTCAGAATATACTACTGGCGGTTACGCAATAAAAACAAACTAACGGATTCACTCTTATGTGCCTTGGCCGACGAACTGGCAAGCGGAGGGATAATATTGGAGAATTCAATTATGTATTGCAAAGAACACTTAGCAACGGCAGGAGCGATGACAGCAGACCCTCTTCGGCCCTCAGTCAAAGGAGATATTGAATTCGGCTGGGAAATAGTCAAAAAACTTGGCGAACTTGATATAGGCCAGGCAATTGCAGTGAAAGAAAAGGAAGTGATTGCCATCGAAGCGATAGAAGGTACGGCCGAGATGATTAAGCGGGCCGGCAAATTTTGCAAGTCCGGAGGCTGGACACTAATCAAGGCCTCCAAGCCTCAACAGGATATGCGATTTGATGTGCCATGCGTGGGACCAGATACTATCAGAAGTTTATCCGAGAACGGAAGCAAATGCCTGGTAGTGGAAACAGATAAAACGATAATTATCGATAAACCCGAAACAATTAAACTTGCCAATCAATTAGGCATAACCATTTTTGGGCATTGAGGCGATATAATTTTTACCGGAACACGTATCCCAAAGTGAAAGCGTATGGCTGAATATCCATTTCAACTTGTAATCAACTGCACTTATCCACGGAAACGTAGGGAATGTCTATTATGTACCGCCCTTCTCAGAACCGTTCCCGGCAGACGAAAGGTTTATGATGCCTCGTGGGGCAACAAAAGTGTTATTGCAAAGGTGTTTTCTCACAAGATTAGTGCAAGGCGCCATTTAAAACGAGAATGGCAGGGCTTGAAACTGCTGGCGAGCCATGGAGTTAGTGCACCGGAGCCTTTATTTTACGGACATACTGAAGATGGTCATTGGGTAGTTGTGGTTCAAAAAATACCTGAATCATCAACGATTTTGGATATATTTCTCAAAACACCGGACCCAGCCAAGAAATTGAGATTGTTAGCTTTGATTTGCAAGGAGATGGCCAAACAACACTCCAAGGGGGTTTTACAAAAAGATTTGCATTTGGGAAATTATTTATTAAGAGAAGATAAGGTTTTTGCGCTTGATGCCGGACAGATGCAATTCCTGCGGCGTGAGGCTGATAGAAAAAGCAGCATTTCTCAGTTAGCGATGCTGGCGTTCTATTTGCCGGATAACAATACGCAATCCATCACGGCGTTTTGTGAGGAGTATTTCAAAGCTCGCGGCTGGCGTTTTGGAAAATCAGACCAAACAGTATTTCAAAAACAATTAGCTGCACATCAAAGAAGAATGCTCAGAAAAGGGCTGAAAAAGTGCATGCGAACAAGTAAGAGACAGTTTCGAGTTAAAACAAACAGGTATATTGCTATGTTTGATAAAGTTTTTTGTCAGGAAACCAAATCTCTTGGTTTTATAGAGGAATTAGATAAACTAATGGACGAAGGACAGATTCTGAAAAACGGCAACACCTGTTATGTTTCCCGCCTAATGTTGAATGGCCTGGATGTGGTGGTTAAACGCTATAATCATAAAGGTTTTATTCATTCATTGCGTCATACCATCAAGAAATCCCGTGCCCGACGAGGTTGGCTTCAAGGACATAGGCTCGGGATGCTTAACATAGCTACTCCGAAACCATTGGCCTATATAGAGCAGCTTAAAGAAAAGCTTATATGGAAATCTTATCTGGTTACTGAATATGTTGATGGACAGAAACTTCATGATTTCCTGCAGAACAGTAATGTTACCAAAGAACAACACTCAATGATAATCCAACAGATTAAAGGGCTGCTCGATAAAATGGGGGAGTACCATATCACTCACGGGGATTTGAAACACACTAATATTTTGGTTACAGATAATGGGCCTGTCCTGACAGACCTTGATGGGATGAAAGCACATAAATTGAGCTGGACCTATAAAAGTGGTCGAGCAAAGGACTTGCAGCGATTCATAAAATATGAATAGGCCTGCTGTGCCATCATAAGCAGCCCAATGATTCTTTTGAAAAACCAATCAAAAACCTAACTGGAATTCGGTATCTCTTTCCTGGTAATTAAGAGGAAGAACCTCTTGAATTGAATCCCTCTGAAGAGAGTTCTCACAAAAAAACGCGATTCAAATCATATTTCACTTGACTTTTTTTCCTTACACGTAAAAATCCTTAGAAAAAGGATTGAAATAGAATCGAATGTATTGGCCTAATTATGCGGTCAGAGCCGAAAGGAATCGCTTTCCAAGGAATGACTCTTGTCATAAGCAAATCAAGTAATGATAGAGGGGAATTCTTTCAGATTGTGTCCCGGCACATTTTTATATTCTAAAGATGCTTAGGGTGCTTGTTTTTTTCATGGAGGATAAGCTGACAAATGGAAAACACACAAGTGGAAGAATTAGGGCAATCGTCCACAAAATACTTTCATTCAGCAATAATGTCCCTGCTGCGAGACTATCATTTATTCGGAAAGTGGATGGAATCATAATCTATAATATATCGGGAGTCAGGGGAGACGATAATTTGCCTGTTTTGTGAGGCTTCTTAAATCAGATTATCCCCACACATGGACCATTGGATTTATTTGAATAATTATGAAATTACAAAAGAACTAAATCTTCCTGGTATAATAGGCCCTAATTGATAAACATTGAGAGAGGTCATACCGAAAGGCCTAAGCAGAAAAACAAGTGGATTTGGGGCTGTTCAGGACATATTACTTGTTGTATATTATTGGGCAGTTCATCGCTGTCTAATAACCAAACTTTTTTA
The DNA here is from genome assembly GCA_019456195.1 of Planctomycetota bacterium. Taxonomy (GTDB): domain Bacteria; phylum Planctomycetota; class Phycisphaerae; order Sedimentisphaerales; family Anaerobacaceae; genus NIOZ-UU13. The sequence goes on along the minus strand of VRUK01000012.1, from coordinate 30,440 downwards.
TTATTCAAAGGGTTATATTGCAACCCACGGGGATGGAGTGTGTTCAAAATACATGATTGAGTCTTAGTCATTCCACTTTTAACTTAGGGCATCGACATATTGTGCTTAGTTCTTATTTGAGAAACACTCCATTTGTAAATATGTGAGAATCGCTTTTATTTATTGATAGAGGATTATACGCTATTTATAATGTGTTTATGTGTTAAACCCGCGCATAAGCGTTTGTAGATTATTTTAGGGTTAATGGCAGTTAAAAGTGTAGTTGGCCTCATAATTATAAACTATTTTGATTCTATCAAAGAAGAGCTGATCGTAACTGTCGGGGACGGAGACGGCAATCTGGGAATTTTAAACAATACCTTCAAAGAATATTGATTGAAATGGAGAATAATAAATGCTAAATGATAAGACAATTTTGGTTACAGGCGGCACGGGTTCCTTTGGCCATGAATTCATAAAAAAAGTCCTTGAAGATTATAAGCCCAAAAAGGTTATTGTTTTTTCAAGAGATGAATTTAAGCAATATCAAATGCAGAAAAGATTTTCGAAATGGGCCAAGCAGATGAGGTATTTACTCGGTGATATTCGTGATGAAGCGAGATTGCAAAGAGCTTTTGAAGGTGTTGATTATGTGATCCATGCAGCAGCACTAAAGCAGGTTCCGGCATTAGAATATAACCCTATGGAAGCTGTCAAAACGAATGTGATCGGCGCAGAGAACATAGTTTCGGCAGCGTTAAGCCAAGGCGTCAAAAAGGTGATCACTCTGTCAACAGACAAGGCAGTTAACCCGGTGAATCTCTATGGTGCAACCAAACTTGTCGCTGAAAAGGTTTTTATTGCAGCTAACGCATCCGGTGGCGGCCGCACTCGGTTCTCGGCAGTTCGTTATGGTAATGTAATGGGTTCTCGCGGAAGTGTTATTCCGTTGTTCGTAAAGTTTAAAAATGACGGTGTGACCGAATTTCCAATAACTGATGACAAGATGACCCGCTTTTGGATAACACTTGAACAAGCTGTTGAACTGGTGATGATCGCGATCAAAGAGACCGAGGGCGGGGAGGTTTTCGTTCCGGATATCCCGTCAATGAAAGTAACCGATCTGGCAAAAGCCATTTTGCCAAAGTGCACCTTTAATATCACAGGGATAAGGCCTGGCGAAAAACTTCACGAGAGCCTAATTTCGAGCGACGAGTCGCGAAGTACAAAAAAGGTTGACGGTGTGTATGTAGTCATTCCGCAGTTTAAAGTCAGCGATAAGACTCATGATAAATACGAAAAGTATGATGCGGTTCCCGAAGGTTTTGTCTTTAGCAGTAATCTTAACAAGAAATGGCTTAGCCAAGAAGAACTTCGCGAAATGATAGGTGGGATGAAATTTGACTAGATTTATAAACTATGGCAGGCAGTGCATTGAAGAAGATGACATCCAGTCTGTTGTGGAAACACTAAAGTCTGATTTTCTTACACAAGGACCAAAGGTAAAAGAGTTTGAAAACTCGCTTACCCGATATTGTGGTGCAGGATATGCAGTTGCATTTTCCTCCGGTACCGCAGCATTACACGGTGCTTATTTTGCAATGGGTTTAGGTGAAGGTGATGAGATCGTAACTTCTCCGATGACTTTCCTTGCAACTTCTAACGCAGCGCTGTTTTTGGGAGGCAAGCCTGTTTTTGTTGACGTCGAACCCGATACGGGTAATATTGACGCGAATCTTATTGAGCAGGCAATAACCGGTAAGACCAAGGCAATCGTCCCCGTGCATTTTGCCGGCCATCCATGTGAACTTGATAAGATAAATGCGATCGCAAAGGCAAACAACCTGTTTGTCGTAGAAGATGCCTGCCATGCCTTGGGTGCAGAGCACCTTGAGACAAAAACCGGAAGTTGCAAGTATTCGGATATGGTAGTTTTTAGTTTTCATCCGGTCAAAACGATCACAACCGGCGAAGGCGGATCAGTTTTGACTAATGATGAAAAGTTTTATGACAAGCTTATAATGTTTCGTCAGCACGGAGTTACCAAAGCCCCTGATAAGCTTATAAACAAAACAGAATCTGACTGTGGATGGTATTATGAGATGCAACATCTCGGCTACAATTATCGCATAACCGACATTCAAGCTGCGTTGGGCTGCAGCCAGCTAAAAAAACTAGATATGTTCATCGCAAGAAGAAGAGAGATAGTTGAAATATACCGTAAGGCTTTTGACTGTAACGATCACTTTGACTTCTCTGTCGAGAAGTACTATGCCAAATCGGGGTGGCACCTGTACCCGATACGGCTGAAAGATAAGCATAAAAGCAAAAAGAAAGAAATCTTTACTAAGCTTAGAGAAAACGGTTTGGGTGTTCAGGTACATTATATTCCTGTGCATCTTCAGCCTTACTACCAACATCTTGGATACAAAAAGAGTTTGTGTCCAAATGCGGAAGAATTTTATCATTCTGAAATAAGTTTGCCGTTATTTCCATCTATGACAAATGATGAAGTTGATCATGTAATCAAAACTGTTTTAAATGTGTTTGAGAGTTTTGCGATTGCCTAAAGATAAAAACAAGACATTTGAATTATCTCCTGACTTTTCTGTAAGTTCTTTACCAAGAGTTATACGGATCGAGGTTTCTGGTTTATGCAATTTGCGCTGCATTCATTGCCCTACCGGTGTACAAAAGGGCGATAAGGGAGGGATTATGTCTTGGGATGTATTCGATAGAATTGTTGATGAAATCAAGAAATACATGGGGGTTGATGTAGTTGTTCTCTATCACGGTGGCGAATCTTTTCTTAACAAAAATATATTTAAAATGATATCCTTTTTTAAAGAAATGGAAATACCCCGAATACAAACTAACACTAATGGATGTATCATTACAGATGACATGTTGGAGAAAATTGTAAATTCTGGTTTAACGAGAATAGAGTTTTCTATAGACGGCTTGAGCCCCGAGGAAAACAACGAAATAAGAAGGGGATGTGATTATCATAAAGTGGCGTCGACAATAAAGAAACTGTTGCGTTTGAGAAGAAAAGAAAAGTATAGCGCATTAAAAGATATACATATCGTAAACGTACAAATCCCCTCAGAAGAGCAGGTTAGAAGCACGGAAGAAGTTGCAATACCAAAATATCTTCTTGATGATTTTTCGGAATTTAAAGAGGAAATAACATTTAAGTCTAGCTATATGATAAAGTGGCCAGCCTTTGATTGTTCTGACCAATATAAAATAATACAGTTCCCGATTTCTCCGCGTTCAGAGCCTTTAAATTATTGTGATCACGTGACAGAGCTTATTACCTTTAGGTGGAACGGCGATGTTGTCCCATGTTGTTATGATATAGCCGGGCAGTACGTTATTGGTAATATCATGGAGCATTCACTGGAAGAAATATGGAACAACAAGCGATATAAAGCCCTTCGTGAAAGCATACATTTAGGCAAATTTATTCCTTTATGTGCGAATTGTAATAATATTCAACCGCTCGGGTACGTGGTCAAACGCAGATAGAATATAACATTGTGACAAAGGAAGAAACCTATGCAAGTTAATAAATCCTCTAGTTCTCAAATAAAACGATGGGCAGGAAATTTTGGCAAAGAATACTCTGATAGAAACCTCCTGACTTTAGAAGAATTAGATGAATTATATAACCAAAAATATGGGAAGACCAAGACAGAACTAAACACTTTATTTTTGGGGGATTTTGACAAATCAATGAGGATTTTGGAAGTTGGAGCAAATGTTGGTAATCAACTGTTAAGTTTACAAAAAATGGGCTTCAAAGACCTCCATGGTATCGAGATAAACGAGTATGCTATTGGACGCTCCAAGGCAAGAACAAAAAAAATTAATATTATTCATGGCAGTGCATTTGATATTCCTTTTAAAGATGATTATTTCGATATGGCCTTTACTTCAGGTGTTTTAATTCATATTTCGCCTTCTGATATTCATAAAGCTCTCAATGAAATACATAGATGCAGCAAAGAGTATATATGGGGATTTGAATATTACGCAGATGAATATACAGAAGTAACTTACAGGGATAATAAAGATCTTTTGTGGAAAACAGACTTTGCTAGGTTGTATCTTGATTCCTTTGACGATCTTGAACTTGTTAAAGAAGAGAAGATTAAGTATTTAGAGGATGAGAATGTTGACACGATGTTTCTACTCAAGAAGCGTAAAGTTTAGAAGGCCAAAAACGGTGATTGGTCCCAGCTACGTCTCAAGAAGACATTGATTATGTTGTCGAAACCATATCTCAGGTTTTCAAAAAGATCTGACCATTTTTATGTGTCATTTTTATGAAAATATTAATACTAACAGAATATGGTGGTGATATTGGATATGGACATATATCCAGGTGCACCTCCATTTATCAAGCCTTTGAAGAACGTGGATTAATGCCCGAGCTGATCGTTCATGGCGAAAACCATATTGAAGGATTGCTTGCGGGCAAGCGTTATCAACTCTTTGATTGGATCAACAACAGGGAACTTCTTATTGAAGTTCTTAGGGATTGCGACATTGCGTTTGTAGATTCCTATCTGGCAGGGGCTGAGATATATGAACTGGTTTCTGAGCAAGTTGGTGCCGCGGTTTATTTTGATGACGACTTAAGAATCGACTACCCAAAGGGCATTGTTCTTAATGGGGCCATTTCTGCTGAAGAACTGAATTACCCTGCAAGGGAGGGGGACAGGTATCTATTGGGCGCATCATATTTTCCTTTAAGAAAAGAGTTTTGCAATGTTCCCGTAAAAAAGATACGACGAGAAGTTGAAACATTGATGGTTACCTGCGGCGGATCGGATATGCTTAATCTGACACCTGCAATCCAAACCTTCCTAAATAAGACTTATCCCAATCTGCAAAAAAAGATAATTGTCACCCGTTTATTTTCAAATCTCGCTGAAATAAAAAAGCTGCAAGGCGATAACACTGAGTTGCTGTGTGATCTAAATGCCGTTGATTTCAGGTCGGTAATGCAGGACAGTGATATTGCGATCTCCGCCGGCGGACAAACCCTATACGAGCTTGCAAGCGTGGGGGTGCCTACGGTAGCGATTTGTGTAGCCGAAAATCAACTGCAAAACATCTCCGGATGGAATAAATCAGGATCAATGGAATATACAGAGATATATAGAGATAAAAGGTTTTTGTCTAATCTGGACACGGCTTTAAAGGTAATGATGTCTTACGATAAAAGACTCGAGTACTCAGTCAAAAGCAGAGAACTCATTGATGGCCGTGGAGCCCAAAGAGTATGTGACCTACTTTTACAATGAAAATAACAGAAAATAACAATATCTTAATAGCTACGATAAAATCGTGGAACATTGAAAAAGCCGAAAAGCTGATCACTGATTATCCACAATTTAATATACAACTTATCAGTGATAAAGACGAGCTTACTTATGAAAAGGTAAGCAAGTTTAAGCCGAAGTATATTTTCTTTCCACATTGGTCATGGACCATACCGAAAAATATCTATGAGAACTTTGAATGCATTGTTTTCCACATGACCGATCTTCCGTTCGGCAGGGGCGGGAGTCCTTTACAGAATCTTATAGTCCGTGGCTTAAAAGAAACAAAGATATCAGCGATTCGCGTAGTTAAGGATATTGACGCAGGGCCGATCTATCTTAAAAGCGATCTTGGTTTGGAAGGGACAGCGACAGAGATATTTGTCAGGGGAGCTGAAGTGATTTTTGGTGAGATGATCCCTATACTGTTAAATGAGCCTCTCGGAGCAAAACCTCAGCAGGGAGAGGCGGTTCTTTTTAATCGTCGTACGCCCGACCAGAGTGACATATCCGGTTTGGGGAATATTTCCGAAGTTTACGATTATATACGAATGTTAGATGGCGAGGGATATCCTAAGGCATTTGTAGAAACGGAAGGTTTGAAAATAGAATTTTCAGAAGCCTGCAAAGCGGATGGATATGTTCTGGCGCGGGCAAAGATAAGGATAAAAAATGGGAAATAAAGTATTGGTTATAGCGGCTCATCCCGACGATGAAATACTTGGCTGCGGCGGAACCATGGCTAAGATGGCCCAACAAGGCGATGAAGTTTATACATTGATCCTTGGCAGAGGTATTGCCGCACGGGGCCATGACGGGCAGGAAGCAAAGAAGCAGATCGAAGAGTTGAACAACTGCATGAACGCAGCCAATAAAGCTGTTGGCGTGAAGGAAGTGTTTGGTTTCGATTTTCCTGACAATAGCTTTGATACTGTTGCATTGCTTGATATCATAAAGGTGATCGAAGAGATAAAGGGCAAGGTTGAACCCGATGTTATCTTGACGCATTATTGCAATGACTTAAATATTGATCATCGTTTGACATACGAAGCGGTTCTAACCGCAACCCGGCCGACGACTGGCGAAAGTGTTCGTGAAATATATTCGTTTGAGGTAATGTCGTCGACGGAATGGAGGTATCCATTAAGCTTTTCGCCGGATACGTTTTTCGATGTATCGGAAACGATCAAACTGAAGTTGCAAGCGTTAGAGCATTATAAATCCGAGATGAGGGAGTTCCCGCATCCGCGCAGCCTTGATGCGGTTGAACTAAATGCGAAGAATTGGGGCGTGAAGACAGGATTGAGATTTGCAGAAGCTTTCGAATGTGTCAGGATTATAAAATGAATAACCTTAGCTTTGTTAACATACTCGATGTCAAAGATGATCTAAAATTTAAAGTCAGGCTATGGCGAAATAGCAAAGATGTCAGAGATTACATGCTGGACGGCCATATAATAACAGAAGAGGAACATCTCCAGTGGTTAAGTAGTCTTAAAAACAATAATAGGCAAAAATTCTGGGTTGTTTTTTTTAATGAAACGCCCATAGGCTCTGTTTATCTTCATAATATAAATAAGCAAGATCTTTCTTCAAGTTGGGGTTTTTATATTGGGGAAGGAAGTTATAGGCGAAAAGGTTTAGGGAAAAAGATGCTTTTTATGCTATTGCAAGAATTTTTCGAAAACATACATTTAGAGACTCTTAAAACAATTGTTTATTCTAGCAATTCCACCGCATTGGCAATTTACAAAAAGTTTTACTTTACTGAGGTTGAGACGGATGAGCCTGATATCTCTATGAATTTAACTGAATTAGTTTTCACCATAAGCGACTGGACAAAACACAAAGAGAGTTTATTTAATGACTACTTCTGTTCTTGATATAAAAAAAGAAAGCGATTCTTCAATATTGATAGTCGCCGAAATTTCTGCGAATCACAGGCAGGATTTCGACTGTGCAGTAGAAATGATAAGGGCCGCTAAGGACTGCGGCGCCAATGCAGTTAAATTTCAAGCCTATACCGCTGACACAATGACCATAAACTCCGACAAAGATTGTTTTGTGATCGATCATCCGGAATGGGGCGGACAGACACTATACGAACTATACAAAAAAGCGTACACACCGTGGGAGTGGTTTCCCGAGTTAAAAAAGTTGGCAGACGATCTTGGGTTGATCTTTTTGTGCTCTGCATTTGACCCGTCCAGCATTGACATGTTAGAAAAGCTGGATATTTGTGCACACAAGATCGCTTCGTTTGAATTAGTGGATCTGCCGTTGATCGAATATGCGGCACAGACCGGTAAGCCGTTAATTATATCGACGGGGATGGGTAGCATTGAAGAGATACAGGATGCAGTAGACGCCGCCAAGAGTGCGGGGGCAAAAGAAGTGATACTTTTAAAATGCGTATCCGGCTACCCAGCTAAACCTGAAGAGATGAATCTTGCAACCATACCCAATATGCGAGAGCGATTTAATTGCCCAGTCGGTCTTTCCGATCACAGTTTAGGTATCGTAGCGGCGGTTAGTTCGGTTGCTTTCGGGGCGTGTGTTATTGAAAAACACTTTACATTATCCAGAGACGATAAGACGCCGGACAGTTTCTTTTCCATTGAACCTCAGGAATTAAGGCAACTTGTGGAGGAAGTTAGAATTGCTAAAAAAGCCGTCGGGAAAATACATTACGGATTAACCGATGACGAAAGAAACAGCAGCGTTTTCAGAAGGTCTCTTTTTGTCGTTAAAGATGTTAAAGCAGGTGAAAAAGTGACTTCTGAAAATATTCGCAGCATTCGTCCCGGCCATGGGCTTGCTCCGAAATATCAGAAAGAAATAATAGGGAAGCGTTTTTTAAAAGATATACCTATGGGTACACCTCTTAATTCGGATCATTTGGAAGGAAAAATCAGTAAATGAATGTAGCGATAATTCCAGCCAGAGGTGGAAGCAAGCGTATACCCGGTAAAAACATCAAGGACTTTGCCGGTAAGCCAATAATCCATTACTCGATAAAAGCGGCAATTGAAAGCGATCTTTTCGAAAAGATAATAGTTTCCACTGACTCAGAGGAAATAGCTGATATTGCAAGAAAAGCCGGCGCGGAGGTTCCTTTTATTCGGCCTGGTTCACTTTCAGACGATAACACCCCAACTGCCCCAGTATTGGAACATGCGATCAACTGGCTAAATGATCATGGAGAGAAAGTGAAATATTGCTGCTGCATTTATGCGGCATCTCCTTTTGTAACGAGCAAATCTATACAGGATGGTTTTTCGTTGTTATCTCAAAGCAAAGCATCAACGGTGTTTACTGTGACAACATTTGAGTCCTGTGTTTTCCGCGGACTTAAGGTCACAGCAAACGGTCACATTAAAATGCTTTGGCCCGAAAACAAACTTAAGAGGTCACAGGATTTTGAGGACGTTTATCATGATGCGGGGCAACTTTATTGGTTTGACAGCGACAAGTTTCTCAAAAGCAAAACACTTTTTTCGGAAAAGTCGCTTCCGTTGGTTCTACCTCGATATATGGTGCAGGATGTCGATACAGTCGAAGACTGGGAGACAGCAGAGCTACTGTTTAATGTCTGCAAAAGCAAGGGGTTGTTGTAATACTATCACAATAACTGATTTTTGCGGCATTACCGCTGTGTTAACCGGTCAATCATAATCAAAGAACCACAGTTTAAAGCTCGTGTTGCTAAAATGAACAGAAATGTATTTAACGAGAAATATGAAGTATAGCCAATTGCTAGAGGATCCAAAGATTCGACTTATGAAAGAATTTTATATAAATAAGATAAAAGATTTATTAAGGCCGGGATACCATTTCACCAAGGACCTCTTTGATCTTCCTGGCAAAAAAAGACTGCGGAAGAATATTGTTCTTAAGAACCTGCACAAAGGGGAAAGATGTTTTTTGTTATTAACCGGCGAGTCCCTTCAACAAAATGACATTGTTAAACTTAAAGATGAAAACACTTTTGGCATAGGTTTTATTTTTCTTCATAAAGATATCAGAAATATAAATCTGACTTTTTATATGAATGCTGAGCCGAGCAAAAGTTTAAATTCAGACAATCCTAATTGGCCGAAGTCTTGCCTGGGGCCGCTCGGACAAGATGGGATAACGCAGTTTCATAGAGAGATAGATGAAAGGCTCGACGATAGCACGACATTAATTTTAAATAGTGATAACTATAAGGATGCTGCAAGCAAACTTCTTTTTAGAGATAAAACAACATATTTCATTAAAACGAAAAAGGATCTCTGTCTAAACGATCAAATACCTTATGAAGTTGTAACGGATCTGACAAAGCGGAGTGTCTCTGGGGGCGGGTCTGTATTTTTTGCTATTATGATCATGATGTATATGGGATTTAAGGAAATTTATTTATGCGGTGCCGGCTACACGTATGAACCTGCACATCTTTGGCATTTCTATGACAATCTCGTATTTCCCAAAAGCATGGGAAAAGAAAAGGCCAAAACTGAAGCCATAAAAGCTATCGAAGCTCACAACCACAAATTTGGTTCAACTCTCGAATATTATGGGCTGTCCGAAAAGGATGATCTTTATAGAGTTGTTGCTGTCGACAGAACAAAGGGCGGCTCGTATATGAATATGCACCAATTATTAAACAATTATGTAAAATCTCAAGGGATTAAAATATACAATGTTGTTCCTGATGGATTTGCGAGTCCAGTTTATGAGAAAATAAGTTGGCAGGAGATTGAATCCAAAATATTGTCAGGCAACACCGCCAATTGCATACAAAGCAAAGGGGATGACGAGGACATGGAAAAACACCTTTTACTTCCAAAAGAATCGGAACAAAAAATAGCGATAAAAGATGACTTTGAACTTCTTGACATCATGCTCAATGATTCAAAAAGCCAACCGCCTCTTTATCAGCCAGGTCCCTATTGGGCAACCAAATCTAAAAACACGGAAATTGAGATTAAAAGATGCGGCTTAGGAGAATTCAGAGGTTCTAACAATGCCGTCGGATTGAGCTATGCTGACAACTTGCTGGTAGATGTTCGTGATTTGTATAATCATGATTTTAAGAAGCGGTTCCTTCGGTGCTTAGCCAATACTTACCCACTGAACATTATTCTCAAAGCACAAATTCGATGTACGGAATCACACGCAAACAAGAGCATAGTTTACGCCCAAGAGATTCTCAATCTAAAGGAAAGAACAAAAGAACTCCTCAGGAAATATCATTTCCCTTATTCCCTCCTTGGTGACTGTTTGGCAAAGGCCAATATTGACGGACAAGACTTATCTATTCATTATTTAGACATCCTTGAGCATCACGACAATATTGCTTCGCACATCAACTTTAATGAAGCTAAATCGGCATTTGAAATAGGAGGAGGTTTTGGCACCAACGTACACCTTTTACTTGAAAATTACAAAAACATCAGAAAGATCTTATATCTCGACATACCTCCCAATCTTTATGTTGGGACACAATACCTGAAAGCATTTTACGGAGACGCAGTCATTGATTTCAGGTCTCTAAGAAATCAGGATTCAATAAAATTTTCTGCAAATGATAATCTTGAAATTTTTTGTATTGCTCCATGGCAAATTGAAAGAATTGAGAGCCCTGTAGATATATTTATGAACTCACGGTCTTTTGCTGAAATGCCAAAAGATACGGTCAAAAATTATATTGATAACTTTAAAAGATTACCCGAGTCAAAAGATTCTGCAATAGCATTAATTACATATGAACACCACGATCCAGACACACTGCTTCATCCGAATGAGTGGCTAAAATTATTTAAAGGCAGGAAATTTGATTCTTTCGAAGCGGATACACTTCTGGATTCCTCCAGCAAAAACTTCTATTTCGTATCGCCGGGCAAATTGTCTTTACAATAAAAAACCCATAACAAATCATTTTTCCTGACTTTTCCACCTCGCTCAAAAGTGTAGGCCAACTCGGACTTTATGTTTTTTTTAACGCTCAATGGAATCTTTTAGAGAATCAGTGGTAACGCATAAAAGCAATGGTAGAAAACACAAAACTGAACTCAGCATCACATAAAAATACATTCGCAAAGGATGTACTAAAAATGGCTTCGGCTCCGCTGTGTACGCAGATTTTAGGAATAATCCTAATGCCTATAATAACCCGGATGTATATCCCTGATGTTTATGGAACATTCCAGTTATATGCGTCTATTGTAATGCCAATTGCTGTTTTTGTCGGCTTAGGCTATAGCAGCTCGATAGTTTTACCTCAAAAAGATGGGATGGCGGCGAATATGTTATTCGTCAGTCTTAGCTTTACACTGATTATAACCTTGCTGTCAATACTGTTCATTTATTTTGGATCGGGGTATCTTTTAGAATGGCTAAAAGCTCCTGGTCTTAAAGCATATCTTTGGGTGATTCCTGTAAATGTATTTGCGCATGGCCTATATCTCTCACTCCGTTCATGGAATGTTCGTCATAGAAATTTCGGGCGCATTGCTGCCTCCAGAATCTCAGATGCTGCGGTAAATAAAGGTGTGCTTATTGGTGCCGGACTTTGTGGTTTTGCAACATCTGGCAGTTTAATCGCAGGGAGGTTGGTCGGATCGATCTCAATGAGTAGTGTTCTCGGAGCACGAATCTGGCAAGAAAACGCCCGATTATTTAAAACTAGTATTCGTTGGCATAGCATGCTGCAAGGCATTAAGCGGTACCGTAAGTTTCCTATGTATAATCTTTGGACCGATCTTATCAGCCGTCTTGCGGCTACGGTCGTGATTTTTTCTTTTTCATTTTATTTTTCAAAAACAGTTATCGGCTACTATGGTTTATGTATTGCGGTCTTAAGTCTTCCAATGACTTTCATTGCCGGCTCAATCAGCGAAGTGTTTTACCAAAGGGGTGCAAGAGCAAGACATGACGGAACAAATGGTTCATTGATTGAGAAGCTATTTAGCCAAATGGTTAAGCTGGGCATGTTGGCATTTTTGGTGCTTGCCGTTGCAGGAGAGGACTTTTTTGCTTTTATTTTCGGGGCAAACTGGAGTGAAGCAGGAGTATATACCCAAATTCTCACTTTTCAAATATTTATCGCTTTTATAATGACCCCTGCCAACGCTCTTGCAAATATTTTAGAAAGGCAAGAAGTCTTGCTTGTTTTTCATATCGTTTCTATCATAGTAAGTGGGGCATCAGTAATAATCGGCGGTTTAGCAAACAATGTCTACGTAGCATTGTGTTTATTTTCATTATTAAATGGCTTGGCAACCCTAGCGTTTGGCTTATATATGTTCAAAATCGGTGACGTATCATTATTAAAAATATTCAAAATGCTATCAAACTGTTTTGTATCTTGCTTGCCTGTTATCAGTGTAATAGCTACCGCTAAGTTCTTCTTCGATCTTTCTCCCCTAGTTCTGATAGCAATTATCACTGTCAGTTGTATGATATATTATGGCATATATTTAAAGAAAGACGAAGTACTGCGGTCAGCGATCCAGGCCGTCTTTAAAAAGACAACACCCGTGTAAAGTTGTGAGATACAATTGCAAATGATGAACGGTTCTATTAAAAAAGTTATTTACATTTCTCACGCCCAACTTTCCGAAAAAATAGTGCGTGACTGGTATATAGACGATCTGCGATTAAAAGGGATGAATGTTGAATTCTGGGACCTTACCCACCTTTTATTTGACAAGTTGATTGAAGCAAACACAATACATACGGATTATCTATTTACAATCAGAACCTATGATGAAATTGAGAAGAGGTTGCGTTATCCAGAAAACAAGGATGCAACGTATATAATACTTGTCAATTATTATGGCCGCGTTGTTAGGCTGTACCGGCTACTGAGTAGATATAATTGTAAGCTTTTTTTCATGGCTTGGGGAGCGTTTCCATATAGAACTAAGCCAAACTGGCAGAAAACAATCCATGGCCTTTTTGACCCTTTGAAATTAACTGAGAGAGTGCTCGGCAAAGCAAAAGCCTTCTTATACAAAAAGTTGAAACTCATTAAACCATTCGATGTTGTTTTTGGAGCGGGCTATGCTATTCTTAAGAATTTCCCAGATGCCCTCAAGGTGGTGCCTACAAATTTGCCTGATTATGATCAATATGTGAAGGCGAAGACTAAAACAACTAATCTTGTAGATGGACGTTATATTGTGTTTATAGATGCGTATGGCCCTCTCCATCCGGACTTAAAAATCAAAGGTTTTGGAATTGCTGATGCAAATCGTTATTTTTTATCACTCAATCGCTTTTTAAACCTACTAGAGAAAAGATTTGGAATGAAAGTTGTCATTGCTGCTCATCCGCAATCAGACTACGATAATGATACCTTCCAAGGACGAAAAATTTACAGCGGTCGAACTGAAGAACTTGTACGGGACGCTGAAATTGTCATCTCTCATTATAGCACATCCATTAGCTATGCAGTACTGAATGAGAAACCAGCCATTTTTATCTATACAGATGATATGAAACGACCATATAAGGATTCTCTTGCGATGAAGATACACGATTTTGCTAATTATCTTGATGCCAAGATCTACAACATTGATGAGATGTCCAGATGTGATCAAATTGATGTAAGCGACATCAATTTGGAATGCTATGAGAAGTATAAATATAATTATTTGACCACACGAGAATCCGAACACACAACGGCACTGGAGATATTCTGGCGTGAAATTATTAACAATTAAGATTTCAATTGACTCCTTTATTAGTTTCGTTTGATCAAGTCATTACCATAAAAGGCATTTGTATGCCAGACCTGCAAGGAGGTGTCTTTAAAATAATGCAAAACAGATATCATTTTCTGAAAATCCCATACAGGTCGCCGATCAAAATAGCCAATGAGGGGCTTTTAAGTAGCATGTTGGCAGTCGCTCCTAAATATGCAGAAGGTAAACTTGTGGATCTTGGATGTGGCACAAGGCCTTATGAAACAATATTCAAGCCATATGTCGATAGTTATTTTGGTATTGATTATGAGTCTTCGGCAGAGTCAAATTATGGCGATCAGACGAGAGCTGATTTGTATGTCGATTGTACCGAAACAGGTATAGACGAAGAATCTTTTGATACTGTTTTGTCTACACAGGTAATGGAACATGTTTATGATACCGATAAGTATGTAAAAGAATGTCACAGATTGCTGAAAAAAGGGGGCAAAGGTATATTTACTATCCCCATGTCCTGGAGGTGCCATGCGGAACCTTACGATTATCATCGTTTTACAAAATATTCTCTGGAGAAAATATTCACGGAAAATGGATTTGAGATAGTAGAGTTGCGGGAAATCGAGGGTGCATTGGCGTCAACAATCCAGCATTTAATCGTATTTTTATGTAATCGGCCTGGCTTTAGAAATGTATTGTTTAGGGCAATAAAAAAACTTATAAACACCGTCCTTTTCACGGTATTGAATTATTCGGCTCTAAAGTTGGACAGATATTTTTGGGACGAGAAATTATGTTTGAATTATTTGTTGGTCGTGCAAAAAAAGTAAAAGCAGTTTTTAAAAGAGTTCGTTCATATCCGATTAACTTCTCTTTGATAAATTAAATGAAAAATAATAAATGGCCCAATATACCGGAAGTAATATGAATAAAATATTAATAGCAGCCAGAAATATTTATCCGATAAGTCCAATAGTTTTGGTAGATATCGGCGCAAGATGGGGAGCTCAAAGGCCGTGGAATTACTTTCCTGAAAAGCATTTGAGATATTTCGGTATAGATGCAGATGCTGAAGAATGTAAAAGATTAAATAGTATGAATAAAGACAATGCTTCCGTCGTTTATTACCCCGCCGCTGTTCTTGACAAGGAATCCGATGAGACTCTTTATCTGACAGAGGAGGAGGGTTGCTCTTCTATATACAAACCGAACTACAAAGTCATAAACAGATATTTTTTTAAAGAACAATGGAATATAAAAAAGGAAATCAAATTAAAAACGACTACACTTAATAATGTTTTTAACGAAAACAAGGTTGATCCCGATTTCATAAAGATCGATACTCAGGGTTCTGAATTAAATATATTAAAGGGGGCACAAACTCACCTTGACCGTATTGTTGGGTTGGAGTTAGAAGTGGAGTTTCTTGATCTTTATAAGGGTCAGCCGCTTTTTGCCGATATAGATACTTTTGTCAGAGAAAAAGGTTTTGAGCTGTTCGATCTAAACAGATATTGGGCCAATAGATCTAATTTGAGCAAATACCATTTGAACAGAGGCCAGATAGTGTTTGGTGATGCGATATATTTCCGCTCCAAGAATTCCTTTTACTCTATGGATCTGTCTTCGGAAGAAAGAAAAGAAAAGTTACTGAAGATAGTTCTCGCGCTTTCATTGTATGGTTTTTTTGATTCTGCAATCGATTACATTGATCATAGCTCTTCACCGCTAAGCAATGAGGAAAAAGCAGAACTGACAAAAATGTTATCGGAAATAAGCCAAATCCCAGTTTGGCAAAAGATATTGTTTAATAATAGATATGTTAATAAGCTTGGACAGATATTAAAGGCGATAGGGAACTTTTTGTCTTTCCGTCTCAATACGTATGGGTGGGGGACCGATTACAATGCGATCGACGGCAGGTTTCCTTATTTCCAGAAAAAAAGGAAGTACTTCAAAAAAAATTAACCCTGCGGCAGTGTAATTCGCAAAAAGGTGAGGGACCGTTGAGGATATTATTATTTACTGAAATATATGATTGTGGGGGAGTTGATACATTTATAATAAACCTTATCAATCATTGGCCGCGAGACGAAGATTCGTTTGTAATTATTGCTAATGAAAACTATCCTGGCTTGCAGATTATTGAAGATAATGTATCGCGTCCCTGTGAGATAGTCCGGCATAATGTTCCAGTCTACGCTAACTGTTTCAGTAAAGGGCTTCTTAAAACTATCAGAAAATTTTTGTCGCCTGTTCTCCGTTATGTTTTTATTATTTATAATATATTAGCTCTTCGGAAAATATTGCTATGCAAAAATCCGGATTTCCTTATGGTTATCAATGGAGGTTACCCTGGAGGTGACTCGTGTCGAGCTGCGGGTTTAGCCTGGGGAATTTTTAGCAGAAAACCATATAGCATCCATAATTTCCACAACCTTGTAATGAGGCCACCTTGGTACTTTCGTCTACAGGAATATCTCATTGATATAGCCCTTTGCCGATTCACGAGCCATTTTGTAACAGTTTCGCGTGCTGCGGCTGACTCAATATGTTTGAGGCCAACAATAAATAACAAAAATGTGACTACCTACATTCATAATGGGCTTGATATTATGCCCATTCAGCAGCAACCGCAGATAAATATTCGTCAGGAAATAGGAATTTCTCCTTCAACTCCTCTTTGCCTTACATTATGTACATATGAGCCCAGAAAGGGGCATTACTTCTTATTTAAGGCATTTAGAAAGGTATTAGAAAAAGTCCCCGACACTCATCTGCTCATTTGCGGATATGGGTTCCCGCATGAAATATCGTTGGTGCAAAAGTACGTTCAGGATTTTCAATTGGAAAACCATGTCCATTTGATGGATTTCAGGAAAGATATTTCCAATTTGTTATCCCATGCAAACATCCTGTTGGTTCCTTCACAGGCATACGAATCATTCGGTTTTACCAGTATCGAAGCGATGGCACACAAAGTGCCTGTTGTGGCAACTAATGTGGGAGGAATACCAGAGGTCGTTGCTAATGACGATGGCGGATATTGCGTAGAGAAAACTGATGTTTGTTTGTTTGCCGATCATATTATAAAATTACTTCTGGATAAGGATCTTAGGAAAGAACAGGGAGAAAAAGGATTTCAACGACACCAAAAATTCTTTACGGCAGAAAAAATGGCTCAAGATTACGCGGAGCTGATCATCAATAATGTACTGTCATAATAAACGTTGACTCTGATATTAACAAAAAACTATTAATGAAACTATGTGATTACTATGAGATGTATTAAGAAGGCGATGCTTTTTATTCCACCTGCGTTTACTTTGAAAGACAGTGTGGACATCAACCCTCTTCCTCCGCTGGGATTAGGCTATATTGCCGCTGTTTTGCAGCAACAGGGTATTGAGGTTAAAATAGTCGATGCCCTGATGCTGGGCTGGCACAATAGAGTTGACGTTGACGATAATCTTATCAGAATTGGTTTGAACTTTGAGGATATATGTAAGATCATTGCGGATTATGCACCGGATATGGTTGGCGTAAATTCTTTATTCACCAAGCAACGGAATAATGCACATGAGATATATCGATTGGCAAAAGAAGTTGACCCTGAAATCGTTACGATAGCAGGCGGCGCTCACCCAACCGTTTTACCAGAAATGGTTTTAGCTAACGAAAACGTCGACTTTGTCGTTTTGGGCGAAGGAGAAAATACAATCCTGGATATCCTTAAAATAATTGAAGGAAAGGATAACAACCTTCAACTAGATGGGATCGGGCTTAAGCAAGATGGGAAAAACATCATATATCCTAAAACAAAATATATAGAAGATGTTGACAGCATCCCCTTCCCTGCATGGGATGTCATGAACATAGATATCTATTTCGGGCTCAAATCTTCGCATGGCAGAAGACGCCATAACCGTTTCATGCCTATTATGACTTCCCGCGGCTGCGGTGCCGGCTGTACTTTTTGTTCTGCCCATCGAGTTTGGGGCAAACGCTACCGAATGCGTTCCTGCGAAAATATAACCGACGAAATGAAGCAGCTAAAAGATATATATAGTATCAAAGAGTTAATGTTTGAAGATGACAATTTAACTTTGAACATTAAACGTGCAGAGCAAATATTCGATTCGATGGTCAATGAGAAATTTAATTTCGCATGGGACACACCAAATGGAGTAGCTGCCTTCGCTTTGACCGAATCTGTAATCATGAAAATGAAGAAAAGCGGCTGTTATCAAATGAACCTGGCTCTGGAATCGGGAAGTCAGTATGTTATAGACAACATAATCAAAAAACCGTTAAAATTAGACAAAGTAAAGCCTCTGGTCGAATATGCAAAAAAAATAAAGTTAAAGGTTTTGATCTTCCTGATAATCGGCATGCCCGGAGAAACACTCGATCAAATCCAGGAAACATTTCGCATGGCAGAAGACCTGGAGATATACGAGCCTCATATTTCCATAGCCACCCCTTACCCGGGATCTGAACTTTATGATTCTTGTGTCAAAAATGGTAATATCGATCCAGAATTCGATCTGGATAAGCTTTTTATTCGCAGTTTTTGCATTAATACTGAAGAGTGGAAAGGTGAGGACCTTAAAAAGGTGCTAAATGACGGGATCAACTATCTTCGAAAAGCCAAATACAGGAAACACCCTCATATGCTGGTTGTAGATGGTTTCAGGAAGCTTTTGAATGATCCGGTCGGTTTCCCTGCAAAGCTGTTGAGATTTTCAACTTAACTGTTTTTAACGGAAGGGATTCATATGTTGCCAACATCTCGTCCTTCGATAGGGGAGGAAGAATTAAAAGAAATCAAAAAAGTTTTTGATACTGGCTGGCTTGGCTTGGGCACAACAGTTTATGAATTTGAAAGTAAGATCAAAGAGTATTTAAATGCAGAACATGTGATCGCCGTTAATACCGGAACCAGTGCATTGCATCTTGCACTGGATGCAATTGGTATCACGGAAAAAGATGAAGTAATAGTACCATCACTTACTTTTTGTGCCAGCATCCAGGTTATTACCGCACTTAAAGCCGATCCGGTTTTTTGCGAAATCGATATCAACACCTTAAACATTGACATCGAAGATGTAAAACAACGAATAACTTCGAAAACCAAAGCCATCATGCCGGTTCATTATTGTGGAAATGCTTGTGATATGGACGCCTTATTGGATATCGGCAGGAAACGTAAAATATTTATTATCGAAGATGCCGCCCATGCTTTTGGATCCTCATATAAAGATAAAAAAATCGGCAGTTTTGGCGACATAACTTGTTTTAGTTTCGACCCGATTAAGAATATTACTTGCGGAGAAGGAGGCGCGGTAGTTCTTTCAGATCCCGATATTGCCGAAAAAATCCGCAAAAAACGTATATTAGGGATCGACAAAGATACATGGCATAGATACAAGGAACAACGAAGCTGGTTCTACGATGTTGTCACCCAAGGGTACCGCTATCATATGAGCAACTTTAATGCAGCAATCGGCTTGGCTCAACTCGCAAAGCTCGATTCGTTTATTGAAAGAAAAAGAAATATTGTTAATCGCTACAATGATCTACTGAGCGGTCTCGAAGGCATCGAATTACTAAAATGGGACTTAGATCGTGTAGCACCGTTTTCTTATATTGTCCGCATACTCCACAACAAAAGAGATGGGGCGATCTCTTTTTTGAAAGAAAAAGGAGTAGGTAGCGGAGTCCATTACAAAGCCAATCACATACAGCCATATTTTCAAAAGTATAATAAACCACTTCCTGTAACAGAAAAGGTGTGGAATGAAATTTTAACCTTACCTTTATATTACGACATGTCCGATGCCGACATTGATCTGGTAATCAAATCAATGACCGAATTTTCAAAAAGGTAACTGTTGATGAGCCGCAAGATTAGCATAAATCTATGCTGTTATAACTCTGAGAAATATTTAAAAGAAACATTAGACAGCATTGTCAACCAGACTTATAAGGATTGGGAACTGATTATTATTAACGACGGCTCTTGTGATTCCACAGAATCTATCATCGATCACTATATTAAGCAGGGCTATCCAATCGTATATAAATATCAGGAAAATCAAGGGCTTAGTTCTTCCAGAAATGAGGCCATAAGACTTTCTTGCGGAGATTATATTGCTTTTATCGACCATGATGACATGTGGCTGCCTCATAAACTCGAAACCCAGCTACGTTATTTGCAAACTCATCCGGAGTGTGGATTCCTATATTCAAATGCTTATGTACTTCAAGACAAAAAGCAGCGACTGATATTTTCCATGCAAACAACAATGCCGGAAGGTTCGGTTTTCAGAACCTTTTTAGTTCGGTATCCTGTGAATATGCAAACTGTGGTGATCAAAAAAACATTATTAGACAACATGGATCATTGGTTCGATAAGAAACTCGATCTTTCCGAGGAGTATGACTTTTTCTTGAGATTTCTTCACAATGTACAGGCCGGTTATCAGAGGGAGCCATTAATTATGTACCGCCTACACTCAAACATGAGCACCGTAAAGAAATTTCATAAAATCGAAGAGGAATGCTTGTATATATTGGACAAGCTCCGCAAAAGCATTCCGAATTTTGAAGAAAAATATCAAGATGAGATCCGATTGTTTCGTAGCAGAATTGCATCTGTAATGGCAGCAGAATATATATTGCAAGGAGAAATAAACAAGGCACGCAGCGTTTTGCGATCTTATATGTTTGTAAGTGCAAAGTATTTTGTATTGTATTTAATGACCTATATGCCGGTGTTGCTTTATGTTTGGCTTCATGAAATGAGAGGTGGGATTATTTTACGACAGAGATTGCGATATCTTCGTTCGAAAAAACTTTCGAGGAATGATTGTCAATGAAAATATTGTTTGTATATTCTTTTGAGGATGCCCAGTCGGTATCAAAACCTATTCGATCATGGTCAGATATCCAGTTTGGAATCTCCTATATTTCATCTGTATTAAAAGCTCATGGCCATCAAACTCAACTATTGGTATTGGGAAGCAATAACAATTGGCGGAATAATGAAAAGCTCGTAAGAACGACTCTATACGTGTTTGACCCGCAGGTCATCTGCTTTACTGCTGTCGCTTCTCAATATACTTTTATTAAAAAAACAGCAGGCTTTATAAAAAACCAGTGGCCCGACAAATTTCTTATTATCGGGGGCGTACACGCAACGCTGAATCCTTCCGAAGTGCTCTCTGACTTTATTGATGCTCTTTGTATAGGCGAGGGAGAGCATCCAATGGTGGAATTATGTGGTCAATTAGAAAAGAAACACTTTCCACGAGAGATAGCTAATTTGTGGATTAAATCTCCCGATGGGTCGGTTGAGAAAAGTCCTACTCGTCCCTTTCTTGAAAAACTTGACAGCTTACCATTTCCAGATCGGGCAATGTGGAAGCCGTGGATGAAAGAACAACTTGGAGCTGAATTATCTGTATTGCTCGGGCGAGGCTGTCCATATAATTGTACTTATTGTTGTAATCATGCTGTCAGAAAAATTGCTACGGGAAAATACGTTAGAACACGTTCTCCTGAAAACATCATTAAAGAAATCACTTTTCTTCACGACGAATTTCCTACGCAGAAGCGGATTTATTTCGAAGTAGAATCTATAACCTTGGATAAACCCTGGCTGATAGAATTACTTGCCAAACTCGAGGAGTTCAACTCGACAATTGATAATTCGATCTCTTACGGTTGTAATTTCCGAATTTCTCCGCAATCAATCGATGAAAATATATTTACCCTTCTGGAAAAAGCGAACTTTTATAAAATCAATATTGGTCTCGAAGCAGGGAGTGAACGAATTCGGCGTGAAGTAGTAAAGCGAAACTATTCAAATAAAAATTTCTTAGATGTTGTATCTATGGCCCGTAAACACGGACTCAAAATTTGGGTATTTAATATGATTGGTCTTCCTGGAGAAACATATGATGACCATATGGAAACAGTATTGCTAAACAGACAATGCCAACCGGATGCTCATTATACTGGTATATTCTTTCCCTATCCTGGAACAGATTTATACAATACTTGTATTGAAAAAGGTTTCATAAATAGTGCCAGTGATATTCGAATGGAACGTACACACGCTGTTATAGATTCTCCCGATTTTACGAAGACACAGATCCAAAATGCGCATACTTGGTTTAATTACCGTGTTTATAAGGGTCACAGGCCTCTTTGGCAAATTTTGATTCAAACCACAATGGTTAAGATCTATTTCAATTCAACCGCTAATTTTTTGTTTCGTAGATTTGTTCAACTTCCAATAATAAACCATATACGATCAAAGTTAGTAAATCGGTAATAATGAAAGCAGAGTCCCTTTTTCTCATGAAATCTTCCCATGCCATCAATATTTTGCCGCTCACTGTGTTATTTCTTAGCATAAACAGGGGCTTGATAGTTTTGCTTGCAGGAGGAAGGCTATCGACTCAATTGTTTTATTATGGAGTTACAATTTTCTGCATCTCTGTTTCTTTAATTGGCATGATTAGAAAAAAAAATCAAATTATTGGCGGCAATATGTTGCATCGGATTTTACTAATAAACCTATTGGTGTATATTTATTGGATAGTAATTGAAATGTCGTTGGGTGGGGATAAGGAATCAGTTTCTTACTTTTTGCGGATGGCACTGATTCCTTTTCTAATTTATATGTTTCTTGACATAAATAAAAATGTGTTGATACGAATGCTATTTGTTGTCTCAGTAATTGTCTCTGTGTCCTGTATATTAGACTTTATCTTACTAAATACTAATGTTATTGCGAATGGAAAAGACTTCTATTTGGCTTATCAAAGACTGTTAAGGCAGGATGGCAAACCGCTTTTGCGTCATGTTGCTTCAATATACCGTGCTATGGGTATTACAGGAGATTCGTATGATTCCGGAAATTTAATGGCTATTCTTTCAGTTTTTTGGTTTGGAATGCTAGCGACAAGAAAATCTCGGTATCTAATTATTTTTGTACCAGCGTTTTTCATCTCGCTGTTAATGACATTTTCAGTGTCTAATATTATCGCAGCATTTGTAGGTGTTGCAGTGATCATTATATACAAAATGAGATCTTTAAAATCAAGAGATATTTTTGTGGCAATTAGCGCTTGCATCGCTGGCTATCTTATGTGCTTTTTGACAAGTCATTTTTTCAATTTTAATTGGTCGTTGATAACAATGTGGACCAAAAAATTCCAAAAGGCCGAGTTGGAAACCATGACAGCGATAGGTGGATCAGATTATTTCTCAGACATTTTTATGCTTTTTGCCGGGCATAGCCAAACTGTTAGAATCTCCAATGTGCCATCTGTTACTGAATTTGCTGTGTTAAAGATGGCTTATCACTCTGGTTTTTTTGTATTGATGATGTCATTATTACTTATGCTGTATCCTGTTCTTTGTTTTTTAAAAAGTCCAAAGCATACAAGAAAGATGATGTTGCCGGCAACAGTCGCAGTTGGTGTAGGAGTTTTAAGCCTATGGCATTATGGATCGGTGATTAGATCGACAAATATTTTCTTGTTTTATACTATGTTTGCAATAGCTATTCGGAACAAGAATTGCAACAGTCTTTCGAAAACAAATTGTGCCGGCAGGTAGTTTGGGTGCAAAACAAATGGGGTATAATCAAGTCCTAAATTTTTAAAAATCGTTTTAAATAAATGAATAAAATAAACCATTCTGTGCATTTTTTCTACCCACAAGGTAAATACCTCATGGGGCAAGAAGTTGCCTCTCGGCTGATCCTGCAATCTCTGTCGGACAGATGGGCTTTCAAGCCACACCAGATCCCCGGCATAGATCGCAAGGAAAGATACAAATTATATTCCTTCTTGAAATATGTGTTTAAGGTTCTCCAGCTATGGGCAAATATAATAAGCCTCGCATTTCGCAAAAACATATCTGTCTACTTAAATCTTGGGCAAAGTTGGAATTCGATCTTAAGAGACGGGTTGCCTTTCATTTGCTTTAAATTATTTCGCAACAACATACCCATAGTCATATCACTTCATGGTCAGTGGTTTGCTGAGTGGCCAAGAGCCAGTTGGAAAATGCGTTCTTTCCTTAAGACTCTCTCGATTGCAAAACTCATAGTCGTACTTAGTGATAGCCAAAAACAACTTCTCGTTGAATACGGACTGAAGAAAGAAAGCATCAGAGTAATTGCCAACACATGCGATATCGAACCTCTTTCGGATGATCAGCTAAAGTCAAAACATATTTCCGATAACACTGTGAAAATATTGTTTCTCAGCAATCTTATTGACTCAAAAGGGTACAAAGAATTTCTTGGTATGCTTGGGTTACTAAAGGACTTAAATTGTTCTAAGAACATCGAAGCGACTTTATGTGGAAACATTATGCAAGCAGGATTCTCAGAAGAACCCGTAGAAACTGTCAAAAACATTGAGGGCTTGATAACAGAACTTAATAATAACGATAACATCAGTATTACGTGGACAAAAGGAGCATATGGCACAGAAAAACAAGAGTTGTTCAGGAAATCGCACATCTTTGTTTTTCCCAGCCGAATAGAAGCTCAACCTATCGTACTTCTTGAGGCAATGGCATCAGGATGTGCGATTATCAGCAGCAAAGCAGGCCTGATCCCATCAATGTTAGAAGACAACGCTGCAGTGCTCTTGGAGAATTTGAGCCATGAGGAAATTGCGAAACAAACCGTCAATCTCATTAATAATCAACACAAGAGAATTTCTCTCACTCAAACAGCACTTGAACGATACAGAAATCTATTTTCGATTTCTGTCTATGAAAAAAGCTGGAATAATATTTTTATCGAACTAACAACATGAATAATAGCCGGTTCCTGTTGACCTGCGATTACTGAGACGATATCAAATTATTGGAATATTTAATGAAAATTTCAATTATAACTGTTTGCCTTAACAGCGTTGAGACAATTGAAGATACCATGAAAAGTGTCCTGAGCCAGAATTATAATGACATTGAATACATTGTTGTCGATGGCGGCTCTACGGATGGCACGCTTGAGATCCTGACAAAGTATCGCGATCGAATTCATAAGTACATATCCGAGCCGGACAAGGGTATTTATGACGCGATGAATAAGGGAGTCAGGTTAGCGACGGGCGATATTATAGCAACCTTAAACAGTGATGACCTGTACACCGACGAAACCATTGTGTGCCGGATGGTGGAACTTATCCAAGAAAATGGATTGGATGCAGCGTACGGGGACCTGGCGTACACTGCCTCTGATAACAGTGGTCGTGTTAGACGATTCTGGAAGGCTGGTGTGTATAAGAGGGGAGCCTTCAGTCATGGCTGGATTATACCGCATCCGACATTTTTCTGCCGGAAGCAGGTTTTTGAAAAGTACGGATATTTTAATGAACAATTTCAAGTTGCAGCAGATTTTGAGCTATTGCTTCGTTTCATTGAAAAACACCAAATCAGGGTCGGTTATTTACCAAAAGTAATCGTAAAAATGCGCGCAGGAGGCAAGGCAAATGTTTTACTAGGCATCATTCGCGGTAACTGGGAAATTATAAGGTCTTTTCAACTGAACAACCTTCGTTTATCTCCTTGGTTTTTCATAATCAAGCCAATAACAAAGATATCACAACTTTTTAGAAAACCATAAATATTAAATATTGAAAGTATCACTTTGCGAAATTTTACACGTTCGAAAATGATATTGCAAATCATTTTATTCTTGACTAATATAATTCTAATCAACGTAGGTTTTGTTATGACTTTTCTTGTTAGATACGGATTTCCATTTCCTGAGAATAATTTCATAGCTTACAAAAAGAGCTTTTTATTTCTAATACTAATATACATATCAGCATTATCTTTTTTCAGAGTTTATAAGAGCAGGTTTAGCTCTTCGTGGGAGTTATTCAAGAGATATTTTTCAGGATTATTTTGGGGGACATTACTCAGTGTTGCTTTTGTTTATGTTTTCAGAGTACAATGGGGAGCATTTCCTACGAGTGTTTTTGCTATTTCGTTTTTTATCAATCTTCTCCTGATTTTCAAGGTTAATCAGTTTATTTTGAAAGCTAAGAAAAGAATCAAAAAGCAGGTGATAATACTCGGCGAAGGCAACATAGATGATATTGTCAGCAAAAAGGCAAATGTAGAAAGAAAACGAATTGACCAGATTCGAGAGTTACTTGAATCTCCGAATGTTGACGAAATAGTCGTAAGCGAGAAGATTACTAATGTAGAAGACTTGAATTTACTGCTCTATCTGGAGCAAAATTTAAAAGCTGAAATTCTATTCAGCCCATCCGTTTACATGAACCTTTTGCCTGAAAGAATAAACGGGAATTCTTCAATTGAGTTGCTGAGTACTTTTGTTGGCAAGCAGTCGGATCTTGACGAGTTTTTTATTACGATTCTGGATATATCAATCTCATTGATAATGCTGATTTTAGCTGCGGTGCCGATGTTGATTATTTTTATTTTAATCAAGCTCACATCCAGGGGGACGATAATCTACAAGCAGGAAAGGATTGGAAAAGACGGCATAGTCTTTACTTTGTATAAATTCAGGACAATGCTAAAAGATGCAGAAAAGACAGCCGGCCCTGTTTTGGCAAGCAGAAACGATCCACGCGTAACAAAGGTGGGAAAAATATTGAGGACAACAAGACTGGATGAACTGCCCCAGCTATTCAATATATTACGCGGCCAGATGTCTCTTGTAGGCCCGCGACCGGAACGACCGCATTTTGTTAAATTGCACAAAACCCTGCAAGGGCTACGACTTGCAGTTAAACCCGGACTTACCGGATTGGCACAAATAAGAAATTTTTATGACCTGCATCCAAAGCACAAGATCAAATACGATTATTTATATATTCAGAGACGCTCGCCTGGGCTAAATCTAAAAATCATGCTGCAAACAATTCCAGTTGTATTTTCAAAAAAAGGCTGGTAGAGCTAAAGCACCGCGGAAACAAAGAACAATCCTCTTTTGCTTCATTGTAAACGGCGGGGATTGGATGAAAATACCAATGGCTTGATCCGACAGTATGTGCCCAAAAGAAGTGATGTTCGAACGCTGACAGATGAGCAGATACGGCACATCATGAATCGGCTGAATAATCGCCCAAGAAAATCACTTGGCTATTTGACACCCAATGAAGTATTTCATGAACGGAAAAGATTAACTGGATAACAAAACAGGATTTGACTCAGTTGCACTTGGGAGTTAAATCCCCCTATGTTATTAGTATCCCAAGCCGATTCTATAAATTGGAATGTTCAATGAATCTAAAGTTCTAATCGCCAAGGACTTTAGATTTCGAGAGCTCACTTTATTATAGATATTTCTGAGCAGATATTTTCTCATTTCACCCTCTCTTGCGATTAGACGTAGCTGTCAGCTATAAAATTTTGTAAAATACAATTCTCTTTGCCTTCTTCTTTTCGTTCACCCACAACGAGAATTCTTTCCGCACAGATTCTCCGGTACCAAGCTCTTCATTTTCACTCTTCACAATCCTAACGACGTATTTGGCCCTCTCCGGAACACTTTCGCGATACAGCAATCCTTCTCGTTCTGCATAAAAACTTATTCGTTTGTCCGGAACGGCGATAATGTCTTCTCGGCCAGTATTGTTCTTTAGCCAACTCGCAGCATTCCTGTAACCTTGCTTTTCTATACGTATAGGTCTTACCAATTTAGGCAAACAAATAGTGACACCAACTGCAACGAGAATAAAAAACCATAGTTGTGGTTTCGGATTATTCCCTAAACAACCTTTTGAAAACCTGTTGCTGAGCCATTCGGCAAATACTTGTAAACCAATAGGTACATAGAAAATTGAGAACACAACCAGCGGCAAACAATGTCTTCTGCTTATATATCCATGGCTATAATGTAGTAGAATCATCATAATTACGTTAAACACTATAAAAACAGGCACAAAAAACCTCTCTACAGCCGTTGCCTTGGATTGTTTACCGAAACGGCAATAAAAACCAATCAACAGTGCCGGCAAAAAAAAGTGCATTAAATTGTCACTAATTTCTCCAATGAGTCTGCCAATAGCTTTTATTATGTCGCCGAATAAGCTCATAATGCTATATATACGGTTGTGACTCTCAATGTTTACTTCTTGTTCCGATTGTGCCTGGAAAAAAGAAACGCTATATTCTTTAGAGGAATCGACAAGTTTTCTCAATTTTGTTGGGATGATTCTCCCTCTTTCTTGCACATAGGGGGCTAAAGGAAGAGCAAATCCAATTAAAAGAATGAACAAAGCACAGAGTAGTTTGGCTCTGCTCATATTACAGTTCGGCTTCAGCAATTTCATACATAGCCACAAAATACTATATAGCACTAACTGAGCACATTCAGGCCGAATTGTAAATCCAAGTCCTGCAACCAGACCGGTTATGCCAAAAAACCACCATTTGCCCTGTTCTACACCCCAAAGCAAAAACAGAAAACCTACAGCCAAAAATAAAATGTAAGGCCAATCTCTCAGCACATCACTCCCGAACCGCGCGGGATAAGGCAATAAGATCAGAATCAGCAGAGCCCAAAAGCTGTTACGAGGACCAACAAAAAGCTTACCGATAAAATACAAAGGTATAATCGCAAGCAATCTACATAACAAAGTCATACTTTGAGCCGTGTATGCCCAGGCTTGCGCTGATGGACTGCCATTGAATAAGCCAACAAATTTGAGGGCTATGAATACAAGAAAAGGGTAACCCGGAGGATGTGACATTATAACAGTGCTTGGTTCACTTGATAACTTCTGGGCCCGCTCAATATAATAAATGCCATCCTGAGCAATAAGGACGGTTGTGACAATCAAGTAAACTCCTAACAAAAATGCTATAAAAAGAAGAATAATTAAGTTGACTGCATCTTCTTGATGCCTTTGGGGCCCGGCTTTGAATTTGATTGCTATCATATATCATCCGTGATAATTCAAAAAAAGTATTTTCAATCAATATAGATGATGTCCAATAATCACAAAGATAACTTAAAACTTTATGACTCGCAATAATTTTATGGTGATTAAGATTACAAAGAATTGAACTTCCAGAGCCATTTCAGATATACGGATTAAGACATGCCCTCTATTTACTACAATATTTCAAACAGAAGTGTGCTTTTTTCGTACACTACCACAATTGCAGGCGTTTTGATCATATTGACGTCATAATGACAGAGGGCTCTGTTGCCTTCATGCTTAAACTGAGTATACAAATCGATGCAAGGTCCATCGGTAATATCATCAGTAAGTTCTATCTTGCTTTCTCTGTCCGACCATTGTATTATCCAACAGCTAAAAAAGCTGCAGGGTTATTCGTTACATTACAATTATATGACAATATCCTTAGACTGCCCGGTCTTTAGGCGAAAAAACCAATTGAATATTGGGTCTGGAAGAATTCCTAAAAGAACAATAGTTTGACTTATGAGTATGAAAAACATCATTAGAACTTGGTTTAGGCCCGGCAAGCCGTCTCTGAAAGTTGAAGATCCATTTCTTGTTCAAAAATTCCTTTTTGGCGGAGAAAAGGACCTGGCAGTCTTTGACGTTGGCGCATATGTGGGCGACATCGCAACCACCTATGCGAAAATCTTTCCTCAGGCAACAATTTACTGCTTCGAACCTTTTCCCAATTCCTTTAATAAACTTAGCCACCTGGCTAAAAGTAGTTCCATAAAGCCTTTTCAAATTGCCCTTTCCGACCAAAACAGCCAGGCATATCTTCAGATCAATACGGACCGAAGCTGTAACTCAATGTTTCCAAGGCCAACTACAGGAGCAAAGTATTATTCGGAAAGTTCACGTTACATCGGCCAAATAGAGGTAGAAACACAAACCCTGGACACTTTCTGTAACACAGAAGGCATCGCTGACATCGACATCCTGAAACTGGACGTCGAAGGTGCCGAATTAAAGGTACTCAAAGGAGCACTTGGAAAACTGAGTGACAAACGGATAAGACTAATTTTCGCCGAAGTGATGTTTGTGGCTCACTATGAGGGCGGGTGTCTTTTCCATGAAGTGTCGGATTTTTTAAGTCGCTATGACTATACATTGTTTAATCTTTACAATTTGAAACGGGCACGCAATGGCCAACTTAGGTGGGGAAATGCAATTTTCTTGAATCCCCAAATGCAGGAAATAATTGTATCTACCTGCTCATAATCCGCCAGCTGCCACTTTTGAAATTCCTGATATTTTCTCTCCTTAAATCTTCGAAATTTCTCTATGTGTTCAAAATACACTCCTGAAATGAATCTCCTCTATTGAACCATCAGGAAAATAAGAGAGCCTGTTTTCCACACCAGTCACCATATCCACATTAGGCCAATCAAGGCCGCACTAATCGCACCGCAATTCCTGCTTTTGTCCAGTAGATCAGCGACTTAAAATTCGGATGA
>VRUK01000122.1 GCA_019456195.1 Planctomycetota bacterium | reverse complement strand
TCGCCTTCCAGCCGGGCAGCGCAGACTTTCGTATCAAGTCGGCTTTGGCGGCTGAGTACAGAAACAATCACCATAAGCACCACGATTACCCACAGTACCGTTACAAGAACAAGCCCTTTGTTATTACCTTTTGTACTCATTTTTTTAAGCTGAACTTTTGCTTTTAGATTCTTCCTGATTTATCCCCTTCCGCCCGTCGGGGCGCCTCCACCGCTGTCCTGGCCTCCCCCGCCGCCGCCTTGGCCTCCTCCGCCTCCCTCATCGCCTTCAGAGGCCGCAACGGTGGCTGTTACCGATCTGGTCAAATTAATCAAAATGGATTCCATTGCCGGATTTCCTCGGCTCTGTTCTTTACCCACAATACTTACTTCAATTAAATGAGGTAAAACCTCCATCTCTTCCGGCCATTCGTTGGACCATTCTTCTCCGTCAAAGTACTTGACCTCGAAAACACCAATATCCTCTGCTATAACAGCTTGAATACCGTGCGGTTCATCATCATATTCTGTATTGGGATTAGGCCACAAGCGTCTCATTAGTAATGATTGTTCTCCGTCTTGCAGCAGAGAATATTCGACTTCATAAATATCACCTTCAGGCTGGTCTGCCCTGGCCTTCATCCTGTTGAGCGTGTAAAAAACCAGATAACTGATGTTGCCATCTGCTGATTCTTCGGTGATACCGATTAGTTTTGTGTTTTCATTATTCTCGTCACGATAGAAGTTGACAAGGTCTCGTGAAATCAGATTCATTGCAAATCGAACTTCTGCGGCGGCGCTGATATTAGTGTCCACCATCTTGGCGCTGCTTGTTATGGCCTTCAGTGTTCCCACCGCGACCAACATAATAAATCCACCGATAGTCACGGCCACCATCACTTCGACTAATGTAAATCCAGTCTTTTTTAAATCAATCTTCTTCACTGCTACTCCACTTCAACCTCAAGATATACACTTACTCCGTCGAGCATAGTATCAGCCGAGATACTGTAAGGGCGATTGCCGTCAGCCCAACTCACAGTTATTGTTACCAGATAAAGACTGTCGATATCCTGGTATTCGGTAACGACTTCCCAGTGATAAGCCGGTTCGTATCCTTCGAAATATCCTTCCAACTGGCCTATGTCGATGAATTCGTCTATACCGATATAATCAATCATGTTAAGCTGTTTATCGAGCAATGACGCAGCCACTTCATATCGCCTGTTAAGTCGCGTCCCGCTAACAGACATCGTGCTGATTGCCCCTAACGTTAAAACAGCACCGGAAAGGATGGCGCTGGCAACGAGTGTCTCAATCAGACTAAATCCTTTCTTGTTGTTTGTCTTTCGGATCATGATTCTGCGTCCAAATCGATAACTCCGACTTCCACGTTCTCAACTATGCCGTCATACACTTTTGCCTTGCCCGTTGCAGCCGAAATAGTAATTGTATAATGGTTTTTGCCGTTACCTATCTGAATTACAGCCGTTTGCGCTGTACCATTTCCTGAAAATACTATTGACTGCCCCTCATCATCATCACTTGTGGTTACTAAGCTTATCGGTGTAATCTTAATGTCCTCGAACCCGGTTCCATCGTCAAATGTCACCGGCTTGCATAAAGAATCCCTCACAATCATCTGTTCTGTTTGCCCGCCTTCTTCGTCCATTTGTGTTGTAACTAAGTGAAATCCGTTGTTGGCGGGATCTAATACTATTTTATATTGGCGCTGTTTCTCAATCGCCATTATCCTTGCATATTTGGCGGTAAGGAAAAAATCACGCGCCGCTTTTTCAACCAGCAGCTTCTTATATGTCCCTATGTAAAGACCACCGCCAAGACCTCCAAGAAGTCCTATGATAACTACTACCACTAACACTTCAACAAGTGTAAAGCCGCATTCTTTCCCGTTGACCTTGACTTTTGACTTTTGCCTTTGCATTTCTTACAAACTCACCCGATTTCATAGTTTATGGCTTATGAACTACCGGTTGTTTAATCATTGAATATATCTTCGGCCTCAGCCTCCCCACCCTCTGTGCCGTCAGCTCCGAGACTTACCAAATCGAAACTGCCGGGATTGATTTCACCATCGGCCACATATATGTAAGGATTGTCCCACGGATCGTTCAACTGGCTGGCCTTTAGATACGGCCCGTTCCATTTTTCCTCCAGCCCTGCAGGCGGAATCAGCAAGGCTTCAAGCCCCATAGAGTCATCCGGATACTGGCCGCAATCAAGGCTGAATCTTTCAATTGCACTTTCGATAATTGTCATTTTGGGCTTGGCCAGGTCCTTTTTGGCCTTGACGATGGATTTAAACATTTTCGGAGCGACAAATCCTGCAAGTAGGCCTAAAATAACAATCACTACAAGCAGTTCTATAAGTGTGAATGCCTTTCTCTTCTGCTTCTTCCACTTCATTTGAATACCTTTCTAAAAAAAACTCAAAACTCAAAACTGTTTAAACCATCCCGCCGCCAAGAGTCAATGCCACGATTGGCAAAAGTGTTGCTATTATTATGAATCCTATTATTAAAGCTAACAGTAATATCAACATCGCCGGGAAAATCGCCATAAACCTGTTTATCGCCGAATCTGCGTCATTATCGAAAGTATCAGCGGCATTCAAAAGCAGTTCGTCGAGCTTGCCTGTCTGCTCACCAATCGAGACAATTTGCACTAACAGGGGTGGAAAATGTCCCGACTCGCTCAAAGGTTCGGCCAGCGACTCGCCGCGCTTGACTTTTTCAGCGACTGCATCGATTTCCATGCCCAGCAATTCGTTGCCCAGCGTGTCCCGAACTACACTAAGGGCTTCCAAAATAATAACCCCCCCCTTGGTGAGCGCCCCAAGTGTTCGAGCAAATCTACCCACCGCTATAGTCTGCAATACCGAGCCTAATACAGGTATTCTCAGCTTAAAAGTGTCCCACTTGAGTTTGCCGACGGTTTTTGTCCATCTTGAAAAGTAATACAGCCCTGCCCCTATCATGGCCAGTAAAATCCATCCATATACCTTGGTGAATAAAGCTTTAGAAAATGCGCTTATTCCCATCAATATCCTTGTCGGCAGGGGCAGCAAGGCGCCGGTTTCGCTTATTGTCCCTATTATAGTCGGCAGTATCCAGGTGATTATAATAGCCACTGACGCAAGTCCTATGCACAATACGAATATAGGATACGCAGAAGCATTTTTCATATTCGTCTTTATCTTCTCGTCCCTGGTCAGTATCCCAGCCAATTGGGCAGTCGTTTCTTCGAGCATTCCTCCTGTTTCACCGACTCGTATCATCGAAAGATACAGCGGATTGAAAACCTTCTCGTGTTTCTCCATGGCTTCTGAAAGTGACTGCCCGGAGCTGACCGAATTCACAAGGTCGCCTAACATTTCTCTCATCCCCGGCTTGTGCTGTTGTTCGAGAATAAGCTCAAGACCGTTTAGCAGTGGAAGCCCCGCCTGTAAAGCCGTGCTTAACTGAGTTGTCATGGCTAAAACGTCTTTGCTGCTGACCTTTCGCGAGCCGAATTGCAAAAACCGGCTCAGATCCAGCGAAACCTTCTCTTCGCCCTTAGCATGCGATGCAACGCTCGGTACATTGTCTTTCTCGAACACTTCTGTTACGAAATGACCTTTATCCGCCAGAACGGCCACTGCGCTTCTGCGGTCAACCGCCTCTATCAGTCCCTTGACGTGTCCCCCGCCTCTGTCAACTGCTTTGTATGAAAATTGACTCATTTCTTATATCTTTTCACTTGTTCAGAAAACCTTCGCATTACTCGTCTTCACTTATACTCTTTGAGACCCTGAATATCTCCTCAGGTGTCGTAACACCTTCTAAAACCTTGCTGATACCATCGTGTACCATACTAATATGGTCTGCGGGAGCTGCTTTTATAATCTGTTCTGTGGTTGGTTTTTCCGCTATCAATTCTCTCAGCTTACCGGTCACTCTGAGCAATTCGAACATACCTAATCGTCCCGACATGCCGGTATGGTTGCAATCATTGCAGCCGGCACCGTGATAGAACGTTGTACCGGGTTCAATCTTCATAGAACCGTTTAGGTTCTTTATGAGGTGCTCGTCGGGCTTGTAAGGTTCTTTGCACTTCGTACAAATTTTACGCACTAATCTTTGAGCCAACACCGCTTCCAGAGAGCTGGCCAACAGGAACGGCTCGACACCCATGTCGATTAATCTTGTAACCGCGCCGGGTGCATCGTTGGTATGAAGTGTTGAGAAAACAAGGTGACCGGTCAATGCCGCACGAATTGCTATATTGGCCGTCTCTGCGTCTCGAATCTCTCCGACCATTACAATGTCCGGATCGTGACGAAGGATATGCCGAAGCCCCGTCGCGAACGTAAGCCCTCTTTTCGGATTGACAGGCATCTGGTTTATGCCTTCGAGTTGATATTCGACAGGATCTTCTATCGTTATCATCTTTACCGAGGGTTTGAAAATCCTTTTCATCGCCGCATAGAGAGTCGTGGTCTTACCGCAGCCCGTCGGCCCTGTAACAAGCACAATCCCGTGTGTCTTTTGCAGGCATTTATCAAAACCATCCAGGCATTGGTCGTTCATCCCCAAATCATGAAGTGGTATCAGTGACGCCGTCCTGTCCAAAAGTCTCAGCTCAATGGATTCACCGTGTACCGTCGGCACTGTTGAAACACGAATATCGACCCTGCCGTTTTTGCCGGCGAATTCTATATGTCCATCCTGCGGCACAAACCTTTCGGCGATGTTCATGTCCGCCATAATCTTGATACGTGAAATGATTGCCGCCTGCAGACGCTTTGATGAAGGTGACCTCTCCACAAGCAGGCCGTCAACTCTGTATTTTATCTTTACATCATGCTCGAACGGTTCGATATGAATATCGCTCGCTCTGGTTTCAATCGCTTCCAGGATTATCAGATTCACAAGGTTGACCAATGAGGGCTCTCTGGCCAGCTCATGTAGTTTGGCCGGTGAAAAATCCAGGTTATCCAAATCATCTGCATCCGGCATTTGATCGACCGGCACCAGATTATCCAGCATTCTGGCAACATTGCTGCCGTAGAATTTCATTATTGCATTTTCAAGGTCTTTCGGATCGGCATAATACCTCCGAACAGGATAACCGGTGACAAGGCGTAAATTCTCAAGAACCTGCGGCTGAAAAGGGTCAGTCATCGCAACAGCTAATAATTTGTTGTGGTTTGTTGGTGATTGTTTGTTTTCAGAGTTCACTGAATGATTTCTTGCATCAAAACGCAATGGCAAAACATTGTGTTTACTGATTAATTCCGCTGGTACAAGAGTAAGTATTTCAGTACTTATTGAAATGTCTGTCAAATCTATCCTCTCGATGCCCGCCTGGAGTGCAAGTGCTTCGTTTAGCTGAGCCTCCGTTATATAGCCGAGTTCCAGAAGAATCTGCCCTAAACGCCGATGTTCGACCTTTTGCTCGGCAAGCGCAGATTCAAGCCTAAGCTGATCCAGGTATGATTTTTCACAGAGTAACTCGCCTAATTTTTTCTTTTGTTGCAATGTCATTACAGCCTCAAAATTAAAATTCTCCTGGACTCATAGGTTTATACAGACACAGAACGTACCTCAATACCGCACCGGTAGTTAGAACAAAACCAACAACTATTATATCAGACGCTTGAGAATGCCGTTTTGTTACAAAAAAATAGTCCTTAGTACTAAAAACTCACTTTCTCAAGCACCGGAGTGTACCATATTTTGTCTTCATAAGAAATCGACAAACTCCTGGGTTATTGTTTAATTGTAATTTCCCAGAGCTTTTTTACTGGAATTTTATGAAAATAATGTGTTTTTCAGGCTATTTTTGCTGATTTTCTCCGAAAATCGTTATTTTCGAAGGAAAACTATGGATGGCATAAATCTATAGTTCTTGAATATGATAAGCAAAAAGATGGCGGAAAAAATATAAAAAAAGTGCGAAATAATTCGTAGAAAGCCGGGATTTGTGAGCTTTTAGCCCCAATTTCATGTTAGTTCATCGAGCAAAGCCCTGATTTCATTTAATTATTAAATACACAAGCTGAGCATCCTATTGTACTGGAGGTTCGAGTAGAGTGCGGATTTCAGATGGATGGACGCCGGTACTGTCCGCAATATTGCGTATAGTCATATCTGAACTGGCTTTGAAACCGGCATTTTGGAGTTTTTTCACGGCCTCATTTACATCAAGACCCATTTGATTGCAATATGAATTCAATGTCATACGGCCAATTCCTCGAATGGATCCTTCTTGTTGATGTTCCACTCCAGTATCAACCTTTTGAGTATCGGCATATTGTTCGGCTCTGCCTCCCGGCCCTCCAAATCCGCGGCCACCCTCACCATGCCCTCCCTGGCCCCGCCCGGGCCCGGCCTGCCCCAGGGCGATGTCATAAAGATGCGCTGGTGTCATATTGTAGGCCTCGGCTAAATCTCCGAGCACAACATCCGCCGATTCAACTTCAATCCCCCGAGACTTGAGGTTTGTAAGTATGGTTTCGAGGCTCAAATCACGCACTTGCTCAGATAGTTCAGTGAGCGTCAGTAATTCGGCATGGGGGATAGGAGCGCGTTGCTGAGAGCTGTCCCAACTGTGTTTTATGTTCTCATTCCAGACAAGCAGCGACGAGAAAGGCTTAATGTCGCCAAGAGTACAAATAAAGACAACGCAGCAAATAACTAATGCAAATGCCCATTCTATACGCAGGGCGAATGCCTTGCTGACCTTGTTCTTGAAATAACTTACTAACGGCTTCCAGTTGAGATACACATGAAAGACCGATGCCGCCACGAAGATTATACTGAACCAGTCATGCAGGCCGATCCATTGGTGCTTGGTAAGGCCGATGATGGTCCATCCCGTCCAGTTTGCGATGCGACCGGGCGGTACTACAAAAAGAATCACTCCGGTAAAGACCATCCCAATAAAGGATAGTGCAGACAGAACCGAAAAGAATGCTCGCCAATTGAATTGTATTTTACTGTTTTTCTCCATTACCGTACCTTTCTTGCGTGTGTTTTGTATAATGAGCAATCGGTTGTCAAACCTGTATTCTCACTAAATTAATCAAGAAAGCTCTTAAAAATACGGTAGAAAATTCTATATGTTCAGCCAATAAATTCGGGAAAAATGGTTTTCCTGGCGCATCACAGATGGGCTGTGGCAAATAAGACAGCCACAATTGTAACTGAAAAATGTTCACGAATACCGATTCAATTCATCTTCTTGATGCAATACAGATTTTTATCGCTGCGTAAAATCAATGCGCCATCACATACAATCGCACTGGCATTAAATGTGCTTTCATCCTCAAGTTTATTCAAAGCTAATTGCTCGAATTGTGGCTTCGCCGCCAATACCAGGGTACCTCCGTTACGTGTCACAACATAAAATCTTCCGTCAGCCAACAAGGCCGATGCGTATGGCTGAGGCCCTATCTTTTCAGCATATTTGACTGATCCATCGGACAGACTAAGGCAGTAAGCGGTTCGATTGCGGTCGCTGACCCAGTAAAGGTGACCATTATAAACCACTGGAGAGCAAACATTCGCCCCGACATCGGCCTGCCAAAGCTTATGTGTGCCTGTTACGTCCCCGCGACCCCCGCTTCGTACGGCAACGGTCTTGGAAGAACGGGCTCCCATGGCATACAAAACACCTTCATGGGACACGATACTTGGGCAAATATAGTCAGAAATGCCTTTACAACGCCAAAGTTCTTCACCGGTCTTGGGATCGAATCCTATGATCCACTTTTTCACAGTTACGGCCACTTCGTATTGCCCGCGGGAATTCTTAACCAGATGAGGCGTATTCCAGGAAGAATCCATTCCACCGGTACGCCACACTTCTTTGCCCGAGTTTTTATCGATAGCCACAAGTGATTTGCTCTCGACGCTTGCATTGACGATGACTAAGTTCTCATATAACACTGGCGAAGTGCCACTACCCCAGCCATGCGTTTTCGTTCCGACACTGGTTTGCCAGATTTTATTACCCTCAAGGTCGAAT
This sequence comes from Planctomycetota bacterium, assembly GCA_019456195.1. Lineage (GTDB taxonomy): Bacteria > Planctomycetota > Phycisphaerae > Sedimentisphaerales > Anaerobacaceae > NIOZ-UU13. Next base: position 8,737 of record VRUK01000122.1, on the reverse strand, counting down.
TTAAAGACACCACTCTTTCCGAAAAAGATATAAAGATGCTTACCGTCAGTTATCGGTGTCCCGGCGGAATAACCATGGTCGCGTACACTCTTAGACTCGGGACGGACCGGCTCGATTTGCTTGTGCCAGATTATCTTGCCGTTTTTACTGTCAACACAGACTACATGAAGTCTCAAATCCTCCATCTTGCCCGGCACTCCTCTCATGCCGTATCCGCTGTAGCAGGTAACGTACAATTTGCCGTTTAATGCAATCGGACTGGATGAACCATGACCGGGCATTGCCGTTTTCCAGGCCATGTTTTCTGTCTCACTCCAGCCGATAGGTAAATCTTTTTCCTGCGAAACACCCAATCCACCCGGCCCCCGGAATCCAGGCCAATTCCCGGCAAGTACTTTTTGAGGTAAGAAGGCAACGGCGCACAGCGTTAGAAGATAAATGAGTTGGCGTTGAAACATAACTTTACCTTTCAAGTTAATTGGAAATCACTAATTACTGTCTTTTTTGTATTCCACATAATACAGCTTCATCCTCTGAAAAGCAAGCCTGGACTCCTTCGCATCCGCGGCGCAAAAGAATAACCACGCCATCCCGATCCGCAACTGCCAGGAGCTAATTTGTATATTTAAAGCAAAACCAGGTACTCAGTTTCTTTCTTCTCAGTCAGGCACTCACTGTGTATAATGTTGGGTAAACAAGCAACGTTTTGAGCAATTTTTATGGAGGTATTAAATGTTTATTCGACGTCAAACCACAAAAGTGTTAATGTGCCTTATTGCGGCCGTAGGTGCCGTAGCTTTTCTTTTTTCGACTAACTATGTCAATGCAAGCCCCAATTCCAGGCCCATCAAAGTCCTGATTGTCGATGGATTCAGTAATCACGACTGGAGACAAACAACTCGTGTGATCCGGCAGATTTTGGAAAATACTGGGCTTTTTAATATTGAGGTATCTACTACTCCCGCTTCACCAGATGCCCCGGGTTGGAATACATGGCGGCCAAAATTTGGGCAGTATGATGTCGTAATCCAAAACACCAACAATATAGGTAAAAAACAATTTCGCTGGCCTAAAGAAGTGGAGGTGGCCTTGGAGAATTTCGTCAAGTCTGGGGGAGGGCTCTACATTCTGCACTCTGCAAACAATGCCTTTTCTCATTGGAAAGAGTACGACCGCATGATCGGACTTGGTTGGCGTCGCCAGGATACCGGTACTGCGCTGGAGATCAGCGCCGATGGCAAGATTATTCGCATCCCGCCCGGAGAAGGAAAAGGTACATCACACGGCCCCAGATTTGACACCGTTGTCAGAATACTAAACCGCCACCCAATCAATAATGGATTTCCGGAACGCTGGAAGACTCCATCCCTGGAAGTTTATGTGTACGCCAGGGGGCCTGCCCAAAATCTGACGGTTCTGTCGTATGCCTGCGACAAAACCACACAGAAGTATTGGCCGGTTGAATGGGTTGTTAGATATGGAAAAGGTCGCATTTATAACTCAACCTTCGGTCATCTGTGGTCTGGCGAAGTGGCCCCTGCCGGCATCCGATGTATTGGATTTCAGACCATGCTCATACGAGCAGCAGAATGGCTCGCAGCGGGAAAGGTGACTTGGTCGGTTCCAGCCGATTTCCCAACAGAAGACACAATTTCTCTACAAGAGAGAAAACCAGAAAGCGAGCTTTATGCCTTTAAGATGAACGATATCGAAGGGCAACCTGTTTCGCTCTCCAAATATCGGGAAAAAGTTCTGCTGATCGTCAATGTCGCGAGTAAATGTGGTTTCACTAAGCAATATGCGGGCTTACAAAAACTCTATGACAAATACAGAAACCAAGGATTGGTTGTTCTGGGATTTCCCGCGAACAATTTTGGAGCTCAGGAACCCGGGACTGACTCCGAAATTAAGAACTTCTGTACCGTGCAATTCAACATCACATTTCCAATGTTCTCTAAGATATCTGTCAAAGGTGATGATATCCATCCTCTTTATGAGTACATGACTAATCCCGACAAGAATTCACACTTTAGTGGTCCCATTCAATGGAACTTCAATAAATTTCTGATAGGCAGAGACGGAAAGACTGTTGCTCGATATCCATCAAAGACAGAACCTTTAGATTCTAAAATCACCAATGCTGTGGAGCGCGAGCTACAGAGATAAATGCAGGATAATTCATAATCGGCTTTGATCCCCTAAAGAGTTATAGGATTGATACATTTCTTCCCATACGACAACTTAAACCGTATAAAATGTACCTTAATGTTGGGCGATTGTTATTTGTAAACGTTGGCAATATAAGCGATTTTAGGGAAATATAAGACATTTGTTAGTATTTGTATAGATTTAGTGATTAAGCTGAGAAATTACTACCTGTTTCAGCAATACCCGAAATTTACTTGCCTTATTTCTCGAATCCTATCCGGTTACGGTTCTTGTGGGACTGGTTTATACAACCTGATATCATCGAAGTACATCATACCTGCACCGCCGGCAGTCGGATTGTTTCTATCACCAAGGCCAACGGTAATCGTATCGACATTAGTCAGGTTAATACCCTGGTCGGCAAATGCCTGCAGGTCGATAGTCCATTCAGTCCATGAACCTCTCTTCGCTGTATCAGGATCATCGTGATTGACCACCGTACTGCCATTGAGAGCAACATACAACGTCTCGGCAGCATTATCCGAATTGCCCCTGAACCAGATAGATAAAGTACTGACACCATCCTCGGTCCAGTCACGCGGATAAGTCAGCGTCAAAGTTGCCTCGGATTTGCCTACAGCATTGTCGTATGACATTGGCATCGACTGCAAACCTCCGTGGACGATGTCCTGCTCAGCAAATGGAGGATTGGCATGACCAACGATAGAACCATTGATAGCCGGATTGTCGAATCCGTCAAGCCAGGCAAGATATATCCTGTTGCTCCCGGCTTCACCTTCATCAAGGTCGTTGTAGCTCTCAAAATCGTCAATGATAAGGAAGTTGGCCGTAGTAAAGCTCCAGAGGATCCCTGCCCACGGACTGTCGGAATTGGGACTATTGACCTCATCAATACGCCAATAGTAGGTGGCGCCCAGTTCAAGTCTTCCCGGGTCGTATGTCTCTGTACCAAGGTCCCTGGTACCTTTATACTCCCCTGAGCTGGTATCGGCATTTTTAACAGCATCTTTATCAGTGCCGAAATAAACCTCATGCGAAGCTGCAAAGATACTCGGCGACCAGGTAATAATCTGTGTCCGATTCACATCCACAGCACCATTAGCCGGATTAGGATTTCCGACGGCACCCTCAGTTGTAAAGCTCCAGACATCACCTTTATACGTCTCGATAATATCAAACTCATCGACCCGCCAGTAGTAAGTCTTGGCCAGTTTAAGCGGGCCGTCAGGAGTATAATTTGCAGTTCCCTGCGCTTGACCACCTGTTGCATTGTTCACATCGTCAAAATTATCTCCGAAATATACGGTGTGTAATTTCGAACCGAAACCTGCCGTCCATTTCAGCTTTGTTTCAGGATATACTTGCTCGGCGGCATTAGCCGGGTCGGGTAAGTATGCGGTTTTTGGAGGAATTGAAAAGCTCCAGACGTCGCCTCTCCACGGACTATTCGGCTCGGTGTCGTTGACCTCATCAACTCGCCAGTAATATGTCGCACCGTTAACAAGACCATCAGGATAAGCAAATCCCGGAAAGCCCACAACAATAAACGCCGCACCCTGATTGCCTTGAAATGCCTCGGCGGCGCCGTCGCGCACAAGGTCATAATTGTCGCTGAAGTACACATCATGCGAGACAGCCTTATCTCCCGGCTTCCAGGAAAGGTTCGCCCACGTTTCAGGATTTATGGCGCCGTCCTCCGGGACGGGTAACGAAGCAAAGGATTTATCTCCGAGAGATGGTGCGACATATTCGCCTTCGTACCATCTTATGTTGTCTATCCAGAAATCACCGGGTGCATAACCTATGTGCAGTACGATCTCCGCTGGACTGAGCTCCTCGGTAACAGCAGAAGTTGTTAGGCTAAATTCTGTCCATTCTTCAGTCATAACGAAGGCCTGCTCTACAGGTGCCGTCCATGGATCTTGTGCCAGTTCCGGCTTGAAATTGATGTCCAGTGTACCTTCCTTGCTCTTGAGAAAGACCGAAAGAGTGTATGTCTTGCCCGCTTCAAAAACAAGTCCTGTCTGGTTTAAACCGGTTTCCCAGAAATTTGCTGCTGCTGCCGGAACCGTAACATGTAAACAATAGTTTCCCTCGATAGGTTCTTCGTCAACCGCTGCGCCATCCAGTTTATCAACCACTTCCATGGTAGCGCCTCCGTATGTGCCCCACGGCGTTTCAACTCCGTCCTCGAAGCCGCCGTTAATAAGTATATTTTCGACCTCGTCTTGTGCGTGGCTTGGACTAAATACTACGAATCCTATCAAAAATAATGCTGTCAAACAGATTAATCGACTTCTCATGACACTTCCTCCTGTAAAAAAGGTTACGATAACGACCAATATTCGATAAACTCTCGATAATCCCGCGACTTTGAGGAGCGAAATCCGCAAAAACCCTCAATACGCGGATATAATAATCACCGTTTATCTTTATACCAAATCATACACCTTCCCGTCAAGAAAAATCTCTGGATTATATGGATATCCTTGATGTGATTGTGTTTAAGGCTCCTCACAGACCACCAATTCTAAATTCTCTAATTCACTAATTCTCTAACTGCCTTTCCTCCTGCCCCTAACACCATTTCATATAGTCGCGCGGGTCAAGCCGCCTCATGAAGAGACTCTTATCCGCGGCCTCATCGTTGGTGATTTTCAGGTTCTTAGAATCCCACAGCAGCGTCCTCCCCGGATGCAGCAGAGCGATATCGCCGAGAACTATTATTTCAGACAACGGCCCCGCATATTCGAAATTCGACATGGCCGTATCTTCGCCCTTGCACGCCAGGGTCCAGTTGTCGAAATGGGTCCTGCCCTTGCACCGGAAAGCTGCCTCCGGCGGCTTCGGCGTCTCCTTCATCACGCTCTCGGGAATGATCCGCCCGCCCTGACTATGACTGCCCGCCATTATCGATGCATTCTCCCCCACCATCACCGAACCGCTGGTTATTTCCCTGCGCCCGGCTTCCAGGTGTTTCGGACGAGGGAACTCTATATCCAGTCCAAGATAGTACTTCATCGATACAGGCGGCATTTTCCCTCTCGCGCCGAATTCCCACGTAATAACCCCCGACCTCGGCAGTGAGCCTCGATAAGCCGGCGTATTAACCTCGGCCCTCACGCTCAAAGGCACACGCAAATCCAGGGCGTAATAAGCAGGATCAAGTATATGAGCGGCCATATCACCGACCGCTCCGCTGAAGTGGCTGTACCGTATCCACTCGCGATTCATATAGCTCGTACTGAACGGAATCTTCTCGGCCCGATTCAGATACAGATTCCAATCTAATGTCTCCGGCACGATACTCCCCTTAACTAACGGCTTGTCGATCCAGTAATTCTTCCTCGAATAAGCGTGCACTTCCCGTATCGGCCCGACCGCCCCCGCCTGGCCCCAGTCCCTTAGCATAGCCGAGCTTAAGCCCGAATGCCCCTGGTTCCCCATCTGCGTCACCACGTTCTTATGCTTCTTCGCCTCTTCAGTCAGAAGACGAACTTCGTTAACAGTATGACACAGCGGCTTCTGGCAGTAAACGTGCTTGCCGTGCCTCATAGCGTAAACGGAAATAGCATAATGCGAATGCTCTGGAGTCGCTATAAGAACCGCGTCGATGTCCTTACCGATCTTATCGAACATCACCCTGTAATCCGTCCACAGCTTGATTTTCTGCAGGCTCTTTTTCCCCGCAATGGCCTTCCCGTGCCACGCCTTGTCAACATCACACAGGGCAATCACATTATTGCTCCTCGTCAGATACTCCGCATTACCCGAGCCTTGCGAACCGACCCCTATACAGGCAATATTAAGCTTATTGTTCGGCGAAGCACCCGCCTTAAGAATATTAAACGGCGCCGCAACCATTGCAGACCCGGCCAGTGCACCTTTCAAAAAAACCCGACGTTTTATAGACTTCATCTCAAAAACCTCCATTATTAACAGAATTTATTAAAACCAATTCTACATCAATAATAAAGATATTTCAATCGTTATTCATCCAAATTCGTTTGGGCGTGTTTATATACCAACATACTGGAGACTTTTTTATTGAACAATATCTCTAAAGATGTATCATTAGGATATGGTAGAGAATCGGCAGCAGGCAATGAAAATAGCGATTATCGCCCGGCGCAAGCTCCAGGATATTTATGGAAGGCACCTGCGTGGTGTTTATCTCTATGGCTCCGCTGCTCGTGATAAATTGACCCCGGACAGTGATATTGATATAGCAGTCATCCTCGACAAGATACCCAGTCGGTTCGAAGAGCATAAACGAACAAGCAAATTAGGTTCGGACATTAGCCTCGACTATAACACGGTCGTCCTTTTTTTCTTTGCCGAAGAAAGGGATCTCCAAACAGACCGATTTGCCATACACAGGGAAATAAAAAGTGAAGGAATTCCTGCATGACAGAAGAACCACTACCTTGGCCTATAACAGGGGGGCATGCCTGCGTAGGGGCAACCCCATGTGGTTGCCCGGATTTGTCATTCCTGTGAAAACAGGAATCCAGAAAATAATCAATAATATTGTCATCCTCGCATGTCCTTAGCGGGGACCCAGCATCAATAATCATTCACGTGGCCCTCGAACAGGCTGTTGATTTTGTCGATGCTTGTAAAAAATTGTGCTAATAATTCTCCACAACTCAAAACTATAAAAACTAGGGACACAGAGTTTTTTGGCGGCATCATTATCACAGGTATTCATAAAATAATTGTGTAGCTCTTTTTTCATCATTCAGCCATACTTTCGTTTTCGGCGAGCAATTAACCTTATCAGGAGAACTGTCATACTTGCGATAACAACCACGATTGAAATCGCGACAACTATACGAAGATTGGAATTTGCTATGCTCGCAGCGACTCCTGAAGAGGAGACAGCGTCTTCTGTGGCCATATTGTCCAACCCTCGTTTTTCATTGGAGCTACTATCTTCTTCTCGTGTGAGGTTCGTTTTCGAGGGCGAGAGCTCTGAATGTGACTCACTTAGCAAGGATTCTAAGGATATCTCAGTTACTTTGGGACTGTCATACCTGTAGATAATCCCCGAAACTACATCATTTACTATTGCTCCACGTTCAATGCCCATGCCCGCAAGAGTAAAAAGCTTGTCGTCGATTTCAACATTTGGTGTAAATTCCTCCACATTTATCGTGATGTGTGTTTCTACTTTCCGATCCAATTTTTCACCATCTGACACATTCTTCAACTCTTGAGCGGATCGAACCGTAACTCGGTCGAAGCTTACGGATTTCGGATATGCTTCTTCTAATCCCGAGTCGGACCATTCTATCTTCATGTGCGAAAGAAAGGAAGATCCTGGTCCACTGAAATTATTCTGCTCAAAACGATATTCGAGGAGACGGTATTCGCCTTCAGGATCAAGCAATATGTAATGGGTTTCCAAATCTGCTACTACCTGGTTATCGTATTTCCTTTTTTTGCTGGAACTGATCGTAAATTCAAGCAAGCCGTTTTGGGTAAAGCGCAGTTCCGGCTCAGAAATAAGATTATCTTTGAGCCGCTTAAAACCGTAGCTTATAGGTTTAGGCATGCCACCATTGAAGTAAATATCAGGATGAAAGTCGTTGCCCAGGTCGCCCCTGAACCCTACGCCGGTTCGACGGACTCTCACACTGTCCCTAAAGCAGCTATACCTATAAGAGAATTCTCCGTTGTCTGCCTTTGATACATAAATGTCGTCACCAGAGGCCTGAGAATCCAGCAAGGAAGTGTCTGTGCGACTGGATTGGTCCTTGAACCAAAAACGAGCACGGTAATTTTCCTCCTCTGGTTTATGTTCGCTGAACTTGTTCAACACAGAAACGTTTGCAAGCCCCGTACCTTTTCTTATCGCACTGGTCTGAGCCTCATGGGCTTGGATAACGGCGTCTATGATAGCTTCGGTATCAGGAGATAACTCACCTGCCAAGGTGAGGCTGCCGCTTACATAAAAAACAAATGTGCTAGTTAGTAACAAGATAGTCTTATTCATTGCGTATCCCTTTGAATTTTCGTAACCGCTCACGGGTATTTTCATAGCATTGGGCAACACACCCAACATCAAATACCCCTCTCTTAAATTTTCAATTTACTTCGTAACGTATTCAAGGTTGCAATTCAAGCTGATAATACTTGTTTTTTCAATACTAGGGACAGCCGCGAAGCAATTCCGGGGACACCTTACTTAATTCCAGCCGATGCCTGCTTTCCAAAACTCACGAACAACTCACGACAACTGGTATTTTATCCAAATCCAAAACTATTTCGCCATTTAGCCATTTCCTAAAGAATCCCGGTTTTTCTACAAATCTCTCGCAAAAATCTAAAACTACCACCAAAAATCAACAAATCGCAGATCCGGCCTTTCGTGGACGGAATCAACCAATTTTTCACTCAAAATCCCCGATTTCCAACATGAATCCATGGTTAAATATTATTGAATTCTCTGTGCCTTTGTACCTCTGCTCCTTTGCCTCTCTGGTTGTAATTTTCGGCCTGGTTCAATTTCATATACCACAAGGTAACACTTTTCAAGCTGCTGCAATGGCCACGAACAATCATA
>VRUK01000121.1 GCA_019456195.1 Planctomycetota bacterium | reverse complement strand
CAGAGGGACAGTCACAATCCTGTTCGTAATTCTGGGGACACTATCATATTTTTCTGTTAGTCTTACTACGGGTTGCAGCCAGCCACCGAGCGAACACATATAATGAAGTGAATAGTGATTTTCGAACATCAAGCATCGAGTTTCAGGTATCGATAAACTAAACATTTTCCGTCAAAAACGCTAAAAAACTAACCCAATTCATCAAAAATCAACCAATTTTCGACAAAAAACGCCAAAAACCAAAGAAATACCACCAAAAAACAACAAATCTCGGATCCGGCTTTAGACGGGGCCTTCCCTGGCCGAAGGTCCGGTTTCAGACGGAACGGAATCAACCACATTTTCACATTGTTTAGACCTTTAACTTTCAACTTTTAACTTTCCCCATTTCTAAATTCCCTAATCTCTAATTCTCTTGAATCATTTTCAGTCAAAAACGCTCACTGTTAAAAACAAAAATAAAATATTTCCAAAATTTTTATCTCCTTATTCCACATCGAGTTACGTACAATATGCCGCGAAAAATAGCCGAATTTTCGACTCAAAACTGCACACTCGTCTAATTATAGAGGGAGTCTTTTTCTGCCCTCAGCTAAGGAGTTTTGAATTTGAGTCATTTGGATTTTGATATTGTATCGGATTTCGAGTTTATGAGCATCAATTATCCAACTTTAGCTCACTTTAGGCACTTTAGCTCACTTTACACTCATTTTCCCTCTACAATTGTAGAGATAGCTCTACAAATCAGACCTTTTTATGCAAAACAAACCCAAAGTCAAGTACGCCAAAATCAACTTAATCTCTTATGTAACAATGAGATACGAAAATTTGGACATTTGGTTATTCAGACAAACAAAGCCAAAACAAACCCAATTCAAACCCAATTTAAGCCAAAACAAAGCCAATTTAACCCAATACAAACCCAATTCAAACCCAATTTAAGCAAAACCAGTCACAGAAGGATTTTCGGGATTTTTTTGAGAAACTTCCCGTTATAGTATTGACCAACCCCGGCAAATAACGTAAAGTACCAATCTTATTATTTTTATGTACGAATCTTAATTGCAGTGAAACAGCATTTTGATACAGGTTTTTTCGAAAAGATATTAAAAAGGATTAGTTAAATGCCAAAACAGAAAACCCATAAAGGGTTGAGCAAAAGAGTAAAAGTTACAAAAAACGGCAAGGTTAAGCACAAACGCGCCGGTAGTGGCCATCTTATGGGCACTAAAAACGCTAAACGTCGAAGACGGCTCGGCAATGCATCTACTATGACAAGCGCGATGGCTAAGACAGCCAGGATTGCACTGTGTAAGTAAATAGCCGAAAAAGAAAATCAAATAATCAGTGGAATAAAAACAATAACCATTTGATCATGCTTGCTTCTCGGCTTTCATTCAGCTGCCGCCAGTAAGCTTAAAGAATCAAAAAAATCGAAGGAAAGCTGATATGCCAAGAGTAAGAAAAGGTGCTGCAAGGCACCAAGCAAAGAAACGAATCCTCAAAGCAGTAAAAGGCCATCGCGGCTCTGCAGGCCGATTGTACCGCCTGGCGAAAGAAGCTACAGTACGAGCGGCCGTTAATGCTCATACTGACCGCAGACGCCGAAAACGCGATTTCCGTGGTCTCTGGATTACACGTTTAAGCGCAGCCTGCAAACAGCGGGGCATAAGATACAGTCAGTTCATCAACGCCTGCAAGGAATCCAAAATCGCGCTGAACAGAAAAATGCTCAGTGAAATTGCGATTGCCGACCCGAAGGGTTTCGACGCTATTGTCGAAGCTGCCAAAGCCGCAATAAAGTCGTAAGTTGCGACACAGGCCCTTGCCTGGCAAGCCACGAACGACGACATACGACGTACGAAAAATGCTTGAGCAATTTAAAAAAACCGGCAAAGAAGCTCTTGCTGACCTGAAAAAGGTTACCGACCTGGCCGCTCTGGAAGAGTTCCGGGTGAAATATCTGTCTCGAAAAGGGCAGATTATTCAGATGCTCAGCCAGATAGGCAAGATGCCCTCCGAAGAAAAACCTCAGGCCGGCCACCTCGCGAACAAAATAAAAAAAGAGGTCACAAAAGCATTCGAGCAGCTAAAAAGCACTCTGGCGCAATCCCAGCAGGTTCAATCGAAAGAGTTGATAGATGTTACTCTGCCGGGCATACCAGTAAGCATTGGCAAGCCGCACGTTATTACACAAACCTTGAATGAGCTGCTGGAAATATTCGGCCGGATGGGTTTTGCTGTGGCTTATGGCCCTGAGGTCGAAGACGAATGGCATAATTTCATAGCATTAAATATTGGTCCCGAGCATCCCGCAAGGGATCCTTCGGATAATTTTTACATTGATGATAACACCTTATTGCGAAGCCAGACATCCACGATTCAGATACGCGTAATGGAGCGCACCAAACCGCCTATTCGGATTGTTGCTCCGGGAAGAGTATATCGCCCTGACACAGTCGATGCGACACACATGTATATGTTCCACCAGCTTGAAGCCCTGGTTATCGACGAGGGCGTTAGTATGGTGGATATGAAGACCACCATTGAACAGTTTATCCATACCTTTTTTGGCCCCGATACAAAATGGCGGTTTCGACCGAGCTTTTTCCCGTTTACCGAACCAAGCGCCGAAGTTGATTTGCTCCTGAAAGATAAGAGCGGCAAAGAAAACTGGGTGGAGATGGGTGGTTGCGGGATGGTTGACCCAAATGTTTTTGATGCCGTCGGAATAGACAGCGAAAAATATACCGGCTGGGCGTTCGGTTTCGGCTTAGAGCGTCTGGCAATGCGAAAGTTCGGCATAACCGATATCCGCCTTCTATTCGAAAACGACCTGCGATTCCTGAGCCAGTTCTAACTCTTTGTGCTGTAAAGATATTCTAAGAGCAGATTGAAGTTACAGGCAAAACCGACCGATTCAAAAGCAGTGATGCGATGATAGAAATAACAAAGAACATATCTATTCGGGATGATGAGCTTTTTTTCAAGGCCTCACGAAGCGCCGGCCCCGGGGGGCAAAATGTTAACAAGGTAAACACACGGATTACGCTGCTTTTTGATGTGGCGAACTGTGATAGTTTTTCTGATGTGCAAAAGCGGCGAATACTCTCTCGTTTGAAAACACGAGCCGACAAGAACGGTATTCTAAGAGTTGTCTCGCAGAGGTTTCGAACTCAGAGTGCAAATCGCAGGGCCGCAGTCGAGCGATTGCAACAGTTACTCGCGGATGCACTGAAGACCAGACCGGTACGAAAAAAGACCAGGGTTCCCTATGCGGCCAAAAAACGACGATTAGAGCAAAAGAGACAGCGAAGTCTGTTAAAGCAGCGGAGAGCGAAAAAAAATCTGGCAGGGGATTTTGCGGATTAGAGTAATCAAGAACAATAAGCTGTTATCGGCGCTTTCGGCGGCGGACCATTGTAACAAAGACCACGATCGCAGTAACAAGCATGATTACCAGCACTTCTTTTGGACCTATCAATACAGCCGCCATGGTCATTTTGATTACCTGTTATTTCTTTGTTTTCGAAATAGTTCTTTTAGTTGGGATTTTCCTGTTTATTTTGCCAAAAAGCAAGAATATATTTTGCATTTAAAGGTTCTTTTATGGCGTTTCGGAATAATTATGGAAGAAAGAGAAAAATATATTATATTAAAATACTCACCGGAACGTCATATTTATAGTGAAGGTTGATTATCAACCTTATTGGATTGGCTTTAGATGCTGGAAGATAAGCCTCTTATATTGGAACTCAAACAAGGCAGCAAAGATGCCCTGCGCCAAATATACATGGAGTACAAAGATACACTGCTTACAATAGCGGCTTCTATGCTGCATGATGCTTGTGCTGCGGAGGATGTTTTGCATGACGTTTTTGTTTCTTTTGCCGCCGGAGCTGGAAAACTTGAGCTGCGAGTGAGTCTTAGGAGTTATCTGATAACCAGTGTTGTTAATCGTGTGCGGGACAGGTTCCGTAAAAAGAAACACCACATGGTTGAACTCGAAAAAGCAGGGCAAATCAGTTCGGATGTGAATCGTCCTGAGCAGTCGGCTATATTCGCTGAACAATCGCATCTCATGGCGGATGCATTATTCCGGATTCCTTTGGAACAGCGGGAGGCAATTATCCTGCACCTCAACGGTGGAATGAAATTTAAGGAAATAGCTGAAGTGCAGGGTGTCCCTATGAATACGGTTCAGGGCAGATATCGCTATGGGCTTGATAAGCTGCGGACAATCTTGAATGGAGAGATGAAAAAATGAATCCCGCAGACAATATAGAACGCAAAGTCGAACAATTGCATATAACCACCCGGGCCGAGACGGACAAACGTATTCTTGATGATGCTTTTGTCGCACTTGAAAAATCCGCGAAAGAGCAATCACCCCACGCTGGCCCCGGCCGCAGCACTTGGCGAAGAACTCTAAGAATCAGAATAGCAGAGCTGGCCGCTGTTGCTGCTGTTGTTCTTGTGATTTTTGCTCTGTTTTTCGGCACACCGGCCGGAGCTGTTACCTTTGGGCAGGTTTATCAAGCCATGGGGCTTGTGAGGAATATCTGTGTTACAAATTTCATAGTCGATAGGCTTGAAACAACTCAGCAGATATGGTCATCACTGACTATGAATATAAAACTGTACAAAAGTACAAAACAAGGGGAAACGGAATATGTTTTGTGGGATTTTCCAAATAGAAGAACAATGTCTGTATCTTCAGGTTTAGTTAAGACAAATGATATTTCTGCGGATAAGTATGCTCAGAAGGAAAAAATACTAACATTCGTCACGGGCCTGATACCTATTACAGATATAAACGATGTCCGCGAAGGCTCTCAATGGAACCGAGTAGAGGATCCAAATGTCCTGGCTATTGTTCCCGGCACCGAAGTCTATGACTTTACATACCCTCAAAAAAGCATAACTGGTACTGGTGGGATTAGATTTAATAAATGGCGTTATTTTGTAGATCCTTTTACATACTTGCCTAAAAGGGTAGAGTATTATACTAAACTCAAAACTGAGTTCATATCGGAAGAGAAATATCGGTTTAGAAAATTTTATGTGGTTACCTATCCGACTGAAAACCAAATACGGACTCTCATTCACAACGAGTTCGGTTCGGCCGCACTTCAGCCGCGTGATCCGGGACATATTGGCACTCAACCCAATTAAGGCACAGCAAAAAGAAAAAATTAGTCTTTCTATGACAATTGAAAACAATTGCTGATTGTGGTAAAAGAACACAAAAGAGTAGCTTTCTAATCAGGGATTGTTTTTATGGCGGTTCAGTTTATTCTCGGCAGAAGTGGTACGGGTAAAACCAGCTATTGCATAAAGTCTATCGTTAATGCACTGGTCGAACCGGGCCAGCAGCAGTTAATTCTGTTGGTTCCCGAGCAAGCCACCTATCAGGCTGAGCGTGCTATTTTAAGCGATGAACGGATAGCCGGCTATAGCAGATTACATGTGCTTTCATTCGACCGCTTGCAGTTTTTATTGTCAGGCAAAAATACAGCCAGGCCGGCCATATCGCGCATCGGCAGGCAAATGATAATCCATCGGTTGTTACGGGACAACAAAAGCAAATTGAAAATCTTCGACTCGTCGGCGTCCCGGCCCGGTTTGGCTCAGCAAATGGCCCAAACTATTGCAGAGCTGCACCAGTATGCTAAGACCCCGGATGATATTAACCAATTGCTGGGCGAACTGGCGAAAGACGAGCGTAATAATTTAGCAATCCTGAAATTCACCGATATAGGCCTGATTTTAGAAGAATACTTAAAGTTCATTGAAACTGATTATCTTGACCCCGATATTCAATTGATTCGTGCTTGCAAGGAAGTCTCGTCGTCAACTTTGGCAAGAGGTGCGAAGTTGTGGGTTGATGGTTTTGCGCATTTTACCGGTGCCCAGCTTGAAGTTCTTACCGAACTGCTCAAGGTGGTCGCAGATGCACAAATTGCCTTTTGCCTGGACCCTGCGAAGATTGATGTAACTAATCCTTCAGCGGATGAAATTGACCCGGTTGATTTGTTCTATCCGACACAGCGCACCTGCGCCGAGCTTATCGGTAGGGTTAAAAAATGTAAACTTAAATTGACCAGGCCGGTAATCCTTGAACAGGCGTTGAGATTTTCCGCCAGTGACCAGCTTGCCCATATCGAACGTAATATATTTGAGTTTGAACCGTCCAGTCTTGACTCGGCGGATAATATTCGCATTATATCGGCACCGAACGAGCGGGCTGAAGTCGGCTTCGTTGCAAGGCAGATACTCGAATTAGTCAAAGAAAAAAGCTGCCGGTATCGCGATATTGCCGTTATCGCCTCGGACATTGATAGTTATCAACATTATGTAAGGGCATATTTTGACGACTATGGAATTCCGTTTTTTATTGATAAACGTAAACCGTTGAACCAGCATCCTGTTATTCAGCTTATTTGCTCGGCCCTTCAGGCGGTTACGGGCGGCTTTTCCCACAGTGATATTTTCGCCTGTCTTAAAACCGACCTTGTACCGGTGGACCGGTATGATATCGACCTGCTGGAAAACTACTGTATTGCTTTTGGCATAACCGGCGGCGACTGGCAAAGCGATAGACAGTGGAACTTCGCGGGCAGGGATAAAGAAGACTTTGACCAGCAGCGGATAAACCAGATTCGACTAAAAACAATCGAGCCTTTGCTAAAGCTCCGAGATGGTCTTTGTCCGGCTGACAATCCGGCAAAGATGCTTACTGCTGAGGATTTCACACGATCCATTTTTAGTTTTCTTAATGAGCTAAAAGTGACCGAAACAATTGGCAGTTGGATTGAACAAGCCGGCAAGCATGACAAAGGTCCTATTGCTGATGAGCATCAGCAATTTCATAACAAGCTTGTGGATATTTTCGATGAGCTTGTCGAAGTATTCACCGGCCAAACAATGATGGCCGAGGATTTCTTTGCGATTATCAATTCCGCTTTTTCGCAGTTGACTTTGGCTTTTATTCCGCCGAAGTTGGACCAGGTCCTTGTCGGCTCTATTGAACGAAGCCGGCATCCCGATTTAAAGGCGGTCTTTTTAATTGGCGCTACACAAAGACAGTTTCCCGTTCCGCTGGTTTCGGACGGCATATTGACCGATGACGACCGCGGCTCAGCAGAGTCGGCGGATTTCCAACTTGCCCCGGCCTTAAGTCAGACACTTGCCGACCGCCAGTATTTGGCCTATATTGCTTTTACGCGTCCGTCAGAATTTCTGTGCATTACATATCCTTCCGTTGACGAGAAGGGCGGCGGGGTACCTCGCTCCCAATTCATAGACAATCTCGAATCGCTGTTTGAAAATCTTAATGCCGAATCAATCGCAAATGAGGAAATAGGTATTGAACAGGTTCATAGTAAAACGGAGCTTGCGGATTTGCTGTGTACCCGGCTCGGAAGGGATACTTTCAGACCTGATGCTGGCGACAATGAAAATCTTGGTGAATTATTAGAAGATATTTGTTCAGATGACCAGTTTGCGGAATTAGGTTCGAACGTTCTTTCTGCAATAAATTATGACAATCGCGCACAATTGGACGGCGATGTTGTCGCCGAGCTGTTCGGCAGGCAGTTGCGATGCTCAGCAACGAGGCTGACCACTTTTGCCGCCTGCCCATATCAATATTTTGCCCGATACACTTTGCATCTGGAGCAGCGAAAGGAATTTAAGTTTGAGCCTTTAGATCTGGGCGCCTTTTACCATAATGTTCTGGATGCTTTGTTAAAGACTCTAAATGAACAAAAGAAGGATTTTGCAACGATTGAAAACGAAGAGCTGCTCAAGATACTCAAAGGGCAAATAGAACAGGTTATTAAGGCGGATACGTTTATTTCAAACTTCAGACGCCGCAGCCCCCACAATGCTTATATTATCAGTTCGGCCGCTGATGTTCTTGGTGATTTTGTTTTAGCGGTTGGGCAAATGGTACGGGCCGGGGGGTTCAGGCCGAGCCTCTCGGAAGTTTCGTTTGGCCGGGCCAAAGATGCGTCTGAAACACTCGGTAAATATGAGCTCGCACTGCCGGATAACCGCTCAGTGTCTTTGAACGGAAAAATTGACCGGCTTGATATTGCGGATGTTGACGGCGAAAATATTGCTCTTGTTTTCGATTATAAACGCAGCCTGAACAGTGCAAAATTTAGCTGGTCAGAATTTTGCTATGGTCTTGAGATACAATTGCCGCTCTATATGTTGGCTGTTCGCAATGCGGCCGGCTCGAAAATAAAAAACATTGCGGGCGCGTTTTATATGCCGGTCGAGATAAGCCCCGAAAAAACCACCCTTGATGAAATACCGAAGAAAACAGGAAAATTTGCTTATAAGGCAAAAGGTATATTCAACGGCGAATTATTCCAACAGCTCGATAATTCGGACAGCAACAGGTTTTATAATTTCTTTGTTACTAAAAAAGGTGACCAGTACGGGAGAAAAAATACCAGCGGGGCGTTAGAACCTGTTGACTTTGAAAAACTGCTGAAATTTGCCGAGAAAAAGATAATCGTTTTGGCGGGACAAATACTGTCAGGCGGAATCGATATCAAGCCATATCGTTTGAGTGGGGCATCACCGTGCAGTTATTGCAAGTATAATTCTGTCTGTAGATTCGATTGGCAGATAAATGACTACAAGCCTCTTATATCGCTTGGAAAAAGTCGAGTTCTTGAAATGATGGAAGACGTTAATGGCTGAAAAAAAGATTAAGTGGACCGACCAGCAGAAACGTGCTATTGAGGCTCGCGGCAGTGACATTCTCGTAACCGCATCAGCCGGTACGGGCAAGACCGCCGTTCTTTCAGGCCGATGTGTCGATATCGTTTCCGACAAATCGTTATGTCCTGATGTCCGCAACATACTCGTATTGACCTTTACCGAAGCCGCAGCCGAACAGATGCGTTCGCGAATCACCGGGCAATTAAAAAATTTATTCCGTGAAAAGCCGGACAATCACCTTCGCCGCCAGCTTATGCTGATCCAGGGCGCCGATATCAGTACGATACATTCGTTTTGCAAACGGCTTATCACGGAGTATTTTTATAAGCTCAGCCTGGACCCCACTTTCGGTGTAATTGACGGCGACGAGCAAAAACTGCTCAAAACAGAGGCCCTCGAAAAAACCATCGACTGGGCCTGGCAGCAAAGCAACCTCCAGACTCCTCTTGAGCGGCTTTTATATCGGCGCGACCTTGGGACCAATGACGGTTTTCTTACTAAGATAATATACATCAGCGATTTTCTCGACGGTGTAGTCTCACGCCAGGACTGGTACGAAAGAGCTGCGCAGCTTGCCGAGGCCGTTAATCCCTTTACAACTGATATCGGCGAAAAACAAAAACAAATTGTTGCAGATAAGATTCAGGACATTCTTAATCAGCTTCAACACGCCCAGCAGCTTGCCGAAAGCAAGTCTGCCGACGACCAAACCGAATGGCTCAGGAATACTCATATAAAGCCGGTTGAAGAATGTATCGAATTTATAAATTCCGGCCAATGGGACAAATGTACAGAGGCGATAAGGAATTACAAAAAGCCCAAAACATATAAACCCAAAGGTCTGTCCGAGCCGATTGCAGAATTGCTCCAGAAAACAGCAAAAAATGCGGTGGATAATTTCAAAGAGCTTTCACGCTTTGCGATGGTAAATCCTGATTATCTCGAAAAACTCAGTGGTTCGGTTGGTTTGCAGACGAGGGTACTTGTCGAGCTTGTTAAGAAGTTTGTCCAGTTATACAGCCGTGCCAAGAGAACGCTCAATTGTCTGGATTTTGCCGACCTTGAGCATTACGCGTTGAAGCTTTTAACGGCCGAAGATTCCTCACAAGACCGGATAAAACCATCTGAGACGGCGCTAATGCTTCGAAAAAAATACAAGTACATATTTGTTGACGAATATCAGGATATCAATTCCGTCCAGCAGCAGATACTCGATATGCTCAGTCCCGGCGGGAATGTCCTCGAAGTCGGCGACGTCAAACAAAGTATTTATGCCTTTCGCGGGGCGCAGCCGGATATTTTCCTCAAACAGCTAAAGCGTGCTTCGGGTGAGATTGAAAAGGCTTCAGGTGGTTTACGTGTTGACCTCAACCTTAATTTCCGCTCGGCCAAAGGAATCCTTGATTTTGTAAATAAAATATTTTCACGAATAATGACGGCCTCTTTTACAAATATTGACTACGACGAGTCGGCCCGGTTAAAGCCGGCACTTGAAGATGAACCACAAATGAAACTCAAAACTCAAAACTCAAAACTCAAAACTGTTAATGTTGAGTTTCACATACTCGATGAAATAGAAAAAGACTACAATTCGGACGACCAAAAGAGCAACATGTCAAATGGTGACGAAAATCCCGGCCTGGTTACTTCTCGACAGTCTCAGGCTGCGATGATTGCCCGGCGTATCAGGCAGATGGTCGGCGCCGACACTGGTAAGCCTGAATTTCAGATATACGACAAACAGCAGGACGCCATTCGCGATGTCCAATATCGTGACATTGTCGTATTGATGCGTTCGTTAGCTAAAAAGGCCAATGATTATGTAGAAGTTTTCCGCCTGGCGGGCGTGCCCGTCAGTTGCCAGGCAACAGCAGGATATTTCCAGGCGACCGAAATCAGTGATGTATTATGCCTGCTCAAGGTGCTGGACAATCCGCAGCGTGACATCGAACTGGCCGCCGTATTGCGAAGCCCGTTTTTCAAAGTCAGTGACAGTGAGCTGGCGAAGATAAAAATACAAAGCAGGGCGGCTAAGCAGCATGGAAATTTTTATGATTGTATGCTCAGGTACTGCAGCTCCGCTACGGACAAAAAACTTGCCGGTAAGCTCGAAGCTATAGCTGAAAAGATAAAGCAGTGGCGCTCAATCGGCAGGCGGGGCAATATCGCTGATGTTCTCTGGCAGGTCTATCGCGAAACCGGCTATTTGTTGTATGTTTCAGCGCTGCCCAACGGACAGGCGCGCAGGGCCAATCTTCTTAAACTCCATGACAGGGCAATTCAGTTCGAGGGCTTCGCCAGCAGCACCGGCATACCTTCACTGACTCGTTTTGTCGAATTTATAGAAAAGCTTCAGGAAACTGGCCAGGATTGGGCGCCTGCCGAGCCCCAGGCCTCGGCGGGTAATTCGGTTCGTATTTTAAGCGTACATAAAAGCAAGGGGCTTGAATTTCCGGTGGTCTTTTTAGCTGAGCTGGATAGCTCTTTCAACAAAAAAGATATCCACGCCGATATTCTCACTGATACCGATTACACTCTTGGCTTGCAGGTTATCGATCAAAACTCGAAAAGCAAGCTGCGTTCGCTTGCACACGAAGTCATCGCCGAGCAGAAGCTCTCAATCGCTTTGGCCGAGGAAATGCGCATTCTATATGTTGCCGCAACACGCGCCAGAGAGCGGCTTATTTTAACCGCTTCGCAAAAACTAAAGACGTGCAATCGGATTATCTCGAACGGCTATTTCTTCGGCGACGGCCCCATTCCCGACTGGCAGCTTCGCTCGGCGCCGAATCCTCTCGAATGGATACTCCATGCGCTTTCGCAGAGCAAAAGTTTACACAGCGTTTTTCAAACCGACCTGCCAGGCAGCGCTGTGGACGAAGATTTATTCAGCTTTAAATTTTATGACCAGCGAGAACTAAGACAGCTCTCCGAGTTCGTTCTTAAGCTGAAAACCGACAAACTAATTCGGTCGTCCACTGCCTCTAAAAAAACACGCGAAAAACGAACAGAATCGAAAGTGTATTCGCAGGTAAAACAATCATTGGACTGGCGCTATCATTTTGGTGACACATACAAATTACCTGCCAAAAATTCCGTAACGCAATTGACTCATAGCAGCGATGAATACGTTAAAGTCGATTATTCCCGGGCATTTGATCGTCAGCCTAAAGCTCTAATAGAACAAGATGTCGCCTTTACCAAATCTGTCGAACCGCGACTACTCGGTACGGCCACACACCTCGTAATATCTCAGCTTGACTTAACCCCCGCAGTAACCGCAGAAACCATCGAAAAAACAAAAAACAAACTTATAGCCGACAATTGCTTTACAGCATCAGTAGCGGAGCATATCGATGCAGAATCGATTCTGGCCTTTTTCCAAAGTGAACCGGGCAAGTTGGTGTTCGATACTGAGAATACCGTTTTCCGTGAATGGCCCTTCACCTTCGCCCTCCCGGCCTCCGAATTTGCCGCAGGAGCGTCGGGTGGCAGCCTCAAAGCCGAAGGCTTTGGGGATGGTCGAAGCCGAGATACAAGATACGCAATACGAGATACGATTATTGTTCAGGGAATAATTGACATGCTGGTTCGAACGCCAAAGGGCTTGGTTATTATAGATTTCAAAACAGACCGCATCACCCCCGGCCAGGTTACCAAACGTACCGAGCTTTATCGTCAACAGTTAGAGTATTACAGCCGAGCCGCATCAGCCGTACTCAAATCCGAATGTATCGCAAAATGGCTATATTTCCTGGCCCCGCGTGTTTCTACAGAAGTATAGAATATTATGACTCACCCGGTTTTGTGGCAATTCATCCTGTAAATGGGTTCTTAATTATTAACACCAAGCTTCTCTAATTTGACCTTCTTTTCTTGGATTTCTAACCGTTTTAGTTCTCTATCAAGCTTCCAGTTAGTGATATTACCTAACTTCGTAATCAAGCCCAGAATCAAAACGAGATTTCCAAATAAAGAAAAATCAAACTGTCCACTCAGCTGTTCAAAATTATTTTGCGACCTTTCCGCTATATCTTCTAATTTCCGCTTTTTCTCTTGAAGAGCACCGATTGATTGTACGATATCGAGTTGCTCGCCCATTTTCTCATATTCAGCGCGTTCACTTTCAGAGCTGGTATTCTCTATTGCTTCGCTTAAATCCATTCTCAAAGCTTCTATTTCTTCGGGCCTGATTTGTTCCGTTTCCAATAACCGGTTTGTTGTATCTCTGATTTTTATAAAGGTTGGGCTCGTCCGACCTGCCGGCTGCCTGACTGGTTCAAATGTTTTTTTCAGTATTTCTTTTTGTATATCGCGGCTTGCCTCCGGCATAGATTTAATTTTGTCATATTCTTCCGTAACTTTTTGTTGTCTCTGACGCACGCTGCCGTAACAGGCTTGCTGGTCAAAAGCAAGAAAAATACCGATGCATAAAACCAGCAATATTAGGTTCGATTTGAAGTTCATAATAGCTTCCTTTCTTTTTTTAAGAGTGTATTATGTTTTATCAACAACGTCCCTGCTGCCAACCCCACAGTTCGCTTTAATCGCATTGTACCGTCCGCTGACGAAATATAAAGACATATTTAGGCCGATTATAGTAGGGGCGGTTCGCGAACTGCCCATCCGAATTATCAATAATCAACCAACTTGTCATCCCGACCGGAGTGGAGGGATCTGGCATACGAAATTACATTTGTACACATCTAAAAAAGGAATGTCATACAATCTGAGATCTGAATTTTGATTTGTAATATATTTTATAAATTTTATTTTTTATTGTTACTGGTACAGTTCACAGTGCCTTATATATATACGGAGGATGATAGTGTAAACATTGGAAGGTACTGAAAATGAAGGCGAGTAAATTCTGCTGTTTAGTTTTGGCAATAGCGTTTCTTAGCTTTGGATGTAACAAAAAGCCCGCTGAAACTAAAAAAAGGGAAAAACCATCAGAACAGACGATACTTCTGTGCAACGCCGCTGAAGAAGGCAACATCGAAAAGGTCAAATCGCTAATAGCAAGTGGTGCAGATGTTAATTCCAAATCAAAATATGGCGACACTCCATTGCATTATGCGGCTAAGCATGGTCACAAACTTGTAGCGGAACTACTTATTGAAAGTGGCGCAGAAGTTAATGCAAAAAATAAGTTAAGTGAGACACCACTACACTTAGCGGCCGAAAACGGCTACAAAGATGTAGTCAAGGCTCTAATTGCTGGAGGCGCTGATGTTAATGCAGAAGCTGGATACAGGGGGACGCCATTACACAAGGCAGCCTTCTATGGACACAGAGATGTGGCTGAATTGCTCGTGGCCGCCGGTACCGACATTAATGTAAGTCGGCCGGATGGTCTCACGTCCCTGCATGTGGCCCTCCAATTTAGATGGAGAGATCCCAATGTTGCCAAAGTGCTTGTAGCCAACGAGGCCGATGTCAACGCACAGGACAAATATGGTGGAACACCGCTGCACTATGCGGCCTCGTTGGGATACAAGGATGTAACCAAACTTCTAATCGCCAAAGGTGCTGATATCAATGCGAGGAGAATAAACGGTGAGACACCCCTGCACGAGGCGGCTTTACAGGTAGGCATGAATATCATCCAACTTCTGATCGACAAAGGTGCTGATGTGAATGCAAAGAATTCACTGAGCGAGACGCCACTGCACTATGCAGCCAGACATGGCTGTGGGGATGCTGTTGAAGTCCTTGTTGCCAACGGTGCTGATGTCAGTGCTATAACCCCAGGAGGCTACACACCGCTGCATTTCGCAGTATCCCACGGACAGAAGAATATTGCTGAGCTTCTTATTGCAAATGGGGGCGATACGGATGCAAGGACCTCGAGTGGCAGAACTCCGCTGTTCTCTGCAGCGCTTCGGGGTAGAAGAGATATAGTCTATCTGCTTATAGCCAATGGTGCGGACACTAACGCAAAGATGCTCTCCGGCTGGAGACCGCTGCATTATGCGGCCAGACAGGGCCACATAAATGTGGCTGAACTTCTTATAGCCAATAGCGCCGATGTTAATGCAAAAGATAATAATGGCCAAACACCACTGCACAAGGCGGCCAGTCGAGGATACTACAATCTGGCCGACCTGCTGGTGGAGGAAGGCGCCGATGTTAATGCCGAGGATAACGATGGTATGGCGGTTCAGGAGTGCGCGCGAGCAGCAGGCCATAATGATGTTGTGGAGTTACTGAAGGGCAATCGAGCGAAAGTCAATACAACCGACTGGTACGATCAAAAAATTGTGGTCGGTCGTGTTCAGAAAGCTGCAGCTAAATCCCTTACGGATACAGATAGCCTTGTCCTAAGCAATTCGACCTTTGCTTTTGATCTCTATCGGCAACTATGCTCTCTCGAAGGCAACTTATTCTTTTCGCCCTACAGTATATCGACGGCCCTGGCTCTTGCATATGCCGGTGCTCGTGGCAATACGGAAAAGCAGATGGCGCAGACACTTCACTTCTCGCTGGATCAGAAAAGTATTCATCCGGTGTTTGCTGAACTTCAAGTAGTGTTAAATCAGATACAAAAAGATGGTAACATTAAGTTGTGCATTGCAAACTCGTTATGGCCGCAACAGGATTACAAATTCTTGAACGAATATTTGTCTTTGGTTAAGAGATCCTATGGTGCCTATATAACTGGCGTGGACTACATAAACGCACGCCAAACAGCGTGCAAATTGATAAACGAGTGGGTGGAGAATAAGACTGAAGACAGGATCAAAGATCTGGTCCAGCCGGAGTCTCTTGATGAATTAACGTTGTTAGTGTTGGTTAATGCCATCTACTTCAAAGGAAATTGGGAAAGTCCCTTTGATGTTAGCAAAACCAAAGATGTTAACTTTTATGTTTCATCAAAGAAATCTGTTCAGATTCCCATGATGCATCAAACGGAAAAATTTCGTTATGCGGAATTCAGAACTCTGCAAATTATTGAGTTGCCGTATATTGGGGACAGCCTTTCAATGCTTCTGATTTTGCCGAAAAGAATTGATGGTCTCGGGCAGATCGAGAACAGCTTGTCCGTTGAGAACATCGAGTTTTGGAGGCAATGTCTGGACAAGAGAGAGGTTAACATTTCAATACCGAAATTCAAGATGAGCCGTGAGTTATTGCTGGTAAACATGCTCAAGGCATTGGGTATGGATGATGCCTTTATTTACCAACAGGCAAATTTTGCAGGCATGGATGGCCGAGACAATTGGTTATTTATCGGTGGAGTAATTCACAAAGCATTTATTGAAGTGAATGAAGAAGGTACTGAAGCGGCCGCAGCAACTGCTGTGGGAATGCTCGGAGGAGCTCCACCGACACCTCCCGTGTTTCGGGCTGACCATCCGTTTCTGTTTCTGATTCAAGAGAAACAGACGGGTAGTATTCTCTTCATCGGTAGAGTGACTGATCCAACCAAGAGTGGACAATAACCACCCTAAAAGGGTGTTTTCAGTCAAAAACGCTCACTCTTAAAAACAAAAATAAAATATTTCAAATATATTTATCTCCCTTTTTAATAACGACTTACGAGCAAAGTCCCCAAAAATATAGCCAAATTTTCGACTCAAACGTGCACACTCGTCTAATTATAGAGGGAGTGTTTTTTACTCCCTTAGTTTACCCTCGGTGTGTGCTTACTTGCTTTGGAGTTTACCCTCGATGTTAGCTTACTTGCTTTTCTGTCGGGGGCCGGGGAAGTGCTGCTAACTTGACACACAACAGGGGGCCTAAGCCCACAATACGAAATCCGAGATATGAAATACCCAACTTTAGCTCACTTTAGGCACCTTAGTCACTTTAGGCACTCTTTCAGTTATAACATATTTCCAGCACACCCTTATTATGCAAAACAAAGCCAATTTAGGAGATGACAAAATGAACATATATATAGATATGACAAGTAATTACAAGATATTGTCCCGCTCACCGGGGCAAAAAAACAAACCCAATTCAAAGCCAATAAAGCCAAAAACAGGCCTGGTTCAAAAACGCCTGATTTTTAGTAACAGTTGACGGGGAGTCAATGCTCCCAGATCGTCATGGGGATTTCG
>VRUK01000120.1 GCA_019456195.1 Planctomycetota bacterium | reverse complement strand
ATGTATTTGGCGTGCCCAATGACCGAGAGAAATCGTCCGGGGCTCCAGAGGCTCAAATTTCCCCCCGGGTGCCCAAATTTAAGCCTCTGCCCAAACAGTTTTTCTCTCGAATCAAATCCAAGGCTTCAGTCTGTTCGGGCAACCTACGCATTAACCGGAAGAACCAAACAAATAATAAGCGATTGAAAAGGTGATGAAATGACCGCAGAGAATAATAACGACTTATATCCTGACCTTTTAACTGTACCGTATCCGGCAACAAAGCCCAAGTCGCCTGGCAGGCCAAAGAAGAAAGAACCAGGACGCTCATCTGCTTCACAAAAGCCTGGCGGGAAAGGAAAAAGTGAGGCAAAGGCAAGCAACGCCGCCGAAGGGGCAGCAACAACTTAAAGTTTCATCTGAGCTGGCGGTGCGATATCGGTGAAGGCCGTAATGTTTTGAGCCCGGATGTAACAAGAAAAAGGACAGGACTTACCGTTGATACGAGAGAAGTCAGACAATCTGAATGATGCTGAAATGGCTGACAGCAAAAACTGCTCGGTCTGCAAGGATCTGCTCATCAATATAGGGTGGTTCTTCGACATGCTCGAAACCGCCCGCAGGTCCTTTACATCAGATTGGCTGACTGTGGACGAAATCGCTGCTGAGTTAAAAATCTCAAAGAGTATTGTTTACCGGCTAATCCGAAACGGTGAGCTTGAGGCCATTGACCTTGTTGATACTAATGGCAAGATTGCCCGAAAGGGGCACTACCGAATCACGAGGTCGAGTCTGAACCAATTCCTTGAATCCAAGAAGGTGAGGCCGTTGCCGAACCAAGTCACTCATCCTTCCCGCTCGAGGCGTTTGCCAAGGGTGAAGAATCATCTTGGATTATGAGCTTTCGTGTATTGTTGATCGCACGGTCTGTTTGCTCGGATATGTTTTGAACATAAGTCATAGCCATTTTTAAATCCGCATGGCCCAGTAACCTCTGAACAGCAAATGGATCACCCGACCTTGCTGTCAATGTCGCTGCCATCCTTCTAAGAGTGTAGAAATTTACGCCTCTCTCGGTTTTGATGCCACTCTTTTTCAGGAGTTTGGAAAACATTGCAGAAATAGCATCATATCTTGAGTATCTTACAACATTCTTCCCATCTGTTCTTTTAATGATTCTCACCCAAGGATTTCCTCTCTTAGTGTAGAACACGAGTTCACCAAGTTTTGGTATGGACTTCAGTGCGTCAATTGTTTCTGGCCATAAGGGTAAATTTCTGGCAATGCCGGTTTTCTTGCGATTCAAGTTCACTCGACCACTCTCTAAATTCAGGTCTTCCCATTTGAGCTCAGCGCAGTCAGTACAACCGAATCCACAGTTTAAACCTAGCCATATCATGGCCCGCATTGGGTTGCTTGCATGGATCACTAGTTTTCGAATTTCTCTCGAGTTAAAGAGTGATTTCTCCTTCTTAATGTTCCTTAACTTTGCTACGGCATCAATGTTAGGAATTGTTTGTAAAATATCATTCTTCTTAGCCCAATTAAACATAGCTTTCATTATCGCGATATTAAGATTGGCCCCAGACGGAGTGCCATATTTCTGAATCAACATATTCCGGTAATTTTGGAGATCTATCGTTCTGATACTGGAGATCCAACAAGACGGCCCAATGTGACTAGCAAAATTCCTAAGCGATTTAACTTGGTCTGCGTAGTAGCGTTCTGTTAGGTCACCGACATTAACTCTTTCTAATTGATGCTCCAAATAAAAGTTGCACAAGCTTCTTAAAGTCATCTCGCCATTAACACAACGCAAATGAGTAACACGGCCAGAATGTAGATCTGTCGCTTCCTTTAGATATCGTTCCAGTGCTTTCCTCTTATCAGTGCCGAAATAATAGAGCTTGCCTCGAATTTTCTTGCAATATTGACCTGTCGAATGTAAAGTAAGTGGGAATTTGTTAGAACGTTTTTTTCTTTTACTATTAGATTTTACCATGATTAATATCCTTAACTATAGCAATATAACTAAACAATATGACCAAATTGTAAACTCTGAAATGGTTGTAGTCAAGGTTGTATTAAATATAAATCGCATAAGATTCGCCTTGATTTTCGACCAATAAAGGTGTTTTTGGGGAATAGTGTAACGGTAGCACGACTGACTCTGAATCAGTTAGTCCAGGTCCGAATCCTGGTTCCCCAATTGCTTTTGAGCTGATACTTTTGAAATTGGTCGAAAGCTTTTTAAGTAAACCGCTTTTTCGGCGATATTTCAGCCAAAGCAAACTTTTTTTCAAGCCGGAGGTTATTGTATGAAGACTATTATTCTCTGCGTCGGTATTTCTTTATTGTTTTTAGGCATTGCCAACAGTGCTACTGGCAATGACAACGCTCTGGCGAAAAAATACAAAGGTGATAAAGGCATCGAAAATAATCCCGATGTGATATTTGTCGAGAATTTTGAGGAAGGTTCCCTTGGCGCCGTAAAATCACGCTGGGAGAGCGTTCAGAATCTCGAAATTATGTCGCTTTCCACCGATATACCCCAGGGCAGTGCCGGGAAAAATTCACTTTTAATGACGCACATGGGCGGAAAAAGTAACGGCGCCCATTTATACAGGCGTCTCTTGCCCGGCTATGAAAAGCTCTATGTTCGCTTTTATGTAAAATTTGGTCCGGATTGCTATCCTATACACCATTTTTTCCACGTCGGAGGCTACAATCCTTCGACCTCATGGCCTCAGGGAGGTGCCGGAATTCGCCCGGCCGGCAACGAACGATTTACCACAGGAGTCGAGCCGTTCGGTACTAAATGGCGATGGGATTTCTATTCATACTGGATGGATATGAGGTCTTCGCCCGACAAAAAATCCTGGGGTCACGATTTCATCAACGACCCCCGCCTAAAAGTCCAGCGGGGTAAATGGATATGTGTCGAGTTGATGATGAAGATGAACGCCCCCGTCACCGAAAGCAATGGCCAACAGGCTATCTGGATTGACGGTAAGCCCTGGAGCAGAGATGACCAGATAATAAGCCACCTTGGAAAAGGATTTCCGAAAGGCAAATGGATATGGGACAGCTTTAATCCCGACCCAGAAGGTGTGCCGTTTGAGGGCTTTCAATGGCGCAGCACAGCCGAATTGAAGCTGAATTTCCTCTGGGTACTGCTCTATATCACTAAAGCACCGCCGGGCCACGTCAGCAGGGTTTGGTTTGACAACATTGTCGTCGCCAAAAAGTACATCGGCCCAATGAACCTTTCTCGGTAAGTATCTTGAACAATTATCTTTGGCCGGAATTATAAATCGAACTCCGCGATAATAGGCACGTGGTCACTTGGACGCTCTGTCAGGCGTATTTTTTTGTCTATATAGCATTCAGTGCACTTTTCTGCCACAGATTCTGTAGCCATTATATGGTCTAAACGCCAGCCGATATTTCGTTCAAAGGAATCTTTTCGCCTGTAATCCCAGAATGTATATTCCCCCGACTTATGACAGTGCATTCTGAACGCATCGACGAATCCCCAGCGAACTACATTTTCAAGTGCCTTGCGGGCCTGCGGATGGAAACAGACATGCCCCGACAAGTTTGCAGGGTCATAGACATCTATTTTCTCTGGCGCTACATTTAAATCCCCTACCCAGATCACAGGCTCGCCGGGTTGAAAATTCTCTTCAAAAAACCTCAGCAAACGGCCGAACCACTCCAGCTTATATTCAAACTTTTCAGACTCCGCCGAATAGCCTTGTGGTATATATGTATTAACGATATTAACGCCGTTAATTTCCGCCTTAATCAAACGAGCTTCATCCTTCGGCTCATCATCGAAACCGCATTGAACTTTTGTAATTTCGTTTCTGCTGAAAATTGCCACCCCGTTATAACTTTTCTGCCCCTTAAAGACGCATCTGTACTCTGTCCCGTCAAAAGCCCCGATTGGAAAATCATCATCCTGAACCTTCGTCTCCTGAACGCATAGAATGTCAGGCTGGTTCTTATCCAGCCACTCAAGGACAATATTCATCCGGGCGCGTATTGAATTAACGTTAAAACTGGCTATTTTCATTAGAAATACCTTATTTTAGTAAATAGATTCGACTCACCTGATAAATTTTATAATTAGCTTTCAATGATATTGCCGATAATAAATATAATATTATCAGAAATTTGTCTTTTTGACAGCCATATTCTGCGGTAGTGAATAATATGGATTATCGCAGATAAAGGAGAATTTCGTAAAATGGTTAAAAGAATAATTCTCGGGCTTGCTTTATTTATTTTAGTCTTTTCTTTGGCAAGCTGCCAGACTGTCCAGGGTATCGGTCATGATATTACGTGGATGGGTCAGGCGGGATCCGACGTACTGGAACAATAAGCCAATTTACCTGTTCGACCATTTGAGTCTTTTGTTCCAGCTTATTACCGCAATAGGCCTTGCATTATCGGACAATAACTTTTCGATTCTGCGGCTAATCAAGTCAGTTTTACAAACAATGAGAAAAGTTCTGCAAACATAATATTCACAAGCCTCAAGCCTTTTTCTCGGAAGTAATGCTGATATTGGTGGTTCAGGATTGAACTGTACATTGAAAAAAAAACGGCGATTTTTCCGAATTTTGTTACTCGGCAAATATAAGTTATATTTTATGTATGAGGGTGTTGATGAGCATAATTCTGGCCTTAATAATGTTGTTTTTCTCCGGCTGTCAGAACCATATAGTTCGGACATATTCTAACTTGCCGCAGGATGAACATACCAATATTCATAGGGAGGATTGCGAAATCCATGCTCAAAGTAAAGTTCCCCGCATCGACTCATTAGGAATATGGGAATGCTATATAGAAACTGATATGAATTCATCTTGCAGGTTGTGCTTTGATAATGGCAAGCTAAAGAGGTGGGGGCATTAAGGAATTCAACAACAGCACCCAGTATTCCTAATATACCGGCTTGATATTTTCCGTAGGCTCACTTCATAAGGACTCTTGGTATTCTATAATGGCAAAACTCATGCCGAAGGGTATCTCTCCCCAGGCTCTGCGCAAGATTACCGATTCTCCGAGTATAAAAATATGTTCTGTGGGATTCATGGGCTTCGAGTTTAAAAAGCCCCTGCTTTGAGGAACAGAGGATAGGAATGAATTAAAGCCGGGGCTTAATTTAAGAATAAAAAGTGCTTTTTATTCTCATTATTGATAGTTCCATGATACACTATATACACATGTCAAGTAAATAGGGGAAATCCTTAAATTAGAGTGATAAATTCCTCGAAAATACTGGCAAAAGAGGCACTTCTGCCTTGAATGAGGGATTTGAGTTCAGCTCTGGTTGGCAATCAGTGCGGGTTCAGAAAACTCAGGAGCTGATAATCTCCGTATTAGTGGTTTTATCTGTTCCTTAAAACTTCCTGTCGTTAAATTTCTATCTTTATAATAGCTTTTGGGATAAGAGCAGCTGCTTCTGGAATATCAAAACCCGCAAACCAGGCAGTTCCACGGGTAAAGTTTGTAACTAAGAGTCGAATTAACGTGACAGCACCAACAGTTTCAAATGCGCTTTCTGTAATCAGAGAAACATTGAACCGTTTTTTCGCTTTTAATGAAAGGCCCTGTCGATTTGACCATCGGAAGTAATGATGGCCCTTCGTTATATTTTCCCTGCCGTTATATTACTTGCCGCTTGCTTTGCGAACTCTGGCGTCCTTCACTGTCAGTATCATAAGCACTATAATGAATCCAATATACGGCAAGAGAAATTCGACGATATTACCTTCACATCCGGCCGACACTGAGCAGCCTCCTCCACCGCCTCCGCCTCCACCACCGGCAGCACCGCCGCCTACACCAAATGCGGTAAAATGAGTTGTATTAAATCGAACCACATGGACATCAGGAGGCAAGTCTGGATCCTGCAAAACCGTCAAATGCTCGACATTGGTTATACCATTCTGGCTCCAGGGTGAAGCAGGTGGCAGTATGGTTGGATCGTAAAAATAAACATTATATGTTGCATGGCCCGGACAATCTGCGGCCGCATGCGGGATGGTTATAGTCACAGGTTGAAGGAATTCAAATCCACTCGGGCTGAATTCGTAAAATACACCAAAAGCCCCGGCCGGTGGGTCCGGAGGATTGTTCAGTTCAGAGATTTTAATCGTAATATCGAAGGGAAGTGCTCCTCCGGGAACCTCGATTGTAACATCGTCTGCGTCGTCGATATTATCCGAGTTTTCATTGATTTGCACTATCTGCATAGTTGGGTTGGAGGCCTTCACTTTTGTCGACCTTAGAATGTTCCCCATGGAGGTTGCAGTCGCAGCATAAATATCGTTATTCCCTTCTCTATTGTCCACCCAGACCATATATGGATTACCTTCTGAATCTGTATCGATGACCGGAACTGTCTGTGTATATGTTCCAATATCATCATTTACAAGTATATTGGTACCGAAGTCCGAGATGGTCTTCTCGGTGTAATAAATATCCGTATCTGCATTACTCAATACGTTGCGCGAATCCTGCCAGCATGCAAACACCCTTGTGCCATCGGCCGCAATAGACGGGGAACTTTGGAATGTTCCGGGTTCATCAATAATAGACATACCAGCAATCGGCAGACCGAGGTCATCATTCCCGTAGAATATGTTGTCGGAACTATTTTGGTCATCAACCCATAATAGGTGTAAAACTCCGTCAGAGATTGATACAGCAGGGCTCGACTGAAAGCTGAAAGTATCAACAAGTGCAATCTCAGTCCAAGAGGTGATATATTTCGAAGCATAGATGTCCGTGTCCGTTCCTCTTGCATCGGTCCAGAATATATATGCAGTGTCGTTAGAGAAATCTATACTAACGGACTGTTCAGTCTGGTTCTTTGTTGCGGATGCTAAGAGTGTTGAATTCCATTTGTCATTAGTGAAACTTGCCACCCAAATATCTTTATCTGACTCTCCTTTACTATTATCCTCCCAGGCAATATACGCTTTACCGTTTCCGTCTATAGCAATGGCCGGCGATGTTTGATTGCTCTTATTATGAGGATCATCGCTGTTGACCTTCATTGGATTGGACCAGTCTGTTCCATTTGTTGAAGTAGAAACAAATATGTCCCATAGACCATTCGGGTCATTACCTTGCCAGGCCACATATATTTTATCATCGTCAATGGCAATAGAGGCATTGCGCTGGTCATTCGGGTCGCCAAACACAAGCTGACTCGACTCGAAGGCGCTTCCACCTTCCGCCAGCTTACCGATATAAATGTCTGAATCGCCGGTAATGACAGTATGCTCCCAGACAATCCAGATATTACCTGAAGAATCCATTGCCGTGGCAGGATGGTTTTGCACAAGCGTTCCGGTATCTGTGTTCACCTTGATGTTCTTCCCGAATGTTCGCATCAGAGTATAGAAAGAATAGGTTTCCGTCATATCGTAACCGGCTTTATCTGTAGCATTTACTTCAACATTTACCTCTTGCTCGTAATCAAATAAAGTCGATCCCTGAAAAACAAATATATAGTCCGTTTCTGTACCCGCACGCCTGCATATACCTTTTACTGTTTGCACCTTGTCTGTTGAATCATAGATAAATGGAGAAGTCTCATTTGAGCCATCGTAAATAAGGTCGCCCTCAACGTGAATCGTAACTGTTCCGCCATCGAATTCCACGCCGGAGCCGCTATCAGTGATATGTAACTGAATGATTGTATCTCTTGGGACCTGAATCGAATCTTTTTCGGGTATGTGTTCCGTGGTTTCCGGAGGTTTCCCTTCCTCATCATCGGCAATAGTCACAGTCGCACTGAGCAAGGCTGGGTTAATAATATATGATGGGTCTGCAAGAAGCGTTAGTTTCACAGTCTCGGTAGTCTCTTCAACATTGTCGTCAATCACGATTAAAGAGATAGGAGTGGAAGTTTCCCCGGGTAGAATATCTACGTGATCCAACAGGGAAGTTTCCCCGGGTAGAATATCTACGTAATCCAACAGCGTATAGTCAGCATCTGAGGTCGCAGTGCTGCCGCTCCTGCTATAATAAACCCGAAGAGCCTCGCTGGTACCTACTGCTCTGCTTACTTCAAAGAGACCGTTAATGCCGGGCTCCGCCGCAAAGGGAGTCGGTGCCGAAATGGATACTGTTTGTATCACATTCTCAATTGTTATATCAATAGTATTGGTCTTACCTCCAAAAGCGGCTTTTATCTGGCAGGATTCATCCAACAAAACAGACGACGTCGTCAGAAAGCCGCTGGAATCAATCGATGCAAAGTCGCAGTTCTCGATCCATGTGGAACTGTTGGTTACATCACTGCTGCTGCTGATGCCGCCGTTAATAAAGTGGGCTGTGCAGGTGTATTGGGCGCCAGATTCTTCATCAACCTGAGTTGGACCGCTGACTATGATATGGTCCAGCCCCGCGGGGATATAATTAATCGTAAGTTTGGACCACTGTATGGCCGCTGAGTTAGGAGAATCAATATCCATCCACATATTGGCCGTCCCATCCATTAGATTAGCTATATGGCCGGCACTGAGATTAAAGGTGGTGGTGTGCCATAACTCAACGGGAAAACCGTACGGGTAGGCTGGCGAGCTATTATCCAAAAATCCCACATTAACTCCATCGAGTTTTATCAGATGTTGGTCATACGGCGAAACGCCAAACTGCCTGATCTCTAATGTTGCGGAAATTATCGAAGTAGGAGGTAAGGGGCCTTCGAAACTAAATGAGTGTGTCCAGCCCCAGTCAGGGCCCGAGATAAGATAACCTTCTGTTGGCCCGCCTGGAAAGAAATTCGGACCAGGTGGGAATGGTAGTTGATTATCGCTGGAATCAACCACATCTACTATTTGACTTGCCTTTACCGTGCTGCCGGTTATCAGCAAAAATATAGCGAGAGCACAAATTGCGATTAGTTTTGTTTTCATCATCTTCCTTCCTTTAGGTTCCTTTTCAATGAGACCTAAACCTCCAACTAACTTGAAAACTCGGTTGAGCTTTGCTTTATTTTATTCGCACAGCTATTGTTAGAGTGTCCTGCCTCTTGCTTCTTAACAGCCTCCCCGGCAAATCCCGGACAATTGCTGCTAAGCTAAGCAAAACTATTGCAGGGACTGGAAGAAATGATATCCCCTCTCCTTGGTATCCTTGTAGGTTATCTCAATCTCGAATAATCTTCAATGCTGTATAGTTGCTGGTATAACCTCAAGTATAAACCTCCCACCCTTGAATAGTTCCTCCTCCTTGATTGAAAATTACAACGTCTATTATATCAATTTCCAGGCTCTGTGTCCAGAAAAAAACACACTTATAAGCTTATATTTTCTATAGTTTTAGCGCCTCTTACGCAGCTTAATTTGTGCTGCCCCTGTGATTAATAGCTATAATCGTTACTGTCCCTATAAACATCATAACAGACGACATAAATCGGCAAATAACCCATTTATGGCAACCATCAAAACTGTCCTTCGTTGAAATGGCCAAATTCAAGTATATAGGGTATCTGAGGCAGGCTCACGATTCACTACTCTTAAAACAGGACAATTGGAATTTTACATATATTTTACGAATACGATGATCACCACAATACTGAATACAGCCGCTGTCGCTGTCAGTAGGGCCTGCTTATATTTTTAAATTGTCGTTAAAGTTAAATATAAGGGGGTTGTGTGAGAAACAGCGATGGTTTACGTACAGGAAAATCCTCCCGGATTACCGGGGCTTTTCCTACTGTCTTCAAATTGGTCTTATGCGTATTTGCGCAACTTCAAGCCAAGAACTCCCACACACACACCGAGTATGCCAATTATCACCGATGACGGAACAGGAGTCAGTATGAACGAGTCACTATAATCTCCATTCTGACCAACTCCCTGGACGTGCAGCCCGATTCGCAGAGTAGTACCTGCATGTATTAAGTTTCCTTTGTTGTCATAAAGCGATGGATCCGGGGCTGTAAAGCCTGTGTTGATTGCCGTAATGACATCGGAAAAAGTTAGGCTGCTTTGAAGGGTATACAGCAATCCAAGAGATTCACCCGGATTAATTCCGTTTGCCTTTATAGGGGATGTAGAATCGACCGAAAACGCGGCCGTTGCACTAAAAGGAGGACTCAGTGCTGACCCACCGGGAAGACTCGCAGGACTGGCCGGCTGCCCAAAATCCACTCCGGCATAAAGAACCGGATCAATATCAAGATCGAAAATAGTCGCCAATGCTAACAGTGCTCCGTCTTCAAAATATATGTCTGTAATCGAAGAAGCCAAAGGGCCGGCGTTGCTGAAAGTGAAAAGCACCTGGTCACTTCCGGCATCGGTAACGTTGAGGGTAAGCTGTGACGCAATCGAACCTGCAATACCTGAATTATTTTCGACAATCCCGAAATTATCATACAAATCCGCCCTGGCCTCTGTTGATGTAATAAATACAAAGGCAAGGATGAGGCTTAAAACAATAATATGATGTTTTGTTGTAGGTGCTATTACCACGTTGCTCCTCCTCGGCAAATTGCTCTCAATTTGATTATGTTACTTCCTGTCAACCCATCTATTACATTGTTTATATTTCAAACTGTCACTTCATTCGAAGTAGTTCGACAGGTAAATTTACTTACTTACACTGTTCATTTCATTTATAGTATTAACTGTATCTACCTCTATTATAAGATTAATCTCATTTCTATAAATCAGGGTTAGACCTGTTTCTTCTATAGGGGAAAGCCCTATGCCCGCCTTGCAAACAGGTAGTGATGCCTCTTCAGATGGCTTAGTCGTCTAAATGGCCTGATAGAAGTGATGACGTGGAAGATAAGGGTCGTTCAGTGAAATTGTGTGAGATGCTTCTATGATAAAAATGCGGAGGAGCTTCGTATGGATTGCAATGCGGAAAACTCGTCACTAACAAATTCGAATAATGGCTGAATACCGGTTCGCTCAAGAACTTGTAGGTTATTCGAAGAAACGGCGCACAAAATGATCTTATGCCCGAAACTATTCAGCAGCCTCTCTAATATAATTAAGCTGCTTATGCCTTCAGAAGTCAGCATCTCGACGTTAGAGAAATCAATAATTAAATCACAGGTGCATCCACTGCTTAGGGTGTCGTTGATGGCTACAAGTTCATTTCTCAATTGTGGTTCTTGTAAACAAACGAAAAAAACGTTTTCCGGGAGGTGTTTGATCTCCATTTGTACTATCCTTACATTATTAGAGCAACATCTATTTAGTTAGTTTCAAACGAATTATCGGAACTGTCTGTTCATAGAAGCCGTCCCTTTTATAAACTATAGTATAAGAATCGGAAAATCCAAATGGAATGAGCTGATAAATGCTGTATTTTTGGGCTAAATTTATGCCGAAACGAATCTCTGGTGATGCCATAGGCGATATACGAGATTCTGGCTGATAGCTTGTTTAGTGAATATCTCAAGCAAATAGTGTTACAGATAATGCAAAAATGCCGCCCCAAAAGAGTGAAGTAGTTTACTATTCTGTATTGATACTAAAACTTTCTACAGAGTTTTTTTGCCGGATAATATTTTCATTAGACCGATAAATTCGAGATCTATTATCAAGTGATGGCCTTCCAGCTCTGGTTTAATTCTTCCATTAGCTTGATTACGTCACGAATCAATTGAGGGTCGCTTTCTATATTGGCCTTGGCCAGGCGATTAATCATAAAAATATAGAGCTTTCGTAGATTGCCCGCTATTTCACCGCCGGTGTCCATATCCAGTACCGCATTTAGCTCATTAATTATATCAATGGCTTTGTTTATATAACGGCCCTTTGCTTCGTAATTATTATTCTCAATCTCCATGATGGCCAGTCTCAAAAACTTGATTGCACCGTCGTATAACATAACAATGAGACGGCCTTTGCTTTGTGTTGTAACTGCGTTGTCCTGATATGCTGCGATTCCACTCATGGTTTTACTCCACTATAATCTATCTCATACTGCCTGTACGATGCCTATTTTGCTAAATATGTTTTCATAAATCTTATCGAATGAAAAAGAGGAGACTTAAGGGATTTCTTCTATTAAATTGCCAAACTCTGGCCAAAAGGGTATTTGAAGCAGGATAAGGATAATATCGGCTGTTCTTCTGGCTTAAAAGTCTTATGAATATGACACTTTGTAAAAACAAATCTACAGTATTCTGCGTTTTGGAGATACTCACTTCTCAACATGATGATATACGTTGGGATGCCGCGAAATCAGGAAAAAGTTCCGATAAATGAGCACGTTTTTCAATTAAGCCTGAAAAAACATTGATTTCCGGCGATGGAAAAAACTAAACAAAGCAATTCACCGGTTTGAGTTTGTCAGTTGTGTAATGCCCGGGATGAATCAAATCTGTGATATCAGGTGATTTCTTCGACCTGGTTTTTCCTGGATTTTCTTTTGACGGATATGCTTTTTATTGGTTGCGGTTTTTCGGGTGTCTGTCCTGTGGATTTGTTATGGTTAAAGGAAATACTTTTGTTATGGCCGTTAATTTTGTCAACTATTGTGTAACTTTCCACTATAGCCAAAAGGCTCAATAGAAAGCTGAGAGTGCTTTCCGCACCCTGATTGATATTAACACCGTTACGGAGAAGCCCATCGTTACATCCTTTTGTTCTGAAGTCATACAGCGGGATGCGTAATTCGTTTTGCCCGAGGAACCAGTCAAAAGCTTTTCTTTGAAGGGTTAAATATTTTTCCTTCTGCGTTGCATCATAAGCCGCCCGCAACATCATGACCGTACTTGTTGCTTCGAGAGGTTGCTGGTCAAATGTGGCTTTTGTCCCGCCGCGTTCGTACCATCCTTTGCAGCCGATGAAGCTGAAAAATTCGTTATTGAAAGTATTTGCCAGCAGGAATTCACATGTTTTTTCCGCAATCTCGAGATATTTCTTGTTCCCGGAAATAAGGCCGGCAACGAATAGAGCATAAGGCAAAATGGCGTTGTCGTATGTCA
Organism: Planctomycetota bacterium; assembly: GCA_019456195.1. Taxonomy (GTDB): domain Bacteria; phylum Planctomycetota; class Phycisphaerae; order Sedimentisphaerales; family Anaerobacaceae; genus NIOZ-UU13. The sequence goes on along the minus strand of VRUK01000120.1, from coordinate 3,883 downwards.
AAATATCCTCGAACCATTCCCAGTCGGAGTAATGATTTTCTTCGTATTGAATTATCAGGCTGTCTGCCGTTAATTCCAACTGGCGTTTTATGTCACTGGCTCCGGGGAACTGCTTAAGATAATCACACATACCAAGTATCGAATACGCCATACCCCTTGGCAGTTGCTTCTGGATATGCTCTACTGATTTATCAAAGCAGCTCTTGGCAATAGATAGATGTGCCGGTGATGGTGGTTGTGCCATAACCGTGCCGAACGCCCATAGCACTCTGCCGAAAGCATCATTTAACGGTTCGTCCTCAAACCACCTTCTGTCAAAATGCATAAAGTTTCTGACTGTGCCGTCGCTGTTTTGTGAATGTATGATGAAGGAAAAATATGTATCGAGAAGCTTAAGGGTTTGCGGCTCGGAATACTGCGCATAATGTCTGGCCATTAATATTACTGCTCTGGCATTATCATCCGTGCAGTAACCATATTCGCGGTTTGGTATGGTAAAATTGGCATGCTGATATAAGCCGGTGTCATCGGTCAGCTTTTCTAAGTGGGCCAATGAGAGCTCCGGCACCTCGATTGATAATGTTGTTTTTGCGGCTATACGCACCGGAAGCCATTTTGCCTTAAATAATTTCCAGTAGGCCTGTCCGATTTTGGGCCATGTTCTGCTCCGGCCGTATTCGTACGCCTGTCTTCGCAGAGAATAAAACTCCGAATCGTTCTGAAGTATCTCGATTATTGTCTCAGATAATTGTTCCGAGTCTTCGAAGCCTACTAACTTTCCTCGCCCGTTCGCCAACAGTTCCGTAGCCGCCCAGTAAGGACTCGATACTACCGCTTTGCCTGTGCCTACTGCAAATGATAACGTACCGCTGGTCAGTTGTTTTTTGCTTATATATGATGTTACGTAGATATCCGCTGCGCACAAAAAGTTGTGAAGTTCATGGTCATCTACGAATCTGTTATAGAAGATTACATGTTCCTGCAGCTTTAAGTCTTTGACCATTTGTCTCAGCCTGAATCTGTATAACTCGCCCTCCTCTTTTAGTACGTTCGGGTGCGTCATACCCAGAATTATGTACATCACCGAAGGATCGGCTTTGACTATGGCTGGCATCGCCTTAAGCATCACCTCTATACCTTTGTTCCTGTTAAGCAGGCCGAAGGTTAAAATTGTTCTTCGGTCTTCCAGTCTGAATTTGTGTTTATAGTAGTTGCTGTCAACAAAAGGCAAATCCGGCATGCCGTGTGCGACTAATTTTATTTTCTTAGCTGGTACATTATATATGTCCTGCAGCATACTCACGCCGCGTTCGTTCATGGTGATTACTTTATAAGAGACATTACATACATCCACTAATGATTTGCTGTAAGCTGGCCCGGGTTCATCGATGACCGTATGAAGCGTCGTTATGATGGGGGCTTTTAGTCTGTTCAAAAGCAAACTTAAGTAAGCACCTGCGTCGCCGCCGAAAAGACCGAACTCGTGCTGGACACAAACCGCGTCAACATGGCTGAAATTGATATAATCCGCCGCACAAATATAATCGCTTTTTACATTCTGGCGGATTTCGAACTTAACCGGGTCGGCATACTTTTGGTCCCCCGACCGCATTGCCACTACCTGCGGCTCGAATTCTCCCTTGGCTGCTAATGCTGTGTTTTTGATAAGGTCCGATGTGAAGGTTGCTATGCCGCATTTTCTTGGTAGGAAAGAAGAAATAAACACCACTTTTTTCGGCGAACTTTTTGGCATTGCTAAAATCCCATTTTAAGAACTGTAAAATATTATTATATTGTAGGAATAATTGGCCCGGACGTCAAGTAATTTGGCCGTTATAAAAGAATAAAAAATCTTTTATTCAGACCTGTAAACCCCCTATCTTACCACGGGTTGAAATAGGTAGCTTAGCCGTTTTTTCAACATATCCGGCTATACATATAGTTTCACTATAAGCGGTTTCAAAACTGCTTTCATCTATCATCGAAGAGAAGGATCTATACCGAATAGGTATAGGCCCCGAATTGATACGAATCACCATATTAATAAGTTAATTAATTCTAACCTGCCATTTACGGTGCGGGTGCATACAGGCGAATATCATCGAAGAACATCATGCCCGCTCCGCTGGCCACAGGATTATTCTTGTTGCCAAGGCCAAGAGTAATCGAATTTACATTGGCGAGGTTCAAACCCTGATCGGCAAAGCGCGTCAGGTCGATATTCCATTGAGTCCAGGCAGTTCTGAGCGATGCATCAGGATTATCATGATTGACCACTGCGTTGCCGTTGAGAGCGGCATACAAATTCTCAGCAGCATTACCCGCGTTACCTCTGAACCAAATCGTCAGCGTGGCGACACCATTCACGGTCCAGTCACGATTGGAGGTCAACGTCAAAGTAGCCTCGGATTTGCCAACAGCGTTGTCGTAAGACATCGGCATCGACTGCAAACCGCTGTGGAAGATATTCTGCTCGGCAAAAGGAGGAGCAGCATTACCAACGACAGAGCCATTTATAGCAGGATTATCGAATCCATCCAGCCAAACATTAAATATCCTGTTGCTGGCTGGCTCAGCCGGATCAAGGTCGTTATAGCTCTCAAAATCCTCTATGATAAGGAAGTTGGCCGTCGTAAAGCTCCAGAGGGGGCCCACCCATGGACTGTCTGCATTGGCATTATTGGCCTCATCAACACGCCAGTAATAAGTAGTGTTCCACTCAAGCTGTCCGGGCTCAAAGCTCTCTGAACCAAGGTTTCCACTACCTTTTAACTCCAGAGAATCTGCATCGGCACCAAAATAGACTTCGTATGAAGCACCTAAACCCGGTGCCCATGTTAGAATCGGTGTTTGTGTTACATCCACAGCGCCATTAGCCGGATCTATGGCCTCAACGGCGCCTTCAGTAGTAAAGATCCAGACATCGCCTTTATACGTAGCGAGGATATCGAATTCATCGACGCGCCAGTAGTAGGTTTTAGCCAGTTCAAGCGGACCTGGACTAAAGGTTGCTGTTCCCTGGGGAAGTCCACCTGCGGCGTTGTTGACATCGTCAAAGTTGTCACCGAAGTACACGGTGTGCAGTTTCGCACCGAAACCTCCCGTCCAGCTTAGGCTGGCATTCACACCGACAGACTCGGCACCATCAGCCGGTTCTGGTAAATAGGCGGTCCTGGGAGGAATACTAAAGCTCCACACGTCACCCTTCCAGGGGCTGTTCGGTTCTGTGTCATTGACCTCATCGATTCGCCAGTAATATGTCGTGCTCGGTACGAGGCCCTCCGGAAAGGCAAAGCCCGGGAAGCCGGCTACATAAAATGTCGCTTCCTGGTTGCCCGCGAATGTGCCTTCGGCGCCGCTGTCCACATCGTCGAAGTTGTCCCCTAAATACACATCATGGGAGACCGCGAACCTTCCCGGCGACCAGCTGAGGTTGACCCAGGTGCCTTCATTGAGCGCACCGTCCGCAGGATTTGGGCTGGTGGCGATAACAGGTATCACCGTCAGTGCTGAAATACTAAAAGTATCGTGTCCCGACGCCGTGATTCGCACGCCCTTCACTGGCATGTCCGTCGTGAAAACCACACCGAAAGCATTCTGACCATTCACGTTAACTCCCGTATCGGCATAAACCGCCGCTGCGCTGAACGCAAGCGGTGCTCCGAGCGAACCGTCCGCGAGAATCGCCTGCCACGTACCCGTGTCGTTGCCGCCTCGCTCGAAGTGGAAGAAAGTGTTCGTCAGGAAGGGAAAAACCGTTTCCTGGAAGTCGATCCCATCGATCGATGATATGTTTGTGCTCCCGTTCAACGTGAACAGGAAGTTGTCGGCTTTCGGGCCCACGTCGCCGGACTTAACGGTCGATGTTCCGCTCACCGTCGCT
>VRUK01000119.1 GCA_019456195.1 Planctomycetota bacterium | reverse complement strand
CAGAGGGACAGTCACAATCCTGTTCGTAATTCTGGGGACACTATCATATTTTTCTGTTAGTCTTACTACGGGTTGCAACCAGCCACCGAGCGAACACATATAATGAAGTTAATAGTGATTTTCGAACATCAAGCATCGAGTTTCAGGTATCGATAAACTAAACATTTTCCATCAAAAACGCTAAAAAACCAACCCAATTCATCAAAATCCAACCAATTTTCAACAAGAAACGCCAAAAAATCGAAGATCCAGCCTTCCGTGGAGGGAATCAACCACTTTTTCACATTGTTTAGACCTTTAACTTTCAACTTTTGACTTTGAACTTTCCCCTTTTCCCATCTGTTAATCTCTAATTTTTATCCGGCGTCGTCTGACGGACTCAAATCTAACTCAAAACTCAACACTAAAAACTCAAAACTAAATTGCGGACGGCAATCTTCAATCCAAATAATCAATAGTAAATAATCATTAATCAATTGAAAGGGCCCGCCCCACCTTTTATTCTCCACACGTAGGGGCAACCCCATGTGGTTGCCCTTTTTTACCACGATGCTCTCCAGATATGCTGTTTCCGTTATCATTATAGGGGCGGTTCGCGAACCGCCTTTTGTATTTTTTGTTGTAGGGGCAATCCCACGTGGTTGCCCTGATTTGCTATTTAAAATAATTGTCATTCGCGACGCCCATCAGCGTCGATTGAACCTCGATCTTAATCCTCATCGATTCTTTCATAACGGCCGATTTGAATGCGATGCCATACGTTGGCTAATCCTCTCGACCCAAAGAATAGAACTACCGCCAGTACGCATTGTATTACAGCAGAAATCCCATGATGCCACATTTGTGAAATGAGGTACCCCCGCCGCATATCTTGCTGAGTCTGTAGATACCAGAGATTAATTATCGCTTGGCCAATTCGCGGCATAGCCTGAAGAAATATCAACACGGCCACACACGAAAAACAGATGGACTGCAATTCTCTCCACGACCCGCTCTCTCCGAGGTTTATTTCGATATCTTCTCGGAAAAGGATACGGGCAATACCCCTGCTGCACGTCATTAGGATTATACTTAAAAACAGGATTAGCGAAAATGGAAGGGCCTGGCAGGCATAAATGATCATACGCCGAGGGGCATCGTCTTCACCTATGACACGCATGCCAAACAGAATACTGAGATGTTGAACCAATGGTAACGACTGGATTAGTGCATAGACACCTAACAATTTAATGGCAAACGAACCTAACTCTCGATTGTTCATAAGACTTCTCCACGAAAAAATACTACACCTCAATATTCAATAGTAAATCGAAAATAGTCAATCGAAAGGCCATACTCCACCTTTTATTGGAGGGGATTAAGAGGCCCCCTCCATTTTCCTGTCACTACCATCAATAATCAATCGAAAAGCCCCCGGCGTATGCTTTTGTAGTTTACCCCCGAGAGCTGCTTACCGTGGGGGGCCGGGGCGCCAATCTTCATTAACTTTGAGTTCCCTTTCTAATTTGAGTAATTTTAAGCTCTAGATTTAAACCTCTTATTTCTTTGTATAGCTCTTGCAATGAAAACTTAGCAATATTGGAACGAAAAGTTTCTACATTTCCTATTTCTCGTTGACTTGTATTAGTATCCATAACAGCAAGTACAAATACACGATTTTTGTCAAATAAGCCTTTGAATGTCTCTAAATTGTAAGATTCTGTCTGTTGCCCAATTGATCTTAAATAGTCATTTTCGCTATTTTTATATCTTCTTAAACAATGAAAAATCTCTGTTATGTAAGATTTATCCGAATTTATATCTAATAGGATTCTTCTTGCGGCTATGCTAATCTGCGAACATAAATCTCTCATCATGTTGTCAAAACCTTTTTTTATGTGACAGAGATATATATTTCGTTCGTCCCATTTAAGTATATCACATGCTTCGATATTTTGAGGTATAACCTTATGTAGAACAATAGTATTATCTTCTCCTATATACTGTTTGTTGTAGTCGTCTTCATTTTCTATAGTATCCCCCCAACATTTATCTATACCGTCGTAATAATTATTTCTATTTTTGATAAAGCTCTTACAGCTTTTATTCAAATCCTCAATAAATCGTTGCTTAATGTAATACCACGAATTGTTAATAAAAAAATACTTTTTGTTATTTTCAGTAACGTCTCCTAAAATATGATTAAGCAATTTTCCTTTTGTTAGTTCTTTATTCTCTTCATCATAAGAGTAAATTTTTAACGTTTTCATACATTCTACAAATTCATCGTTCCCAAGTTCTGACTCCCTTAACTTATCAAACAACTTATCAATATTATTGAGAGATTCAAATTCATGTTCATCAAAATAGTTACGCTTAGAGTGTTTTTTCTTTATAATGTACGAACTAGCTGTTAAATATCTTTCAAAATCATTATTGCATAAGTCAAAATCGTAACTGTCACTTTCTCGATTATATCTTTTCCATAGCTGCTCTATTAGATTACTTTCCAAATTGTTAACTAATTCCGTGTTTCTTTTCTTTATGATTTTATCAACATTATTAATTGGGATAGCTGTCTCAGTCTCAATAACAGATTCACAACCGCCGATTATCGTTAATAGCTGATCAAAAGAAATAGCTTTGTTAATTCGAAATGACGATTTCGCAACACAAAACGAATCTTTCTTTATATCATCATCAGTGAAACCAAACTTGTCTGTTAATATAGATTTGTTCAAGCTAGCTTTTAATTCTTGATATATTTTACCAAAATCATCTGTTTCAAATAAATTGAAATTATTTCGAAAATGTTTTGATGTTCCTAAAATACCTCCAACTACGCTTTTTTCTCTTGTTGCCTTTAAAACCTTATCCTCTTTTTTTATGAGCCTTGAAAAAACATCTATTCCAAATTCATTGTCTATCGAATTTTGGATCGCAAAATATCCGTGACCTCCCATTACAGCATATAATGATTCCTCTTTTTTGATAAGCAAAATAAATCCTTCACTTTTACCACGATTTCTTTGAATGATATTCTGACCCGAACTTGCTACATCTTCCAAAAAATCCTTCCATCTCGGATTTGAGTCTTTGTCCTGATAATATAAACGCAAACTATATCCATTTCGTGAGTTACTAATCAAATTCTGTGATTCAAAACCTCCATTTTGGATAACTTCACACACATCCTCAAGGCTTTTATCACTGCTAACCTTATAAATACCCACTTGAAACTTATCAGCCATCTTTTTTCTCTCTTTGTATTTTATCTTATCTAAGGGCCAGTCACCCATTAAAACCGGAACCATAATATCTTATCAAATTACTCACCCCCAAAAGTCGGCTGGCTAATTAGCGCACACTTTCTACCTTTTATATTAATAAAGGCGTTTCTAAATGAACAAATATTGATTAAAAAGTTCTTTCGTCGCTCGTACATCTTTAGTCTTCCATCTACTTCTTCCCTGCCCATTTACACGCGATATAGGGAATCAAAAAGAAAATAAAGCAACAAATCTTCATAAACATCAGGCCGCAGTAATGAATAAGCCTCACCTGATATTGGTTTAATTTGAACCAATCAGCATGAGTCTCATACATCCAGTTTCCGGTCCCGACACACAGCAAAAACCAGATAAGTACGAACGCCATCCCAATAAAAAAACATCGAATCGTGATTTTCTCGAACATCTCTATATGAATATCTCCGGATTAAATAACTGTAAATATAAGGTCTCAGGTGCAAAAGCATATCTCGCTGGAATCTCGTTCTGATGTAAAAAATACGGCAAAATCAGTCAAAAGTCAACCCCAAATCCCCAATTCTCTAATCTCTAATTCTCCAATCCTCTCTATCACTCTGTGCCCCGGAGTTTACCCTCGGTGTGTGCTTCCTTGCTTTGGAGTTTACCCTCGATGTTAGCTTACTTGCTTTCCTGTCGGGGGCCGGGGGGCTCCTCTGCCCCTTTTTCTTTCCACTTTAGTTCACTTTCAACTTGACTGTGTCAAGTCACGGAGTTTTTTATTTATTTCGCTTGATAATTGTTCGTTAAAATGTTATAATGTGCATATATTACCTAATTAGCTAACATAAAACGCTCTTAAGAGACGAAAAATAGACATTTTCAGTTTGCCTTTTTTACAAACCACAGAAGTGGCAAGTAAATTAGCATATATAATCAATTAAAAGAGTTTACCAGAGTTTATCCTGAGTTTATCCCCGAGAGCTGCTAACTCGACTCATAACAGGGGAGGTGCTGCTTACTTGACTTATAACAGGGGAAGTGCTGCTCCCTTGGCCTATAACAGGGGGGCCAGAAGGCCAAGACCACAGGGTTAGAAGACCCAGATTCGTGAATCAAACATCCAGAATCGATGTTTATTTTGAACCTTTATATTTCGATATTTGAATTTGTTTCGGATTCTCGCTGTGCTGCGCTCGTCGCAGCAGGTCGATATTAAGATTTAGAGCTTATGAGCATCAATTACCCAACTTCAGCTCACTTTAGGCACTTTAGTCATTTTAGGCACTCTTTCAATTATAACATATTTCCGACACACCCTTATTATGCAAAACAAAGCCAATTTTGGAGATGATAAGATGAACATAAACACTTTTGTAACAATGAGATATGCAAAAATGGACAATTGGTTATTCAGACAAAACAAACCCAATTCAAAGCCAATAAAGCCAAAAACAAAGCCAATTCAAACCCAATTAAAGCCAAAACAAACCCAATTCAAACCCAATTTGTCGAAAGGGCAAAAATGAACGCTTTTGCGTGGATAAGTAGCCTTACAATGATATTAGAAATACAACTCGCGGATTTTACCACCCTCAAGGGTGCCAATTCAAACCCAATCTGTCTTCTGTACTCTGTTTCAAACATTGACTTTTCGTCTATCAAAGCTATAATCTGCAATTCCAAACATAATTATCAGAAAGTAAAAACAGTGGAAAATGGTTCTAAAAAATCAAATTTGAAATCTCTTTTTCAAACCTCCAGGCCAAATTTTCTCGCCGCAAGTGCTGCCCCGGTCCTGGTTGGTTCTACTCTTGCCTACGCAATTACCGGCTCTTTTAACTTCGGATTATTTATCCTTGCATTGCTGGCTATAATGCTGCTTCACGCAGGGTCCAATATGGCCAATGATTATTTCGACCATATCTCCGGTAACGACTGGAAAAATAATAATGTAACTCCGTTTTCAGGTGGAAGCCGCTCTATCCAGGAAGGAATCATTTCGCCCAGAACAGAATTGCTCGCTGCTTTGGTTGCTTTGGCCGCAGGTTCGGCAATCGGCCTGATAATTGTCCTGCTGACAAAAAGCCTCTTTATTTTAATACTTGGTATTATCGGTTTGCTCGGCGGTTTTTTCTATACCGCCCCGCCAGTCAAGCTCGGATATCGCTGTGTTGGTGAGCTCGTAATAGCCCTGTTGTTTGGTTTGCTTCCGGTTTTCGGTTCGTACTATTTGCAAACGGATAAAATTGATATTGTCCCGCTTTTACCAGCCGGGATTGTTGCGGTACTGATTTTTTTGATAATTTTTATAAATGAATTCCCCGACCTTGCCGCCGACTCTGCTGTAAACAAAACAACACTTATTGTTCGTTTCGGTGTGCCGGCGTCGGTTTGGATTTACAGAATTGTATTGATATCAGGTTTCATTTTCGCAGCGGCCATGTTGATTCACCGCTCAATGTTTTTTGCGGGCTTGTTGTATCTTTTGACGCTGCCGGTCGCTGTGCTCGCTGTAAAAGCCGCCAACAAAAAAGACCTCGTCAAGCCGGGCCTGTTCCGCGCCAACCAATTAACCATCCTTTTACACACAATAGGATCACTTGCACTTACTATCGGCTTTATAATTATGGGCCTGCGCTACACGGCGATATAGAGTCCTGAGCTTTTTCGACCAGCTAATTTTTTATAAGCTTAATAATCGCATCAAGCTCGTTCGGCGCCTCTATGGGCATATTGCTGAACTGGCCCTGTTTTTCTTTGTGGTAGTTGACTGTAACGTTGGGATCTTTTAACGGATGGCCGGTCAGCACACAAGCGACCCGTTCATCCGGGCCGATGATATTCTCAGCCCTGAGGTGTTTCAGGCCGGCTATTGTCGCCGCCGAAGCCGGCTCACAACCCAGGCCATGTTTACCTATAATCGCTTTCGCATCGACGATTTCTTCATCCGGGACTGCTCGCACGATGCCATTACATATATCGATTGCGCGAAGACATTTTTTCAAATTGACCGGCCGGGATATCTCTATCGCCGAAGCACAGGTATGCGGCGAAAAGTTACGGGCCGTAAGATCGGCGTAATAATCATCGATAATTTTCTGGTCAACTTTACCATCGTTCCAGACGAGTTTTTTATTGTTTACAAGATCGGTCAAAGTATCGGCGCCGGTAGCGTTGATAATCGCTATTCGCGGTATCCGCTGAATCAAACCGAGCTGTTTCAATTCCGAAAAGGCCTTGCCGAAAGCGCTGGAATTACCGAGATTACCGCCGGGCACTACAATCCAGTCCGGCACCTCCCATCCCAGGCCTTCGATGATGCGATACATTATGGTCTTTTGCCCTTCGAGCCGGAACGGGTTGAGTGAATTGAGCAGGTATAATCCCAGCTTTGTGCAGACATCCTGAACCTGGCGCATGCAATCATCGAAGTCGCCGAGTATTTGAATTGTTTGCGCACCATAATCCATCGCCTGGCTTAGTTTTCCGAAGGCGATTCGGCCCGAGCCGATAAACACCGTGCATTTAACGCCACAGCTATGTGCATATAAAGCCACCGATGCAGAGGTATTGCCTGTCGATGCGCACGCGCTTGAAGTTGCTCCGACCATTTTTGCATGACTGAAGGCCGCTGTCATCCCGTTATCTTTGAACGAGCCCGAAGGATTCAGCCCTTCGTATTGCAGGTGCAAACGCCCGGCTCCCATATCGACATATTCTGCCACGGCGTCATTTTGCTGCAGGATGGTTTGGCCTTCGCTGATGCTAACTTTATATTTATCTTCACAGAAGCTTATCAGCTCACGGAAGCGCCATACGCCGGACAAATCCAGCCGGTTGTCCCTGCTTGCCCAGCGTTTCGCGAATTCACTTAATTTACCGGGAACCTTGATTTTGTCCCAGTTATAACGTATATCCAGCAGTTCTCCGCACTGGGGGCATTTAAACATTGCCTGGCCGCAGTCGAACTCGGCGCCGCAATCGAGGTTAATACACTTCTGAAAAGCTATTTCAGTCATTCCCATAAGCAAAATTCCTTATCAATTTCTCAATACTTAGCGGCAATTATAAACAATAAATGGAGCCAATGGTACAAAAATTGGGTTTGATTGGGTTTGATTGGCTTTGATTGGGTTTGTTTTTGGCTTTATTGGGTTTGAATTGGGTTTGTTTTTTGGCCCCGGTGAGCGGTACAAATCCTTGTAATCTATTGTCATGTCTAAGGTTATGTTCATTTTGTCATTTCCAGAATTGGGTTTGTTTTGCATAAAAAGGGTGTGTTGGGAATATGTTATAATTGAAAGAGTGCCTAAAGTGACTAAAGTGCCTAAAGTGAGCTAAAGTTGGATAATTGATGCTCATGTTTAAGATTTCAGATTTCATATTGTGGGCTTAGGCCCCCTGTTGTAGGTCAAGTTAGCAGCACTCGAGGGTAAAAAAAAGACTGCCTCTATAATTAGACGAGTGTGCACTTTTGAGTCGAAAATTTGGCTATTTTTCTTGGCTCTTTGCTCGTAAGTTGTTTTTATTAAAGGAGATAAAAATTTTTGAAATATTTTATTTTTGTTTTTGAGAGTGAGCGTTATTTAACGAAAATTCAAGGGATTTTCGTTAGTTTTGAATTTTGAGTTAGATTAGAGATTAGAGAATTGGGGATTTTGAGTGGAAATCGGTGATTTTGGGTTGGTCCGTCCACGAAAGGCCGGATCTTCGATTTTTTATCGTTTTTTGTTGAAAATTGCTCGATTTTGTTGATTTTTGGTGGTAATTTTTGTTTTTGAGAGGCCTGGTTACGAGGGATGAGGGGTGAGGGAGGAAGGACGAGAGACGAAGGGGAATATTCGTTAGTTATTAGCGATAAGTTTTGGGATAATTTAGGGAATGGTGAAATGGTGGAATAGTTATGGGTTTGGATAAAATACCAGTTGTCGTGAGTTTTGGAATGCAGGCATCGGCTGGAATTAAGTATGGTGTCCCCGGAATTCCCCAGACCGTTCAAGAATGCAAGTCCTCAAGCCAATCGGAAGATATCTAAAATAAGAATAAAATAAATTTTTTTAGCGCTTATTTTGGGTGTAAAATCAGACACTATAATGAATGCTGAATCAGCAATATAAGATTTGGAGGTTAACCTTTTAGAACGTGCCGGACGAATCAGAAACAAAATTAGTTGAAGCTGCTTTTGACGGTGACATCGAGAGCTTTGGTAAATTGTGCCAGCGGTATTATGCCGCTACGGTGGCGGTCGGGTACTCGGTTCTGGGCGACCATCAGCTTGCCGAGGATGCCGCTCAGGAAAGCTTCGCCCGAGCGCTGATAAGGCTGAAGAATTTGAGGAACAAAACAAAATTTGTACCGTGGCTTGCCGCTATATGCAGAAATGTTGCCAAGGATATGGTTGCTACCAAAGCCAGACGAATCAGCACCGATGATCTTTCACAAGCAACCCGGAACAACAACCATGATGAAAACCATAGACTGATTCGCCGGGCAATTGGGCAGTTGCCTGTCTCGGACAAAGAATTGATAGTTTTACGGTACTACAATGGCCTATCTTACGATGAGATTAGCACTGTGTTGGGGATTTCCAGGCCGACTATCAACGGCCGACTCACAAGGGCAAAGCGAAAAATGGCGAAATACTTAAAACATAATGGTTTTCCGGAGAACCAATTATGAAAGCTCCAAAGAATAATAACAAATTAGACGAACTTATCTCACAAACTATCAGCCGAGAGAAACCTCAGTTCGATTTTGATAAATGGAAAGAAAACCACCCAGAAGAAATCCAAATTTACGAATCACAAACAACCGAGCAGCAGCCTTCGCACTTTTTTCGGGTATTAAGAAGAACAATTATGAAAAGCCCAATAACAAAACTCGCTGCTGCTGCGGTGATAATTGTCTGTATTTTTCTGTCAACGATCCTTTTGGATAAGACCGGAACCACCGCCTTCGGTATGAGCGAGGTCATGGCCGCTGTGGCAAAGACCGAATGGATGCACATGATGTGGGAATATGTCGAATCCAACACAGAATTTGAGGTCACCGAGCCGAAGATTAAAGAAAGCTGGACTTCAGTTAATCCAAAAAGAAATATCACAGTGTACAATAACGGCAAAATCAATTTCACGGAATATTCAAAAAACGAAATAACAACACAAAAATATGACGTTGAAACTAATTTGCTCACGACACGATACATATCCACCAGCAGGAATTATTCATATATCAATATTATTGAAATGGTTCTTGTGGGTATTGCAGAAATGAAAAAAAGAGGAGCCACAGTTGAATATATTGACAGTGTTTATAACGGTCAGCCGGCTAAGATTATTAATATAGACAATATTGATGATGATAATAATATGCATTTTAAAACATCTACTATAGCCGACGTTCGGACACGTTTGCCAATACGCTCGACGGTTATTTCTGAAAAGCAAGGCCATACAACAACAGTAAACATAATATTTAACTATCCGCAAACAGGCCCAACCGACATTTATCAGGCCGGAGCACCACCCGATGCTGAAGTAACGGTAATCGGACAAAAATTAACTCCTGAATTTCTTGAGATGATTAGACCATATCGTCAAGCCAGGGAAAGCCTTCGGCAACAACGTATTGTCGTGGAAGTGGCAAATGACAACAATAATCATTCCGACATTTCTATAGAATATTCAAATGGGATTAACAAAAGAATTGAACAGTCAAGTTATATAAGAAATGATACAACTCCATGGACAGAGGATTTCAAAACAATTCTGGATTGGGCTAATCGAACAATACTCAATGAATCCGGAAACTATAGAATACAGATAAATGATGGTGCAGTTGTTCATGGTGCATATCGCAGTTACTTCAATCCCTGGACAAGAGAAGAATTATCTTTATCACACTTCGGAACTGGCTTTCTTATTACCGGACTAATTAATCGAGGTTGGCCAACAATTCGAACAGGAGCGTTTATTGAAAACGATTATGCTGTGAAAAATAACCTTTTATGCATAGAAACTATGAGAGAGCCGCGTTTTACCAGTAACTCAAAATTAGCTCAAGCTGCCGAAAAAACACTTTATTACCTTGATCCTGAGCATGATTACATTTGCATTCGTATAGAACGTTTCAGTCAACCTGTACCACCACCGTATGGAAATCATACACCTAATTTGTCGACTATTGAACCTATAGATATTCCTTTAGAGCCTTATTTGGTAACAGAAGCAGAGCAATTGAGTGCGACAGAAACAGGCCACTGGTATCCGAGCCGGATTAAAACCAAAAACAAACAATCATGGACAAATCCAAATATGCGCGGGTGGGAGATGCGGGAAAAAACAACTCATATAAGACTATACATTGATACTAATCCGGAATTTCCTGAAGGAATTTTTGATCCAAATAACTTACCAAAAGAAGGTGATTAAGAAAACGAGTGGGGCGTCCTCATTGGCCGGGCTTGTTTGGCTCGGCCTTTTTTATGCGCCCGAGGAAAAAATAAATGGAAAAAATAAAAGTTTTTTAGACTATGGTCTGCATACAAAACGTGATAATACTGAGAACCGAAAGTTCCGGAGCTTGTAAACGGCAAAATGATAGAGGATAGACTTCTACTGTATAGATTCAAACGCGGCGATGCTGATGCCTTACGCCGAATATACGAAAAGTACGAGGTCTATCTCCTGACGGTCGCGACGGCTCTTTTAAATGATATTGGCGCTGCCGAGGACGTACTGCACGATTCGTTCGTCGCCTTCGCCGAATCCGCACATAAGATCAGGCTCGAAGGCAACCTGCGAAGTTTTCTTGCAACCTGTGTGGCAAACCGCTCCCACGACGTGATGCGAAAACGAAGCAGAAATCCCGAATCTCTTAACAAGGCCGCTATGTTTACCTGCGACGAAAAAGGGTCCGAGCCGGATGTTTGCCTTTTCTGAGTCCGTTCGACTATTTCTCGGCTGGGACAGAGTTTTAGCGGAAGATGATCCAGCAGGATATGACGCATATTAGCAACAAAACAATCCAGAGCCGGTAGTCGCGGAAGAGCGGCACTTTCTCGATGGGTGCGAAACCGGACCACTCGAAACAGACTCCTTCTGTGCGGCTCTTAGGCGGGGCGGCGGTTAGTAAGCTGACGACGACCATTACTGCTACGCTGAGCAAAAATGCAACGAGAGAACGATGCATAAACGAAACCATAATCGGAGTCTGTAAAATTGGTATCAGACCTCCTTCCCACATAGAATCGGCCATCATAAGAATCCCTACTGCAATGCCAAAGACCATGGCGCTTAGGGCACCGGCGTTATTTCCCCGCCGCCATAATATACCTGTTAGAACAGCAGCTGCTATAGGCACTGCCATATAGGCTGAGACTATCTGGAGGTATTTCCAAATCGTATCGGCCTTTCCTATAACCGGGGCCCAGAGAATACCGGCGATGACGACTACGGCGATTGTAATTCGGCCGATCCAAATCTGGGCTGACTGCGAGGGTTCGGTTTTAGTGAAACGCACGAAGAAGTCACGGGTTACAAGTGTAGCTGATGCGTTTAATGTGCTGTCGAGTGACGACATCAAGGCAGCGAGCAAGCCGGCGAGTACGAGTCCCTTGATTCCGGTAGGGAGCAGTTCCGAGACTAAGGTTGGGAAGGCTTTATCATGTTCGATATCCGGGAACAAAACGACTGCAATAACGCCTGGAAGGACGAAAATAAAGACGGGCAGGATTTTCAAAAAGCCTCCGAAAATCGCACCCTTGCGGCCATGGTCGATATTGCGTGCGCCGAGGGCGCGCTGAACGATTGCCTGGTCCATACACCAGTAGAAAATTCCGACGAAGAGGTTTCCGAACAGAAATCCTGTTATGGGATAGTCGGGATGATCGACCGGCTTTACCATAGACAAAAAGCCTTCAGGGGCAGAGGCTGTAAGCTGTGACCATCCTCCTACCCGCGAGAGACCGATTACAGTCAACAGAGATGCTCCAAATACGAGAATTACTGTTTGCAGGACATCTGTGTAAACAACCGCCGACAAGCCGCCCATGGCAGTGTAAAAAGCTGTGAAGATTCCAATGCCCCACATAACAGCGGTGCGGTCCCAGCCGAAGAATTGCTCCATTACAATTGCGCCGGCGTACAAGGCTATCGAGACCTTTGTCAGGACAATCATAACGGTGAAATAGCCGGAGAGGTATATCCTGGCGGTCAGGCTAAAGCGTTTTTCCAGAAATTCCGGAATCGTATAGATGCGATTTCGTAAATACTGCGGTACGAAAACCACTGCCAGAATTATAAGACAAAGACAAGCCATCAATTCGAAGCCGCCTGCGACGAGTCCGACACGGTGGGCATCTCCCGCCAGGCCGACGAGATGTTCGGTTCCGATGTTACTGGCAAACAGTGAGGCCCCTATAACCGGCCATGTCAAACTGCGGCCCGCAAGGAAATAATTCTCGCTGGTTCGTTCCTTTCTGGCGAAGGAAAGGCCAATCGCCACCACGATGACCATATAACAAACCAGAATAAATAGATCTATAAATTCGAGCGTAGCCATAATTTAGTTTAGCCACTATTGATTTTTTCTATGAGGTCGGGGAGCTCTGAAATATGGTTTATTTTCCAGGCGCCGTCAGGGATTTTCTTTCCGGCATTGGTATGAGCGGTTTTCAGCGCGGCCCGCATACCGGCTTTTAGCGCAGGGGCAATGTCCTTATCAATCCGGTCTCCTACGAACATTATGTTCTCGGTCGCCTCGCCAATCCGCTCGGCGGCAATCCTGAAAATCCTGGCGTCCGGCTTGCGAAAATCAAACTCGTACGAATACATTCTCGGGTCAAAGAAATCCAATATGCCCACCTGCTCCATATGTTTTTCCAGTGAACAGCCGCTGACAAAAGTATTGGAAACTATACCGAGCTTAAGTCCGGAATTCTTAAGTTTGGTCAAAGTCTCTCGAATGTCCGGGGCAACCGTGGAGATTTTTCTCAAAGGTTCATACCAAAGCCACGCAAAATGTCGCCATTGCTGCCCGTCAAGCCGAATACCTTTTTTCATTCCAGCCCATCTTAAAAGAGTCAGGGAATTAAAATCATTTCCGGTTATATTGGAAATCAAACGTCGAAATTGAAGTGCCGCCATGTTCCACAAGCAGTAATATTTGAAACTTCCGACCGGCTGGCCGCAGCTTTTTAGAAAATCATAGGACAGTCTGGCGCCCTGACGAAAAATCTCGCCCGGATTGAGCTTGCCAAAGTCCAGCAGGGTGTCTCCGAGGTCGAACAATAGCGCTTTGATTTTTTTATCCGGCATAATCAGTAGGAGACAGACCCATGTGTCTGCCCTTTCGGGACACAGAGATTAGGGCAACCACATGGGGTTGCCCCTACGACCTTAACGACGGCAGATTACCATTAAAAGCTTCCCTCGTCCAGCCAAACATTTCCTCATCAGAAATCATCGAGACCCTGTCGGCGGCGTATTCGGAATCAATTCTGTCTTTGATTTGGGTTATCCGCGGATCATGCTTGGGTATTTGAATATCGTACCTGGCCTCGACCCAGTGTTTGATGCCGGCTGCGCCGGTCTTGTCGGTTATCGCCACACTTACAGGACGATTAAGCAATTTTTTGGTATCGAAGCAGTTGTATATTTCCTCGTTTTTTAACAAGCCGTCCGCATGAATACCCGCCCGCGTAACGTTGAAATCCATTCCGACCAACGGATAGTTCCGCGGAATCTCAAAACCCAGTTCCTTTCCGGCGTACTCAGCCAACTCGGTTATGGCCGCATAGTTTATGCCCTTGGTCATCCCCTTCAACTGGGCGTGTTCGACAACCATCGCTTCAAGCGGGGGATTGCCCGTTCGCTCACCACAGCCGAATATCGCGGTGTTTGCGGCACAGCACCCGTAAAGCCACGCGGCGGCGGCGTTTACCTGGACCTTGTGGAAATCGTTATGGCCGTGCCATTCGAGCCATTCGGACGGGACTCCCACCTGACGAAGGCCACGGACAAGTTTCGGAACGCCCCGCGGTAGAGCAGCCTGTGCCCACGGCAGGCCGAATCCGAGCGTATCACAAAGCCGAATCTTGACCGGCTTGTCATATTCTTTGGAAAGTTTCATCAACTCCGCGGCAAAAGGCAGAACAAAACCCTTATAATCAGCCCGCGTTATATCCTCAAAGTGGCAGCGAGGTATAACGTCGCTGTCTAACGCCGTTTTGACAATATCCAAATATGCATTCATCGCCTGGGCCCGCGTCTTTCGCAGCTTCAGGAATATATGATAATCGCTCGCCGAGGTGAGAATACCGGTTTCGCCCAGCCCCATTTTCGAGACCAGTTTAAAATCATCGGCCACAGCTCTTATCCATCCTGTTATCTCAGGGAACTTGTATCGGCGCTCTCTGCACAGCTTTATGGCCTCTTGGTCGCGCTTCGAATACAGGAAGAACTCACACTGGCGAATCAGCCCTGTCCCGCCGTCTATTTCATGGAGCAAATCGTAAATCCTGAGTATTTGCTCCGGCATATACGGCGGCCGGGCCTGCTGACCGTCACGGAACGTCGTATCCGTTATCCATATATTTTCCGGTATCTCACAGGCAATTTTCTGCTTATCGAAGATTGCTTTGGGAAAATCGGTGTACAGAAATGTATCGCGAAAAAGATTGGGTTTACTCACATTTGCAAGTTTATAGTTCTTATTCAATTTCATTTAACTCCAATACATAATCAGTTGACTGTATATTAACAGACTATTTTACCCTTGAATTTTATATCTTCTTCGAGATACGCACCACGCCTGGCGAGATACGATAATAGCCGAGGTGGGATTCGAACCCACACGCCCATTACGGGCAGGGGATTTTAAGTCCCCAGCGTCTGCCATTCCGCCACTCGGCCGAATGCAGTAGGCTAACTTATCTGTGGAAATTTTGCAAATCCTTTCCCGAAAAACTACTAAAGCACAAACATCCGCCAAAACCACAAGGCTTATCTTAACCTCTTAATTATGCCGGGCTTGACCAAATCCCTGATAAAAACAGAGCTGACTAAGATTCAGCGGCTTTGGGGAATGAAGATTAGAATGATGAGCACGAAAAAAACTAATGAAGGACTTTTTTCGAGACGGGCCGAAAATTGAATCGATAAAAAACATCCACTACCCGCTGTTTTACCCTCGCGGCAAATACTTGCCGGCCAAGCTCTTTTAGCTCGGGGTCGTCAGGCGCTAATAAACGTGCCTTATGAATGTTTCTCACAGCTTCCTCTAATTTGCCCATTGCCAGATAAACAATCGCCGAATCTTTTAAAGTGGGAACATGATTACCTCTTATATCGAGGGCATGGACAAAATATTCCGCAGCATCACTAAACTCACTTTTCATCGCCCGTGCATTGCCAAGGTAATAGTAGGCATCCGCGTTTGCACAATCGATATCAATGGCCCGCAGCAGAGAATGCATCGCATAATCAACCTCGCCAATACTCAAAAACATCGACCCCATAGAAACCAAAGTATCCGCATCCTCCGGACAGGTTTCCAACTCCGAAACCAGATAAGCTCTTGTCTTTAAGTCCTGCTCCTTCATCAAAGCATACTGTGCCAGCCTGTAGCACGGCCCAGCAAGAGTATTGTCTTTTTGAAGTGCCTGACTGAATAGTGTCACCGCCCGTCTAAAATCACGGCAGCTAAAAGCAATCTCTCCGAGATAAAACAAAGCGGCCGCAAAATCCGGATCAAGCTCAAGGATTCTGTTATACTTTTCCTTTGCCGCTTCGATATCCCCGGTCTCGAGCAGGAACAATCCGAAATCGAAAATAACATCGACATCGCCCGGGTTTAAACGAAGCTCCGCCAGGAAATGCTCTCGGCAGCTTTCAATATCACCGTCCGACCAGTAAGCCTGAGCGATTCGGTAGTTTATTTGGGGATGAGCCGGCTCAAACTCAGAAGTTTGCAGCCAGCAGTGAATAGCTTTTTTATAATGTCCGCGAACAAAAAGACTGTTGCCGATATTATAATAGCACAACGCACAATGCGGTTTTATCTGCTGTGCCAGGTAAAACATTTGCTCGGCTAAATCATGCAGGCCCATTTCCGTATATGTTATTATCCGGTTGCAATAGCCCGGCTCGAACCCGGGATCAATTTCCTGGATATGCTCAAAAGTTTCAATGGCCTGATCATATCTGCAAGTACGGGTATAATCGACTGCCAGTGAATTTAGTATCTCCAAATCGTCGGGATTCAACTGCAGGGCGATTTCATATTCGTCTATCGCGCCCTCGAACCGATTCATAGAATCCAGCGTCAGCGCCTTGTTGAAATGCCAGGAACTGTTGGAAGGATTTATCTCAATCGCCGTCTCAAGCTCATCCAGGGCCTGATTCATTCTGCCGTCTTCGTAAAGCTCAAAAGCCATCCGAGCCTTTTGCTCGGCTTTGCCATAGGGGCCGTATTCCATATTATCAAAATGCATAATCGCACCTTATCCTATCTATCCCTGATATAGCCAAGTGTTCATACAGCGTGGTTATCGCCCACAAAATACACTTAGGTTAGCGGTTTTTTGTCGGCTTAAGAGCTTTTTGCCTGAAGTAAAATTTTGCTGGAAATTTATCTTATAAACCCTATAATCGAA
>VRUK01000118.1:4402-17203 GCA_019456195.1 Planctomycetota bacterium | reverse complement strand
TATCAGCCCTCTGACAAAATAAACCCGCTTAACAAGTAATGCTAAAAGAACCAGCATCCCAACAAGCCAGCCTGAAAATACAAATCCCTGCCAGGAAATATCCTCAAGTTCAATTCCTGCAGCCGCCGTTTCGTTCATCATGGGCATCTCTAAAGGAATATAATCTTGTGGTATATAGATAGCGATTGGTGCTGTCTCTTCTATTTGCGGAACCCACTTCGCAATAGAAGCCTCCCTTGTGAAGTAGTCCCCAAACCAGTATCCAATTCCAGTTGGTAACGTGAAAGAGGCAGGCAGAACAAGTTTTAAAAATACCAGCATCCACAGACAATAACGGAATACCGCTCGTACTCGCTTTCGCAACAAAAAATCAATGATTAGCAACAAAACAATCAGCACACTGGCCTGGATAAATATGTCGGCCGCATAATTCCAAAATCCCTGGCCGAGACTGTTCAAACCTGTTATCCACGAATTAATTGCCTGGTTCATTTTTTTATCTCCCAATTTGGTTTATTTTGTTCTTACTCAATCCTTTCTGTTTTTAGCCTTGTTTACGAGTTTGCGCAACTGTGCCGATTCGGCTTTTGAAAGGCCTTCATGTTCAATCAGAAACTGCATCATAGGAGTCAATGCCCCGTCAAAGGCCCGCTTAAGCATTTTGCGAAATTCGCCCCGTTTTGCATCAACTTCGCTTATAGCAGAACTGAAAAGCTGCAAGTTGCGAAATTTCTGGATTTTGAGGAATCTTTTATTTGCCATCCGATCCATAGTGGTCTTTACTGTGCTGTATGCCCAGTCTTTACTCTTGGCTAAGGCCTCCTGAACAGTACCGGCTGCACATGGCTCGTTTTCCCAGATTACTTTCATAATAATCCATTCAGCTTCGGTTAGCTCAGCATTGAATTTAATCTGTTCGGACTTTTTGTTTGGTTTCGATCGTGCCATATAATTGTCTCCTTTATTCTATCTACGTAGAAACTATACGACACTTGTCGAATATGCAAGCAAAAAATAATATTTTTTGTAAAAAAGTTTTTCTATCCCAATTATTAGCCCAAAAACCAACAAAAAAGCTCTCATTTAAACTTATATTTCTGCTGTTTGCTGGCTCACAACAAAACAGTATTTCAGGTATTTGTAATTTCTAATTTCTTTTTTGACACATTTTATATTAGCATTTACATTTAAGGTGAATCTATATTTATCGATAAGGTGGATTGAGCAGCACAGAGTGACATTGACGAAAGGCAGAAGAAGGGATGTGAATAGTATGAGTATGCGACGGATGATGGTTATAGCGGGAATGATCTGGTTGGGATTGCTGCAGGTTTCATGCGGGGCGGAAAAGATAGTTCTGAGGCTGAAACCCAGTGAGGTGCGACAGGAGATTGACGGATTCGGGGCGAGCGGGGCGTGGTGGGCGCAAATTGTCGGGGGATGGGATGAAAGTAAGCGCAAGGAGATTGCCGGTCTATCTGGAGAGACTGCTGGGCAATGGATATGTGCGGAAACGGTTGGATAGTTATTCGGTGCATTCGTATTGGGCGAATTTTGAGCGGAAGAAGGCGTTTGCGAAGTATTTTTTTGCGAAGTATCCTGGGAAAAAGCTGCAGATGACGGAATGGTGTGAGATGAAAGGGGGGCGGGATTATGGGATGGATTCGGCGCTTCGCATGACGCGGGAGATAATGGACGAACTGGTGTGGGGTGGTGTTTCGTCGTGGCAGTACTGGATAGCAGTGTCGCGGTATAATTTCCGGGACGGTCTGATTTATGTGAACGAATCGGAGCGAGAGATTGTCCCTATCAAACGGCTGTGGGCGATGGGGAATTTCAGCCGCTTTATCCGGCCTGGGTTTAGGCGGTTCGAAGTTGAGCATGATTCGGCGGTTTTGCAGGTGGCGGCGTGCAAGGGTTCGGATGGGGACAGGTTAGTGGTGGTAGTGATGAATCCGGGGAGCAAGAGCGAGGAAGTAGAATTACATTTTGCGAATGCAAGGGGAGCGAATATATTTGATGCGTATGAAACATCCAAAGCGAATGACTTGAAAGTTGTGAGCCGTGGTGTGAAGAATAACAGGTATAGCTTCCCAGCGGAGAGTGTGACGACACTGGTTATTAAAGGAGTTGGGGTCAAGAGGAAGAAAAGGGAGAATTAGAAAAATGACTCCGCCAGACAGTCCGTTCTGTCTGAAGCCGGATAAACTCATGGGGTGGGCTGGTTGATGGTTGTGAGGTAGTCGAGGCAGAACTGTGACCACGTCTCCATGGAATCGCGGACGCCGTGCAGTTCGGCGGGGGTCATGAACTCCATCTTTGTTATCATTTGTTCGTGCTTAGTTACGGCGGAGGAGTCCAGAATCCAGTGGTGGACGACGCCGAGATGGACGCTTCCGACTTCGGTAGTATCGTCATTCAGCAGGGCAACGATGCTGTCTTTGTGGCCGGCTTCAATGGAGACTTCCTCGGCCACCTCGCGTTCGACGGCGTTATTATAAAGCTCGCGGTAGTCGGTATCGAAGAGGGGTATTTCGTTATCGGAGAGCGGTGGTATTTCGTCGTCTATCGGATTGATATGACCGCCTATGCCGATGGACCTGTTGCCAACGAGCCGAGTTTCGCCGGCACGTTTTCCACGGACGTAGGTGAGGTATTGACCGTTACAGCTTATTATGACGTAAGGGATAAGCTGTTTATAAGAAGGGTCTTTTTCGGCCTGCGGGCGTGCCATGAATCTCAAGACGGACGGGTCGAAGAGGACGGAAAGATAGCGATCCACATCGGTTGTAAGGCCATGGAAAAGACCTGCCTGCTCAAGGACCTTTCGCTCGACGACAAGTACCTGCTCATCCTGTGCCACTATAGTTACTCCTTTATATAAAGCAGCATGGGCTAAAGCCCATCCTACGAAACTGTTATTTTATCTGTGGGTTTTATTGTTTATAATAAAATGTTCCGGGACTGTGAACTGCGAGCACAGGAGGAGCACTTCTTTTCCTATCTCTTCGATGACCGTTTCGTTATCAATATTTTCGACGACCTTATTTATAAATGCGGCAATCTGCTCGGCCTCTGGTTCTCTCATTCCGCGTGTTGTAACGGCGGGTGTTCCAATTCGCAGGCCGCTCGGGTTGGAGGGTGGAGCGGGGTCGCCGGGGACGGTGTTGTAGTTGGTGACTATCCTGGCGCGGTCGAGTGCCTTTGCGAGCTTTCTGCCCGGAATATTTTTGTTTCTCAGATCGATTAGAATCAGATGGTTGTCGGTGCCGCCGGATACGAGGTTAAAACCGTATTCGAGCAGCTTTTCAGCGAGGGCTTTTGCGTTTTTGACTACCTGCTTTGCATAAGCGACAAACTCGGGCGTATCGGCTTCAGCCATCGCGACGGCGATAGCTGTCAGGGTGTGCATGTGGGGGCCGCCCTGGAGGCCGGGGAAAACGGCCCTATCGATCTTCTCGGCGTGCTCGGCCTTACACAGGAGCATACCGCCGCGAGGGCCGCGAAGGGTTTTATGCGAGGTGGTCGAGACGACGTCGGCATAGGGCACGGGGCTTTTATGAATGCCGGCGACTACGAGGCCGGCAATGTGGGCAATGTCACTGATATGGTATGCACCGACGTCTTTAGCTATCTGGCCGAATTTTTCGAAGTCAATTTCACGCGGATAGGCGGTGGCGCCGGAGACGATGACCTTTGGCTTGTGTTTTTTGGCAAGGTCGGCGATATGGTCGAAGTCCAGCCTGCCGGTCTCGTGGTCCACGGGATATTGGACGGAGTTATAGAATTTGCTGGTTACTGAGACCTTCCAGCCGTGGGTGAGATGCCCGCCGTGGACAAGTGACATGCCCATAATAGTATCGCCGGGATTTATTAATGCGGAGTAGGCAGCGAGGTTCGCGACGGAGCCGGAATATGGCTGGACGTTTGCGTGGTCGGCCTTGAATATTTTTGTTACGCGTTCGCGTGCCATTCTTTCGATAAGGTCGGTTACCTGCTGTCCTTCGTAGTAACGTTTGCCGGGATAGCCTTCGGCATATTTGTTCGTAAGGCAGCCGCCGCTGGCCAGCATTACGGCCTTTGAGACGTAGTTTTCTGATGGAATCAGGCGTATTGAGCCGCTCTGGCGTGCGGCCTCCTGCCGCATCAGCTCATAAATCTGCGGGTCATATTGTTCAAGGGCATTTACCATATTAGTTACTCCCCAAACTTTCAGTTTAGATTGCTTTTGGGATATTTCAGACGCTGAATAAAGCGTTTGCGGCTTTTTATAGCACAGGGCGCGTTTTTACACAAGTAATTATTTGTTTGTTGACAAAAATCAGCCGAAGATTACTATAAGGGGTTAAATAATGTATAAGAAAACCGAATTGGTATAGAGTATGGTGGAAGAAAATAATCAGGCCAAGGCCAAGGTTTTTTTTGAGAAGGCCCGTGCAGTAGCCCAGACGAAAAATATCGATTACGCGATTGATATGTACCTGCAGGGTCTGCGTTATAGTCCTGATGCGCTTGAGGCTGGGCACCTGCCGCTTTGTGAGCTGGCTTTGCATCGGCAGGGAAAAGGCGGCAAGAAGCCTTCGATGGTCGAGAGGATGAAGGGTTTGCGGGGCAAGACGCCGCTCGAGCAGATGCTTAACGCTGAGGCTCTTTTCGCAAAGGACCCGGAGCATTTGCCTTATGCCGAGGCGATGCTAAAGGCGGCAGTGGCTGGCGGTTATAAAAAAACGGCGGGCTGGATAGCCAACCTGGTTTTTCAGACCAACAACGCATCCAACAAGCCATCTGCCCAGACATATATCCTTTTGAAGGATTCTTATGCGGCTTTAGGGCAATTCGACAAAGCGGTTGGCGCCTGTCAGCGAGCGTCGAGGCTACGGCCGGAGGATGGGGCGTTAGCGGACGAATTTAAGAACTTATCGGCCGAGCTGACGATGGCCAAGGGTAAATATGACCAGGAGGGAGATTTCAGAAAGGCCATTAAGGACCGGGAGGGGCAGGAGAAACTACATGCACAGGCGGGGGTTATTAAGACACAGGACTACCGGGTTACGGCGGTAGAGGATGCGCGGAAAAAGATGGCCCAGAACCCCAACATCCCGGCCAATTTATTTGGTATGGCGGATGCACTGGCAGGGATGGAAACTGACCAGGCGGAAAATGACGCTATAGCACTGCTGGAGAGTACTTATAAAGCCAAGCAGGATTACAGCTATAAACAGCGGTCGGGCGAAATCAGGATGAAACAACTGAGACGGAAAATAAGGGAGGCGAAAGATTGCCTTGAAAAGAAGCCTGATGACGCGAATATCAAGACGGCATTCGAACAGCTCTCGAAGCAGTTAAACGATATCGAGCTGGAACATTACCGCCTTGCCGTGAAGAACTATCCGTCCAACCTTGCACCGAAATATGAATATGCTGTTCGATTGCTCTGGGGCAAGCAATATAACGAGGCGATACCCCTGTTTCAGGAGGCTCAGAAAGACCCGAGGCGGAAGATTGCTTCGATGAGCAAGATTGGGTACTGCTTTTTTATGAAGGGCTGGCTGGCCGATGCGATTGATGTTTTTACGAATGCGATAGAAACTTATGAAATAAAAGATGATGCAACGGGAAAGGAATTGCGGTATAATCTGGCATGTGCTTATGAAGAAAAGGGTGATGCAGATAAGGCATTGGATATTTATCGTAAGATAGCCCAGCTTGATTTTACATATAAAGACGTAAGTCAGCGTGTTGATAAACTGAGAAGCAGTAAAACAGAACCAACCTCTTAGTGAATTTTAAATAGAATATTAATAGTATCAGGAGATTGAAGTGGCACAGTCGTTACAAGCAAAAAAAAGAGCAAAACAGAATACCAAAAGAAGAACGATTAATCGGGCATGTAAGAGCCAGATAAAGACGCAAATTAAACATCTGGAAGAGACCGTGAGCAGCGGCGATGCAGAGAAGGCAAGTGAGCAATTCAAGCTTATAGCCAGGAAGCTGGATAAGACGGCCTCTACGAGCACGATGCACAAAAAGACGGCCGCACGGAAGAAATCACGTCTTGCCAAGAAGGTGAACGCCCTTAAAGCGAAAAAGGGATAGTTCGTCGCTCGTTTCTTTATGCCGGATTCTCGATTCTTGATATTCGATTCCGGATGCGAGATATTAGTAGCATGTGATAAATTATATCGCCCCGTGAGATAGATGAGGAGATATCTTGCGGGGTTGTTTTTTTTCCGTAATAATAGTGTGCGTTGCACACCATACCCTTGACAAACAATCAGGATAAGGAGCGGAAATTTCTCCATCAATCCGCGTGATATTTATTAAAATGATTGTTTCTTGAGTTTTGATTTTTCTACAGGTATAATCGGTCCACATGGCTGAAATATATAAAAAGCAAATAATCAAGCTATTGAAGCACAGCGATTACTCACCTGTAAAATTAGCACAATTGGGCAAGGCGCTGGGGGTAAGCCCGGAGGATTATCCGCAGTTCAAAGAGGCTTTCGACCAGCTTCGACAGGCCGGTCATGTCGTGATAGGGGCGAAGAATTTAATCAGCCTGCCGTCATTGGCCGGTGAAATCGCGGGGACATTCAGGTCAAATCCAAGAGGATTCGGCTTCGTGACGCCGCGGGAGCCCAACTCGCACGGCGATTTATTTATACCGCCGAGCGCTACCGGTGAGGCAATGGCCGGAGATATTGTCCTTGTAAAGGTTAAAAGACAAGGCAAGCGCGACGGTCAGATGCGGTACAGCGGGGAAGTAATCGAAATCATCGAACGGGCGCAGAACAGGTTCGTCGGGACGCTGATGAAACATCCGGAGGCGTGGATTGTTCAGCCGGACGGTAAAAGTTTTGTAGATCCGATTTCCGTCGATGATGTCAGCGCAAAAGGAGCGAAGGAAAAAGACAAGGTAGTTGTCGAAATATTATCGTATCCTACTGAAAAATACTTAGCACGCGGTGTAATAATTGAGGTGTTGGGTAAAGCGGGAAGATATGAAAGCGAGATACAATCGATAATCCGGCAGTTTCATTTGCCGGGTGAGTTCGAGAAAGATTGTCTTGAGCAGGCTCGCGAAGCGGCCGGCCGATTCAAGCCCGATGACGCGCACCATCGTGACGACATTACAGAGAAAACGATTATTACGATTGACCCGCCGGATGCAAAGGATTTCGATGACGCGATAAGTCTTGAGAAAAAAGGGAAAAACAAGTGGGTATTAGGCGTTCACATTGCCGATGCCAGCAATTTTATACCGGAGGATTCGCCGCTCGATGACGAAGCGAAGATGCGAGGCAACAGTGTATATCTGCCCGGCAGGACAATTCCGATGCTGCCGGAGATTTTAAGTAACGGCATTTGCAGTCTTCAGCCTGAGCAGAAGCGGTTTGTCAAAAGCGTTTATCTGACTTACGACAAAAAGGGTAACATTGTGTCCCGCAATTTCGCCAATTCTGTTATGTGCTCGAAACAGCGTCTTACTTATCAGCAGGCCGATAAGATTTTGAAGGGTCGTACTAAAGACACGAGACCTGAGGTGGTCGAGCTTCTTAGAAATATGGAGACGCTCAGCCGGGCGATCAAGCAACGGCGAAGGAAAAACGGGATGATACATCTGGATTTGCCGGATATCGAATTGGTCATGGACAAATCCGGACTGGTTGTTGGCGCTCGTCCGGCGGATGACAGCTATCCGCATACGATAATCGAGATGTTTATGGTTGAGGCCAACGACGCGGTAGCTTCACTTTTAGACAGGCTGAATATGCCTATTCTCCGGCGGATCCACCCGGAGCCGGATGTTATGAGTATGAACAACCTTGCCAAGCTCCTTAAGGCATTCGGATTCAATCTGCCGCGAAATCCCGACAGGGCGGCGATACAGGATTTGTTAGCGAGGGTCAAGGGGGCCGATTGCTCATTTGCGATTAATTTAGCTGTGTTGCGAAGTTTTGAAAAGGCCCAGTATGCTCCGCTGCATATAGGCCATTATGCGCTGGCTTCAACTCATTACTGTCACTTTACCAGCCCGATACGCAGATACGCGGATTTACTCGTTCATCGTGTTCTGGAAAGTTACCTGCAAAAACACATGGACTCGGCGAATGACATTTCAGTCGGACCGGATTTAACAGAAGTGGGTAAACATATCACTTTCACCGAGCAGCGGGCAGACGGCGCCGAGAAAGAATTGAAGGCGGTTTTGTTACTGCAAATGCTGAGTAAGAAAATCGGCCAGGAGCTTGACTGCGTTGTTACGGGCTTAACAGGTTTCGGCCTATTCGTGCAATCGCGAGAATTCGGTATCGAAGGGCTGATCCGGATGGCCGATTTGGGGCAGGACTATTGGAAATACGACGAAAGCTTGCAGAGTATTGTCGGGGAGAATTCGGGATGCAACATTCGCTTAGGGCAGGGGATAAAAGTACGAATAGTGTCGGTTAATGTGCTGGCACGCCAGTTGAACGTCGCCCCGTCTGAATCGTTAATAGCCCAGGCCGGGAAAACTAAGAAAACCAGGAAAACAAAGAAAAGAAAAACGCAAAAAAAGCACACAAGAAAAAGGTCAAATCGAAAAAGATGAACTATCTTACTCCCGATGGGGACATCAATACAGATGTCCATTTTGAGAGATATCGAGAGATTGGAATTATGAAGGCCGTGGGGGCCAGTGAAAAAGATGTCAAAAAGATATTCTTCTTCGAGTCAGGTGTGATTGGTTTTTTAGGTGGGGTATTCGGGCTCGCCCTGGGGTGGGTAGTGAGCATGGTCATCAATCAAATCGCCAATCATTTTCTTGTCAAGCAGGGTGCGCCATATACGGACTACTTCAGCTTCCCCTGGTGGCTTTGTCTGGGGGCGATTGCCTTTTTCATTCTTGTAAGCTTAGCGGCCGGTCTGTATCCGGCGGCACGGGCGGCACGGGTTGACCCTGTTGTGGCATTACGGCACGATTGATTCATCGCTTGCTGCTCATATCTCATATTTCGAGAATGAATTACACCCGGATATATCATGGTATTTCCCGTTTTTCTCTTGACAAAGACTCAGATGAAATTATAATTCATTAATAAGCCTTTTGGAGAAGATACTCTAAATGGCGTTCAATCAGTGAGATTTTCATCAAGGCGATTCTTAGACTTGCGCAGAGTCTGCGTTATTACCAGTACAATTTTGAAAGGTTGATAAGATGAAAAAGGTAATTTTACTCGTATTGGCTTTGGCATTCGGCATGACTATGGAAATAGCCGGCGAAGAATTTACCTTCGGTACTCCCGATGAGATTGGTACGCAAGCTTACGGCGCTCTTATTGCCTGGGGTCTAAACAACGAGGGTCAGTGCAACGTTCCCAGAGGTAATGATTTTGTAGCTGTATCCGGCGGACACTGGCACAGTTTAGCCCTGAGAGATGATGGTTCGCTTGTGTCATGGGGAAATATATCTGAAGTACCATCAGGAAATGACTTCGTAGCCATCGCATCCGGTTCAGGGCATAACCTTGCTCTCAAGGCTGATGGCTCACTCACGGTATGGGGAGGGACCGCTTATGGTAAGACCGAGGTGCCTGAAGGCAATGATTTCGCGGCTATTGCTGCGAGGGCTGAGCATAACATTGCACTTAGGACAGACGGTTCAATTGTTGCCTGGGGCTTAAACAACTGGGGCCAATGTGATGTGCCTGAGGGTAATGATTTTATAGCAATATCTGCCGGGCACAGTCATAGTGTTGCTCAAAAGGCCGATGGTTCGTTAGTTTCCTGGGGACAGTTCACCGAAGTACCACCGGGTAATGATTTTGTGGCTATATCGGCCGGCCCTATGCACAACCTGGCTCTCAGGGCCGATGGCTCACTTGCCTCAGCTGGCGGTGACAGTGAGTGGCATGAAGGTAATGTTCCGGCTGGCAATGATTTCGTTGAGGTCGCTACCGGCAGTTGGCACTGTCTGGCCATTAAAGCTGATGGTACAGTCGTGGCCTGGGGCAGAAACCTGCATGGTGAGAGCGATGTTCCACGCATAATTTCGTCGCGAAAAAAATCAGATTCAGATGTCGTGGCCATCGCGGGCGCCGAAGGCTTTCATAGCCTTGCTATCATTGCCGCTCAGCCAGCCTGGCAGGGATTATACTTCAATGATTTTGAAGATATAGTTGGGACCGAATGGTCGAGCGGAAAAACTGATGTAACTCCTTCCGCCCGCGCAAGAGGTTTTTTGGGGCAGTTCGGCGATGAAACAGTAACATTGACATTAAGTGACCTCCCTGCCCACACACAATCGACCGTATCCTTTGATTTATTTATTCTCCGTTCATGGGACGGTAATAACCAGATTCACGGTCCGGATGTCTGGCAGCTAAAGGTAGATGAAGGCCCAACGTTGTTGCATACAACTTTCGCCAATGTGCCGCCGGATATCAAAGATTTCAATCAAGCATATCCGGGTAATTATCCTGACGGGGATTATCTACCTTACACAGGGGCAGCAGAAATTAAAACACTGGGATACACCGAAATTCCAGCTCCCGCTCCAGACTCTGTGTATCGCCTCAGCTATACTTTTGCCCATACTGAGAACACTTTAAGGTTGGATTTTTCCGGTCAGGGACTTCAGGGAATTCAAGATGAAAGCTGGGGCCTGGATAATGTTAATGTGACGATCTCTTTGGCCGCTGACTTTACCGGAGACGGGAAAGTTGACATCGAGGATTGGAATATACTGATTGAACACTGGGGCCAGGATGAACCATCGGTTGACATTGCTCCACCACCTTTTGGCGATGGTATAGTGGATGAAAAAGACCTTGAACTTTTGATGAGATATTGGGAAACAGAGATTCCTTAGTCAGCTTGATGTTCTTATCTGTCAAAGAACAATAACACCATAGGAAGTCAAGGCGCCGGCAAGTTATAATTTTTGAGCACACCAAAACAAGCTCGAAAGTACCTTCCGGAAATAAATGCGGGCGCAAGCATTCTTAACGGTTTCCCCAACTTCACTCAGGATAACATTGCTTATTGAGAGAAGAAAATAGGTACATATTACAAGATTTTCCACTGTTTTTTCTTGATTTGCAGCTTGAAACGCATACGATTGTGTTGGTATATTTGCGGAAGCGACACTCACGACGCCTGGCTAATAAAATAAACAGAAGAAATAGTGTTTGTTGAAAGTACTGATCATGTTTAAGACTGTAAAAAATAGAGTTTGGGCTTTTGATGCGGAATGGATACCTGATCCACTTGCGGGAAAATTGTTATATGGTTTACCTGATGATATGGCGGATTTAGATGTTCTAAAACATATGTGGAAAGAAGGAGGAGCCACAGAGGAAGATCCTACGCCTTATTTGAAGACGGTGGTATGCAGGATAGTGTCCATAGCCGCTGTAGATAGATTGGAGTCAGGGGGCAGCACCAAATTACATTTACTATCTCTGCCTCGTGATGTAAATGATCCTGAACAAATCTCGGAACAAAGTGTTGTGGGCACTTTTTTAGATAAAGTTGGGCAATATAAACCGCAGTTGGTTGGTTATAACTCCGCTTCGGCTGACTTGAAAGCATTTATTCAAAGAAGCATAGTCTTAGGTATTCAGGCCAAGGGATTTTGCAGCCGTCCAAACAAACCATGGGAGGGGGACGATTATTTTGATAGTCGAAATAGTGAAGCGAGTGTTGATATAAAAGATGTTGTCGGAGGCTGGGGCAAAGCCACACCCTCATTGAATGAAATTGCTACTCTATCAGGTATCCCGGGGAAAATAGATGTTGACGGAGAAAAGGTTGCATTTCTATGGTTAGACGGCAAATTAGACGAGATTGTGGCTTACAATGAATTTGATGCTTTGACTACATACTTAGTGTGGTTAAGAGTGGCTCATTTTGGCGGACACTTTACAGGCCAGGAGTATGAAGCCGAGCAAGAATTAGTCAGAGAGTTGATTTTATCAGAAATTGAAAATGGCAAAATTCACCTAAAGAAATATCTTGAAGAGTGGAATCGCCTGAAAGAAAGAATTTAACAAGTTGAGATTGTCACAGTCGCCTGTGGCTCTTTAGCAATGACATGGGGAATATCAAGATTGACATTTCCTGTTTTAGCTGGTTTATCGCTACCGTTGTGATTCTGTTCGGTTGCGACTCTACTTCTCTGACAAACAGATTGCAATTGTATAATTTGAGGCTATAATTTTCTCAATGTTTAAGAATATATCCATAATCGGTGACGGGGGGATGGGCACAGTTTTGGCCATGCTGCTTTGTGAGAAACGACATTCTTCGGCTGCGGTGCGAAAGACAAGTGTTCGAATGTGGGGTTATGACCGGCGGCAGTTGGAAGAAATTGAGCAGAATCGTGAGAACAAGAAATTTCTGCCCGGTTATAAACTGTCGGAAGGGATTTTGTTTGAGGCAGATGATAAACGCATAATTGAAGGTGCGGACCTTCTTGTCTCTGCTGTGCCGTGTCAGTTTATGCGGGGTATTTGGATCCGTCTGAAAGATTATGTCCCTGAGAACGTTCCTGTTGTTTCGGTTGCCAAGGGCATTGAGAATGATACTTTACTGCGGCCGACTGAGATACTTGAAGAGATACTGGATGAAAAACGGGGGGCGAGAGACGGTGGACGAGGTAAGAGATTTGCCGTTCTTTCAGGGCCAACGATAGCTGATGAACTGGCTCGAAGACTTCCGGCGACGGCCTGTGCGGCAGCCGAGGATGAGGTATTGGCTAAAGAGATTCAACATACATTTTCCGACGGGGTGCCCTGGTTAAGGTGCTATAGCAATACTGAT
>VRUK01000118.1:0-4392 GCA_019456195.1 Planctomycetota bacterium | reverse complement strand
TATAGTGGGTGTCGAGTTAGCCGGGGCGATGAAAAATGTTATCGCCATAGCGGCGGGTATTATAGACGGTACGGGGGCCGGTGATAACGCCAAGGCGGCCCTTTTGACCAGAGGGCTTGCGGAGATAAGCCGTCTGGGGTTTGCAATGGGGGCCAGTCAGGAGACTTTTGCGGGACTGACCGGCCTCGGCGATTTGGTAACAACCTGTATTTCGCCCAAGGGAAGAAACAGATCATTCGGCGAAAGGATAGGCAAAGGACAAAGTGCAGAGCAAGCCCTACGGGCCAATGAATCGGTTGTCGAGGGCGTTGCCACCTGCAAATCGGTCGTTGCTCTTGCCGGAAAATATGACGTTGAGATGCCCATTACAGGGGCCATCTATGAAGTGTTGTTTGAAAATAAGCCTGTGCAAAAGGCCATTGCGGATTTAATGGAGCGGCAACTCAAAGCCGAATAAATGGTCCTATAACCATTTATTATCCAGAGATAAATTAAGAAGTTCAGCTATCAACTCGTGCTCTTTTCGAGAGGGCCTTTCCCTTTGTTACACATCTTCTTTTATTAAGAAATATTTCATTAAAAAAGAATTTAAGACATTTTACTTCGATTCAAGGTGGAAGCTGTCCGGATGTATTTGGAACGTGGATTTTATCAGATGTGGTGCGTAGTTTTTTTAATACTTTGCAGAATTAGGCATTGATATTCCCGCAATCATTTGGCCTGTGCGGCTTTTATTATATATATTTTAGTTGTACCGGCAGTTATTGGGAGTTCCAGGTAGAGTAATTTAATGCAGGTAACGCCATGGAATTCCGATAAATCAGGATGATTCAACTGGAGGTTTTTGTTCGAGGGAAATTGGAACCAAAACCTGTTTTTAGGTCGAGGTGGAGCGGTGTAATAAATGTTCTTACAGGCGTTATAACTATTACACCTGATAAAAGAATACGCCTTTGTGGGTAAAATTCTTATGTTCAAATTCTCAAAAAGTCACGCATATTCGATTGGCGTCGATATCGGAGATGACAGCCTTAAGCTGGTACAGCTCGGAGAAAACGGAAATGGTATAAGTTTAATTGCCGGTCAGAGTGAGAATCTGCCCGAGGGAGTAAAGGCCGGCAGCAGCCAATGGCAAAGATGGGCTATCGAGACTATATGTCAACTGACATCGAAAGGTGATTTTCAAGGCAAAGAAGTGATCGCGGCATTGCCTGCCCGCGAGGTATTTATCGATAATATAAAAATGTCGAAATCAGATGACAACGATGTCGAAGATGCCATCTTTTCAAAGATAAAACAGAAACTTCCGTTTGAGCCTATCCAGGAAAACACCATGATAAAGTACATCCCAATGGAACAGGACAATGCCCTTGTAATAGCAGCGGAGCGTAAGATTATTGACAGACATCTTGCGATATACGAAAAGGTCGGTCTTTCGATTAAGTCCATAGGTATTTGGCCGACAGCTCTGGCAAACTGCTATACCAAATTTTTCTGTCGTCGCAAATCGGACTTTGAAACAATTGTAATGCTCGTTTGTATCGAGGCAAACTATACAAGTGTCGTAATTTGTCGTCATAATACTCTGCTTTTTGCCCGTTCGTTATCTACAGGACTGAGCCAACTGAATAACAAGAAATCAGTAAACAAGCTGGTACTGGATTTAACCGAGTGCAGACGGCAGTTCTCTTCAATGAATCCAAGAGGTCAAGTCGGGCGCCTGGTTTTCCTTACAAGTCAGACTACAATAGATAAAGAAATGTGCGTAACGATAGCAAAACAATTAGATATACCGGCCCAGGTGGGAGATTGTCTTGCAGCAGTTGAGATAACTGAGCCCCGTCGCCTTGGCGGAGGCTCCGAAGATGGTAAAAAGGCCAACGGTATTCCGATAGAAAGAAGAAAATGTGAGGTCAACTGGGCGACTGCCTTTGGGCTCAGCCTGTCGTAGAGACAAAGCCGAGCACGATATAGTCATCCAAAAAGGAGGCAAAGTAAAAAATGGCTAATATAAATTTTGTACCGGACGATTATGTTAAAAACACAGAATCAAGCAGAACAAACCTGTTGTACCTTGTTTTGTTTGGGGTGGTGATGATAGCATTATGCGGTTCATTTATGACTATCAAGATACGTCAGCGGGCCTGCGGGGTTAAGGAAAAACTTGTAAATAGCAAGATGGGCAAGATACAAGAGGCCATAAAAAAGTTCGAAGAGCTTCAAACAAAGCGCGGAGAAATGATGCGAACGGCCCTTACCACCTCACAGCTTATTGAGCCTGTACCGAGAAGTGTTTTGTTAGCTACGTTGACTAATAACCTGCCTCAGGGAGTATCCCTTTTAAAGCTGGGCCTGCTCCAGAAAGAAACCGCAGGGAGTCTCCAGTCTGCGCCAACGAGTAAATATCAATCCAAACAGGCTAAAAAGGCGGCGAATGCCTCGCAGGTTTCACAAGAAAGACTATTAGAGACACATATAGATATTGAAGGTGTGGCTCCGAGTGACCTTCAAGTTGCGGAGTATATCGGACGAATGAGTAATTCGAGTTTACTGGACAATGTAGCGCTGGTTGAGTCAAAAGAACATGAAGTCGAGGATGGTACGATGTTCAGGCGATTCAAACTGACTGCAATGCTTAAGAAAGAAGTCCGTCTTACGCGTGAAGACGTTAAGAACATAAGAGATGAAGCAGAAAATGCAATGTGGAATTTTTAATATTTACGGGATATGGGATTAGGGCCCATTAGAGGTATTGCAAACTGTGTCCACGCTGTGGACCTTCAGGCAAACTTGTTCATAATTAAAATGAGGACATAATATTATGGTTACAAGCGGTTTCAGAAAAATTGTATTTTCCGCCTTATTGTTTGGTGTAACAATCGTTGGTTATCGATACATGATTAAGCCGGCCAATAAGAATTTTGCCAACACAAAAGGGCGCCTCGAGACAAAACTGTCACAGCTAAGCAAATTCGGTAAAGCCGCCACGGCAGCAGAAGACCTTTCAAAACAGCTTGAGGAATTAGAAGAGGCAATAAAGTTTTTTGAAAACAAGCTGCCCCCGGAAAGTAAGATTCATGAGGTGCTCGAACAGGTGACTGTTATTGCTCAGAAACAGGGCCTCAAATCCAAGACATTTCGAACACTAAAGAGAAAAGACAATAGCGGTTATATAGAGCAGCCTTTAAGAATGGAACTTGTGGGCAATTTCAGTTCCTTTTACTCGTTTTTATTAGAGCTTGAGAAGCTCCCGCGAATAATCAAAATTCGTGAGCTTAAACTGGATAAGAAGACAATCACCGAAGGGCAAATATCGGCAGATTTTATATTAAGCATATTTTTCCAGAATAAAACAGTTTGAATAGATAACCTCTCTCAAAACGAGATACAATTTAATGGAGCTTAGTTATGTTATCTTTTTTACAAGACCAGGGCCTTGACGGCTTACCGGCAGAAAAAAAGAGGAAGGCAGCCGCCAGTAAAAAGGCACCGAGTAAGGCACCCAGTGACGGTACCAACAAGTCACAGGAGTCTGAATTCCTTACCGTAGCGTCTCACGGAAAACGAGTTCGTAAGACTACCACATTACTTACTGTTTTATTTATTATAGGCCTGTTAAGCCTTTGGTTTATGATAAAAAAGAGCTCTCCCAACGCGGCGTCAGCAGCGAATGGTACCACAGAAGATACGCTTGTTGAGACAGCCATCGCCCGACTTACAGGCGTTAAGACAGAAATGTTCGGCAGAATGGATGAAATAGTCGGGAAATTCTATGAGTTTTCTGAGGTGCCGCAGGTCAGGGCTAATGAACTGGCGAAAAATCCTTTTGAGCTTGAAACAACGTCAGGCAATCTCAAGAGCAGCACTGAGAATGAAATGGACGCCAGGGCACTTTGGCAGCAGCAATTGAGACAAAATTCAAAAGGTATGCAGCTTTGGAGCATTATGCAAACTCAGCAGGGATATCGGTGCATGATAGATGATGAAATCCTCACTGAGGGAGATTCAATAAACGGCTTTAAAGTGAATCAAATCAGCGATAATTTCGTTAAACTCGAATCTGATGGTGTTCAAATAGAATTGAAGTTGTCGGAATGAAACTACCCTTTATATCTGAAAAAAGACATCGTTCATCGAAGCCTGGCAAGGGTGTTCCGCAAAACACGGACACCGAGACCGCAGCAGATACGGACTTCTCTGAGAGCCAGTCATTGCGCGGGCTAAGTGAGCTTTATTCCCCTGAGCAAACCAGCGACGAATCGAACACACACGATATCGCCGATGTCCTGCTCGATATGGGCAAAATTAATGCCAGGCAACATGCAAGCCTTCGTAAAAAACAAAAGTCAAATCCCTCTTCCGATGTCTCAGCGTTGCTATTGAAAATAGAGA
>VRUK01000117.1 GCA_019456195.1 Planctomycetota bacterium | reverse complement strand
TAATTGGATCGCCTCTGCACCTTCACCCGGAACCGTCAATCCATAATGTGCCGGGATGAGAATGAGCGGGCGATAGTTTAAAAGATTCCTTGCAAAAACACCCATTTTTGTGTATATTATGGTATTTGGATGAGATTCTACAGGCAGGCGGTGTTTCCTTCACGCTGGCTTTATTTCCCAAATTTCACCGCAAGCCATATTTTGGAATTGTTCGCAGCTTTCTCGGAAAGGTCGGGAAAATGAAAAAAACGATTTTCTTCTGCCTTATTTTAATATTGTCCATCGGCAATATACTACAGGCAGCAACTCGCCGAGTCCCAAGTCAGTACGCTGACATTCAATTGGCAGTTCGCGATTGCAATGACGGGGATGTTGTAATCGTTGATCCGGGCACGTACTTCGAGACCATCAATTTCAGCGGTAAAAATATCATTCTGACGAGCACCGACCCGAATGACCCTAATGTTGTGGCCGGTACTGTTATTGATGCCGATGGCGATGGCAGTACCGTTACCTTTGATAACGGTGAGACTTCTAAGGCGGTCTTGACGGGTTTTACTATCACCGGGGGCTTCGGGACCTCAAATGACGACCTTTCTCCCGGGATGAGGCTTCTCTGGGGAGGAGGAGTTTATTGCGCCGGTTCATCGCCTACTATTACTAACAATGTCTTTACCGGCAATCATGTCCCCAACGAAATTCTTGGTGAAATAATAGGCTACAGTGGGGCAATAGGTGGTGTGGAAGCCAGTCCAACGATTACGCGGAATATAATACATGGCAACACCGCTTATGCCGGCGCAGGTATATTTATATTAGGAGACCCCATAATCAGCAACAATCTCATATATGGTAATTCGGCTTATATCGGGGGCGGCGTTATTATGTTTGGAGGTACCTTAAGCAATAACACAATTGTCGGTAATGATGCGAGCCTGGATGGAGGCGCTCAGTTTGGTGGTAATGTTTACACTGCATTTGGTCAGGACGAAATGATAGGTCATTCGCAAATTTTTAATAACATAATATTTGGAGCCAAATCTGGAGGAGGAATAGTCTGGGAGGGCGATTATCAGGAAGGTGTGATAAAATTCAACAACGTTTGGAACAATACTCCCGGTAACTATGGTTTTGCCGACTCCGAGACTGCTGAGTTTACCTTCGATGGCCAGGCCGACCAGAAGGGTATTGACGGCAACATTTCTCAAGACCCGTTATTTGTTGACCTCCAGACCGATGACTACCATTTACAAACCGGTTCGCCCTGTATAAATACCGGTGATCCCGGGATTGTTCCTGCTTCCGGTGAAACTGATATCGATGGGGAACTTCGAATGTACGCAGCCAGGATTGATATAGGCGCGGACGAATATGTTGGCTATGTCAAACCTGTTGCCAATGCCGGCCCCGACCAGCATATAGACTCACCTGAGTTAATCACTCTTGACGGCGGCGGTTCGTTCTTTTATGACCCGGATGGGGTCATGGAATTTAGTTGGGAGCAGGTTGCCGGTTCAAATGTGGTAATGAGTGATTTCGCGGCCAGGCAGCCAACAATCGTCCCTGAATCTGAAGGGGAATATCGTTTTGAGCTGGTAGTAAGTGATGGCTTGAATATCAGCGAACCGGATGAAGTACTTATTATTGTTCGCAACCGTGCCCCTCTGGCCGATGCCGGGCCCGACCAGTCAACGAGTTCTATTCCCTCTGTAATTACTCTTGATGGCAGCGCCTCTTACGACCTCGGCGGCGTAACTTTGACTTATCACTGGACGCAGACATCGGGACCTGCTGTAACCTTAAGTAGTGCAGATGTCGATAACCCAACTTTTATTCCCCCTCAGACAGGGATATATGTATTTGAGCTGGTAGTAAACGATGGTCAACTCGACAGTGTCCCTGATATCGTTGGAATTGTGATAGGCAACCGTGCTCCGATAGCTGATGCGGGATTGCCTCGATATACAGACCGGGATTCGGTGGTTCTTGATGGAAGCGAATCTTTCGACCCTGACGGCTTTGGACAGCTAACCTATCAGTGGCGGCAGGTATCAGGCCCATCGGTGGATATTACAGACGAAAATACTGCAATGCCCACAATCAGTGGATTTAGCCAGACAAATGCGATTCAGCGATGTGAGTTTGAATTGACTGTCAGCGATGGCGACCTGAATGGTCCGCCGGACATGGTGGAGGTAATAATCGTCCCCGATTTCCCCGGCAATGATTTGATACAGTTAAATCCTCCCTTTGAACCGAACAAACCGACCATAGTGGCTTTCGGAGGTGGTGACTGTGTAACGGGTGTTGCTATGGTCTTTTCCGATCCTGCGGACTGGTATGCCAAAGCCAATTTTCTGACTATCGGTTCTTACGGTCCCCCCTATTATAAGTATGGAGATGCACTTATTACGTATCTTTCGAGTGTGGCGCCTGATTAT
Organism: Planctomycetota bacterium; assembly: GCA_019456195.1. Lineage (GTDB taxonomy): Bacteria > Planctomycetota > Phycisphaerae > Sedimentisphaerales > Anaerobacaceae > NIOZ-UU13. The sequence goes on along the minus strand of VRUK01000117.1, from coordinate 14,938 downwards.
ACACAGCCAATCCAGACGATGGGATTCAGTACGGGTAACATGCCGGCGATAGATGTCGCTGTTCGTCTTAATGAAACCTACGCCGACGCTCGCTTCGCGATAAACCGTGTGTCACTGCTTGATGCTGCCTGTCGGGATTTCTCCGATGATATTGCCAAATTAATTTCCACAAGCGTGGATGGAGAGAAGTGCTGGATTGATAATTATTATGCAACAGCAGGAAGATTTTATCCCGGGACATTGAATATTCGGTTTCCGGCCCCTCCTGCCGAACATTCGACCCCGTTCGTATGGTTTCAACAATCAAATAATATTGGTCGCGGAGTTCGTAGCAGGCCTATTTACAATGGCGGCGTTACGGCCGGCTATTATTTATCCGTTACCGGCCCGGGCAAGAATCTTCAATTGGCCAATGACGCGGAAAACTATTACTTTGAATGGAATTCGCAGACCGATTCTTTAAGTTTATATAATGAATCTCAATATCCCGGTCGAATACCTGAAGCGGTTAAACTTATTGGTCCGGCAGATGGGACTATCTCGGATGCAAACGGAGTGGTATTAAGTTGCGAAATTAGTGCAAATGCTGTTGGTTACCAGCTTCTGTTTGGGCCGACAGCTCACGAGTTGAATTACCTTGTTTCTGATACCCCGGACCCGCCGGAGGAAGTAATCACGGAATTTCCATTTGAGACGACTTACTGGACAATCAGAGTTCACGATGAGTATGGTTCAACAGTTTACGCCGATCCAATCCGTATCAAATCCGGTAACATAACGACCCAGGTAATTGAAAATGTTAATACCGGCAGAAAATACAATTCTATTCAGCGTGCTATTGATAATGCCGGTGCCGGCGAAGAGATAGTAGTCGGCCCGGGAATTTATCAGTATTTTGAAGACATTGATTTCAAAGGTAAAGCTTTAACTCTCAGGTCAACCGACCCCAATGACCCTTTCGTCGTAGCGGCTACTGTTATCAACGGCACTGGTCACGGCCCGGTGGTCACTTTTTCCGGCGATGAAGAACCAAACAGTGTGCTTGCAGGTTTCACAATAACAGGCGGAAACGCTGGTATCTATTGCTCGGCCGCATCACCTGCTGTTACATTCTGTAACATAGTTGGTAATATAGGTGCCGGGATAGAATTACACAACGGCAGCAACCCGGCAATCACGCACTGTGACATTGTTTCCAACACAGGTTCCGGTCTTTCAATGATAGCAATACAAGGTGGACGGCATTCCCTCTACAACGAACCCACAATTGCTAACTGCGTCATTGCTGAAAACTACCAACACGGTATTTCCGGCGGCATGCCCACAATCACCAACTGTACAATTGTCTCGAACAGCCAGGTCGGTATTTCCGATTCCAGACCAACAATAACCAACTCTATCATTTATTACAACGCCCTTGACTCTGATCTTGTTCAGATAGAAAGTAATGTAACCGCCGCAATAACCTACACCGATGTCCAGGGTGGTTGGCCGGGGCAGGGTAATATCGACGCCGATCCTTTATTTGCCGACTCTGACAATGGCGATTATCATTTGAAATCGCAGACGGGCCGATGGGATTTGACCAGCCGGGGCTGGATAGCCGACGATGTTACAAGCCCCTGTATCGATGCCGGCGATCCCGATACTCCAATTGGCTTAGAGCTGTTACCCAATGGCGGCATAATTAATATGGGGATTTATGGCGGGACATCTCAGGCAAGTAAATCTCTTGGCAATGGTGAGTAATATAGAGATTTTCTATAGCATTGGCTGGCTTGGATAAGTAAAATACTTCGTTTGATTCAGATGAAAACTATAAAAATAGCAATGTGCCAGATATTCTCACTTGATGGTGACCGTAATGGCAATTTTGTGCGAATTGAAAATGCTGTTGGCCAGGCCAAAGACGCTGGAGCCGAAATTATATGCTTTCCGGAAACAATAATATTGGGCTGGGTCAATTCTGATGCGCACAAAAGAGCATATTCAATTCCCGGAAAAGATTCGGCTCGTCTGTGCAGGCTGGCCAAAGATTATCAAGCTTATCTTTGCGTTGGCCTGGCTGAAAAAGAAGCAAGCCGCTTATATGATTCGGTAGTGCTGATAGATGACAAAGGACAAATTCTTCTAAAACATCGCAAGATGAACTTGCTATCTGAATTGATGAGTCCGCCTTACACCGCCGGCAAGAACGTCGAAGTAGTTGAAACCGGATTTGGAAAAATAGGCCTGTTAATCTGCGCCGATACTCATAAAGATGAAATCCTGAATCGCATGGCGGTATTGAAGCCGGATTTACTGCTCATTCCCTATGGATATGCGGCCCAAGAGAACCAGTGGCCCGCTCATGGTAAAGAGCTTGAGAAAGCAGTCAAAAGGACAGCTAAAAAGACAGGAGCACTTGTCATCGGGACCAATCTGGTCGGAGAAATAACAAAAGGGCCCTGGAAAGGCCGGATCTATGGTGGCCATAGTATAGCTGTTGATAAAACCGGCAAGACAATCTCAACGGCTAAAGACCGTGACCGGGATATAAATATCTTTCAAATCAACACCGGTTCATAGTTTGGCTCGACTCTTGTTTCCGGGATAAATTTATTCCAAAGCCCCCGCATGGCGTTTTGCCTTGGGGTCACCCGCTGCGTATATCATTCCCGTATTCGAGTCTAAATAAATCATGACCGGATATGCAATAGGCCCTGAAGTTGTTTTAATTTTATGCCCACGGCCGGCCAGCTCCCTCCTTATGCTTTCGCCGATATTTTCATTCAGTGTGAGGCTTGCCATTGTCCCAAGTGTTTCCTTGCGGTTGGGATTGGGATTGAAAGAATTCTGTTGATGTCCCGTGCTGAAGCGAGGCGCCCTTACAGCGTCTTTTGGCATCATGCCGAATTCAACGTGGTTGAGAAGGCAATTAAGGGTGGTCTGGTCCTGCAAATCACCGCCGGCTACACTAATGGCAATCACTGCTTTGCCGTCCTTAAGCACTATTGTTGGTGTTAATGTGATGCGGGGGCGTTTACCCGGCTCGATACGATTAGGATGCCCCGCAGTGGTATTCAGACTCCGAAGCCTGTTGCCGTGTGCTACTCCCAACTCTTCGCTTATGGCATAAGGACGATTGGCGCTTGGTGTGGCCGCTACAAAATTCCCCCAGCGGTCGGCAACAACGCACGTAGTTGTACCTCCGGGTCCGGGCCGATAAGTTCCGGGCCCCTTGACGGCTTTCATGTTAACAGGGTCACCCGGACGCACCTCCGAAGAAGCTCTGTTCATATCGATTAAAGGCCGGCGGAGATTTGTGTAATCATCGGAAAGAAGCGCCTTTATAGGCACGTCCGCAAAGAGCGGGTCTCCGTAATATTCATCACGGTCCGCAAAGCCCAACTTCAACGCTTCGGTTAGCACGTGAATATAATCTGCCGAGAGATGCCCCATTTTTTTCAAAGAGAAGCCTTCCAGAAGCCGCAGTGTTTGGCACAAATATGGCCCCTGCGTCCATGTATCGCATTTGCAAACAGTATAGCCTCGGTACTCGATCTTGATAGGGTCCTCCACACGAGTCACGTGCCTGGCAAGGTCTCTTTTACGGAGAAATCCACCATTCTTAATATAGAAGTCCACTAATTCGTCGGCTATATCTCCCTTGTAGAAACGGTCTCTGGCTGCCTGCAATTTCTTTTTCCGATTCCCGCGTGTCTTTTTTTCTGTTTCAACGAGCTTGCGAAAAGTGATGGCCAGATTTGCATACCAGTCTTTATCACCGGAATCAAGCAATGCAAGAGATGGCGCTACAACTTGTTCGAAGCTCATCGTTCCATATAGCTTAACCGTCGTAATACAGAGGCTAAGGGCCCCGGGGACAGGTGCGGCTTTTAAGTTCCCGTCGGCGGGAATGCCGTTCTTATAATACCAGTCAATCGCTTTTTTATTGAGCGGCGCTCCGCCGAGTCCGCATAATACTTTCACTTCTTTTTTGCGCGCATCATAGATAATAAGCGGTATTTCAGCGCCGATAGCGAAAGAACCGTAATCTGTTATACTCAGTGCAAGAAGTGTTGCCGCCGCCGCGTCTGCCGCATTGCCGCCTTGTTCGAGCATTGAAATACCCGCTGCAACGGCATCTTTTCCGCCTGCCGCTACTGCCCCGCCTTTTCCTGATGCGTTCCAGCCAATCTCGGATGCGACTAAGACTCCGGACATGATAAATGTCACTAACAATATCGCGCCAGGAAATTTAAGTGTTTTCATGAGATATACCTCCAGTTATTGCATTACGTTTACCGACAGATATATTCTAACAAATCCATCCCTGATTGCAAGCTGTGTAGCCGGTTCCGGTAGGCCAATGTATTATAATATTTTGTTTTGTGTCGGAAGAAATCCTGACTGTTCGATATTATTGCTGTGTGCCATCGTTCACATCGAGTTCTTGGGCATCTTCAAGATGTTGGCGATAAGTTACTTTGTTTCCATCGCTGTTGACCTGAACCAATCTGATAGTTACTCCCTTGTCGTTAGTCTCCGGCCATTGCCGGCAGTGCCATGTTTCATCCGTTGTCCTGACATGGTAGAGCGTTGTGAACAAACCTGACCATACTACTGAATGCCAGTTTTGATGAATATGTCCTGCATAATTAGAGTCAACGTATTCTCTGTAGTCGTAAAGGAAGCTTTTTATCCTGTCCATTTCATCCTGCGAGAAAAGAAACTTATCGGCCGAACCAAATCCTGTCCGGAACATCCCGATATGAGTAATCATGACAATACTCTCCTTTTTGGCCTTTGGGCAGGTTGCGATATCGTTCCTGAACCATGGCCAGCTTCCACCCGCAAAATCGTGAAGCTCTCCCCCTTCATCGCCTGATTCCCTTGAGTTAAAATCACAGCTTACGAAATGACAACCTTTGTAATCGAAGGAAAAATTTTGAAGATACTTTCTCTCAACAGGAGTTGGTGCCTTCCGCCAATGTCCGAGAACGCCGCGAAGATACTGATATTGCTTGTTAAAGGTATGATCGAATTCTTTCTCGCATCTACGCTGGATTTCGTTGTCACCTATGATGGGAATATAAGGGACCCCGGCATGATTTAAACGGTCAAGTATTGCTCTGGCGATTCTCAGCTTTCTATCCGATCTATAGCCGCCCCATGCAATATCTCCCACAACAAACACCAATTGTATGTCCTTCTTGTCTTTGTTACTGATTATCCAGTCAACAGCACTTATGAATTTGGCTTTGTTGTCCACGTTTCCGTCGATATGCGGATCGGCTATGATTGCAAATGAAAAAGTCTCGCCATATCCCGCAGAAGTTATCAGGATAACCGAAGCCAATAGTGCTAATTGAGTTTTGAAACACTTTCTAAGCATTTTTCTACCAAATATCAATTGTTGGGATTTACCGTCTGCCCCCGATTTCAGTCCGTTGCACCAAGTTTATACTACAATACAAAAATCATCTTAAAAACGCAAGCTCTCCGTTATTGTCGGAAATTTATGAGTGACTGCCCTGTGGGGTGTTTGAGCGTTCTGAAATTGCAAAACTCAAAGAGAAAAAGGTCTCAGGACAAGTTAGTAGATTCTGTGAGCGTAAAAGGGGTCGTATGTGAGATTCTACAGGCAGTTCGTGAGAATGTTGATTATCCGACCGACCAGTACCACATGATGCTTTTCATCTTCTGCGATTTCCACCTCCATCATTCCTGCCGGACTTTATGTGAATGGAACATATATAAAAAAAAATGGGCCGGGCTGGCCCCGAACTAAATTCTCTAAAATCATCACAACCGTCTGAACACAAAGAAGTTAAAGACACCGCCTGTCCTGCCCCTATGTCAGAGACGGTGCATGATCCGGTGCATCATACAGCATTTTGCCCGGATTTACAACAAATAATCGATCACTGGGACAGTCTGTCGGAGCATATCAAAGCAGCTATCAAGGCATTAATTCAATCCCATAATAAGGAGATAAAGTAAATGGCAAAGAAAAATGTCAAAAGGAAAAAGCCCCGAGACAAGACAAATAGCAAAGATTTGGTAAAGAAGAAATACACAGACGAAGAAAAGGTCCGTCTTGCCAATTACCTTGAGCGAGTCAAAAGGAAGCCAATAAAATTTAAAAGCCTCGGAAGCAATTCAGACGAACCAAAGATAGCCCTGAAGGACCCTAAAGACCTATTGCGCAAAGTCAAAATGATGGAGGCGTTAGGAACGCCTGAGAGTGATTTGCAGACCCATCTGCTCGACCAAGTGATTCAAACATTCAGGGGCACAGTATCCACGGAAGGATTTGACAATGATAAGGTCGCCTTGGCCTGCAATTACGCCCTGTCCATACTTAATGGTATACAGCCCCAAGATGAAATTGAAGGTATGTTGGCCATTCAGATGATAGGTATCCATAATATGGCTATGAATTGCATATGCAGGGCCATGAGGACTAAACGTGTTGACTACATGAACTTGTACATAAATGGAGGAGCAAAATTATCGCGGGTCTTTGCAAACCAAATGGAAGCCCTGAAGAAATATCGAGGTAAAGGCCAACAAAAAATAGTGATTGAGCATGTAAATGTCAGTGAAGGTGGAAAGGCTATAGTGGGGGTGGTTAATCCGGGGGGAGGGGGATTAAGAGGGGGTAATGATAAAAAGCGTGGATGAACCCCATGCAACGAGAGAAAAAACACATTTTGCTAAGAAACGGTAACCCTCAGGGCAATCCGAATAATGCACCAAGGTGCGGTGCGAAGACAAGAAAGGGAACCACGTGCAGAGCGCCGGCTATGGCAAACGGCAGATGCAGAATGCACGGCGGAAAAAGCACAGGTCCGCGAACATCGGAAGGTCTGGAGCGGTCCAAAAAAGCGCACTTAAAACACGGGTATTATTCTGCTGGATCAGCGGATATGCGCAAGTATATAAAGCAACTCTTGCGTGAGAACCAAGCCTTAACGGAGTTCATAAAAGAGCAGTTTCAACAGTGATGATCCAAAATCTATTCGCAAAAAGATTGTAGTAGCCCTAAAGCAGAAGTTCTTGCATACACGTGGTCCACGATACAATTATAATCGATACCAAAAATCAACTTTTGTCATGGCCGAACGTAGCCTAAAGGCAATTGTCTGAATTAGCCTACCCTCGATTTTAGCGAAAAAACGAAGGTTTTTTTACGTCGGATTAAGTATCCGGAGGAAATGAAATCTATTATTGATATAAACCTTTATGAAATATGGTTTTATATTCAGCAAAGTTTTAAAATCTGGCTGGTTGTCTCCATTTTGTCACTATTTTACACAAAATCTACCCTTCTTTTTCACTTGATTTAGACACCTAAAATCACGATAAATCTAGATATGAAAAAGATTTGGATATACAAAAGAAAGCGTATAAAAGGCTGGTGGGTAGGCTGGTATGAAAGTGGTAAACGCAAGGCAAAGGCCTTACCAAGTAAAGCCCTGGCCGAACATTTTCGCCAGATAAAATATGTTCAGTTGAACTCTGATGTGTTTACTGGAACTGTTACCGTCGATTGGCCCCAGATGCGAGACGAGTATGTGCGCAGCAAAAAAGTCGCTGGTTCTGTCGAAGCTTCAATTTATGAAGTAGCCCTTACGCTACGTCATTTTGAACGGCTGATTGGAAGATGTAACTCAAAACAGATTACCCAAAACACAATTGACAAGTACATACTAAAAAGGGGCAAAGAAGTAATACGTTCAACGGTCAATAAAGACATCAGAAACCTGAGAGCGTTAATCAACTGGTGCAGGAAAAACAGATACGTAAATGGTGAAATAGAAATCAAAGAATTGAAGGAAGATGAGAGGCCTGTCATATCCTTAAGTCACACTCAGATAAAGAAATTGCTGTCAACTTCTAAACGCTATAAGACAATGTGGATGAGAATTCTGTTGGCTTTAGGCACAGGCCTTAGGCTCCGTGATATTGAGATATGGAGGGTTCCGGATATTGACTTTGAAAACAGCTATGTTACTACAAGGAGCAAGAAGACCAGAAAGAGTATGGGCTCAAGACCTGTCCCAGTTCCGATTATGGCTGAGCTTAAGAAATATGTTTGCGGATTGGATGCTGAACAAGAAAATATATTTAATGATAATTTCAGCCGGTACAGATGGACGCAGATACGTCGGAAACTTAAATTGTATGATTTCAAATTTCATGATTTACGAAAGACCTTCGGTTCTGTACTTGCTCAGAACGGTGTATCCACAGCTGTCATACAGAAATTGTTGGAGCACTCTTCCTCTGATCTTACCAATAAGGTTTATACTAATGTTGATCCTGTCTTGCGCCATGCGGTAGATCAAATACCAGTTGGTGATTGGTTGTAATAGAGATATTTTCCTATCTGTCTCGGTAATAACTTACAATTTCAATCAAACACTCTTATTTCTCTCAAGACTTTATATGCATCTCTTAAAAAGACTTGACTTAGATATGAAAACATGTACAATAGGTTTTGGTAGACTATAAGGGAATCTAGGTTCAACTCCTAGGGAGAGGAAACTAATGCTTTTGTACTGGCTCACGCATGGACGTGGAATGGTTGGGTTTTAAACAGTAGCAACGAGGTTTGTGTAGTCAGGTGCGTACTTTCAAAGCTGATTACAGATGGCTTGGTTATAGTCTTATGTAAATAGTTTGTGATATGGATGAATAATTCGAAACAGCTATGATGATTTGACCCGACTTTAGGGTGTCAATATATTTCTGGTTACGACCAGGATAATGGAGGAGATTTGGTTCATGTACTACTCATCAGCAAGTACGTCTTTGACAGACTTTTGTGAAGTACATTGTCTATGTTGTGTGCGTGCAATATTTTCAACAAGATATCTTGTACACTACTTAACTTCGCGGATACTCATTTGTTTTTCTCTTTCTGTGTTTATGTTTCTATCAGGTTGCATATCATCGGAAAGAACTACAAGAGAAATAGGTCTAAAGAATCCCAAGAGTTCGTCTGGTATCTTGCTCAAGGATCCCAAAGACAATACTATGAGTAAACTAATCGCCCAATATGAAAGTAATTGGAATAACACCATTTCATCCTCACAAACAAACGCACCGACCCAAAGGTCCAATGAAAAGAAAGCCAAAACATCCATTAAAACTCGTCTCTACCCGAAACCTGCACCAGGATTGTCCTGGCCAACCGGCATGGGCAAACTGTTCGACTTACCGCGAATGAGCGAGGTGGGATTGCATGAGTTAATAGAGGACCTTGCACTGGCTTTGCAGACACAATATGGTTATGAAGAAACACGCGGTGATCTTGCTCGCTCTGTTCCACCTTTACCAGCAGGATCATCTGATGAACGCCTACTCTCCCGGAAGATACCACAGGGAAACCAGGTCTTGCGGATTGGGTGTTGGTCTTACAGATCCCGCAGTCCAAGATTAGGTATCTACGGTGCGGTTCTGACATCCGGACAAGCAATGCAGATAAATCCTGAGCTAGCCGGCATCGAGGCTACGCTCAAACAAATACTGGCAAATATCGAACAGATGCGTAAGAATTTTGGTGCAATCGATCTTGAACACAAGATTATCCAGCTAAGTTACATTGATGTTCCCGGAGCTCTAAACGCACTGCAGGGACTCGGTATCCACACGATTGATAAAGCGGGCAAGATTCCTGACAAATTGGAATTCAGCCACTTGCCGCTTGTGCTCGAGATGACTTCTCCTTCTGCTGATAGTACTGGACTCGTGGGCAAAAGTGAAGTCGGCCGAGGTCAGTTAGGTGCCTCAACGGTCCCGACGTTAGCCAGTGATCTGAATCCAGATATGATTGCCTCTCCTGCTACGAGATTAATGGTACTTTTCCATCCAGCTCATCCCGAGCAATTCGGCCGTGTCCAGGAACTGATTGATGAAGTTATCGATAAACCTGCACGTCAGATATATATTGAAAGCATGGTGATTGAGATCACTGAAGGTGGACTTAAACAGTTAGGTGTCGAATGGGAGTTCCAGGATGGAAAGTCTATCGTAACTGGTGGATCATTAAGCACAAGTCTTCGGGAGTCACTTGACGAAATCAGTAATACTCTTTTTTTCACAGGTGATAGTACCCAGAATCTATCGAGCGAGTGGCTCGTTAAGATCCGAGCATTGGTGGTTGATGGTAAAGCAAAAATATTATCAAGACCCAGTGTTTTAGCATTGAATAATCGTCAGGCGAGCATCAGGATTGGTGAGGACATTCCAATCGCAACCAGCCAGGAGGGTTTAAGTGGGGACTCGAGCAAGATTTCTTTCGATTTCAAATACATTCCAATAGGGATTCTCTTAAACATTCGTCCCCGTGTAAGTGAGGATGGCCGTGAAATCTCTATGATGATTGATATAATCGTCTCAGCCAGGAAGCCGGAAGGCGATTTAGAAATTAAGGATGAAGATGGACGAATTCTGGCCTCGGCACCTACCGTGACTACAAGACGCGTGCAAACCTATGCCCGTATCCAGAACAATACACCTTTCATTATTGGTGGTCTTATTAGCAGCAATGATATACGATTATCTGAAAAAGTGCCGTTCCTAGGTGATTTACCAATTATTGGCTCGGCTTTCCGTTCTGAGAGTAGTAGACAGGTTCGAAATGAAGTGATCATAGTCCTAACTCCTTATGTCCTTCCAGAGAAGCTTCATCTCTCACGTGCGTTACCCAAGCAAAATGAGTTTTTGGACGACGAAGACTCAGAGCTTTTCCGTAGAAGTTATAGGATCCAGGCAAGAGATATTGTTGACGTTTCCTTCCTATATAAAAATGAACGATTCCAACGTTATTTAACTGCAACACAGAATGCTATTCGGCAAGACTATAGGCTTGCCGAGCAATTTCCATTCTATCAGTTCGCTGAGGGCCGGTTGCCGGCCGAGAGGATTATTGTAGAAAAGATCATCTATAATACTCTAACAAGAGTAGAACTGGGTACCGATATCAGCGGTGATCAGCTATTTCTGCTTACTGACCACGGTCCCGGCAGATATGAAACCAAATATCTCGAGATGCTTCTCTCGGAGATGCCCGGCTGCGATGAAAACGAGGCCAGTTTCTTCTCTATGCACCCGGATAAAGCCTTGGCCATATCATTCTTAGATCCGTACGAGTCACCGGATGGTAAAAGTCTTATCAGTGATCCTGTACCGGAACTGGAGATTGTTTCATGTCCCGATCGAAAAACATGGAAGGAACTTTTGTGGGAGTTGAATCAATCCATTAAGACCGGTCGCAATCGCTATACTATATTGATTCATCGACGTGAGGATATCCTCCGATTGCAACAGTCAATTATGGTCAAATACGTTCTCCACATCAATGGTGGCGGTGGCCCCGAGGCCAATTTGCGGAAATTCATTTCTGGCCGGATTCTTGAGATTCCTGATATTGATATGGAACAAGCCCATATTATTGATGTACAAGCGGCACGCTATTTCTTCCATTCATCAGAGCACTTTTATAACGCTGCAATTCAAGAAATAGAGTCTGCGATTGAAAAACTTGACACGGAGTTACTTCAACTAAAGTGACGCACATCTCTCTATACTTTGCAGATTCTATTGGACAGCGTAGCGTCTGGCACTAATCCTACCTGAAGGTAAAGATTGTTGTAAGGCTTCTTGTTTTGTCATATATATAGACGCTCTGAAAAGCTAAGGCCACGAAGGTGTAGGAGTGTTCTCAACAGGTTCTACTCGGATCGTAACCATACTACCTGATGGACTCCAACCTTCAGGTTTGGCCATATGGGCGTGAATGCCAATCTGGTATATGTTGCTTACGCCGAAAATGGGTATACTCGAAACTGCTGTTGTTCGCCCTGAGGCAAAGCTGAGGGTCACAGGCGTATAACCGGAAAGCCTACCATCAGCGGTTGGACCAATTAAAGCGCCAACAACTAATTCTTGTGATAAGTCAGGCCCAATCGTTCCATCTATAGAAACAAGGGTGAACCTCAAAGAGAAGACCTTGTACTCGCTTACGTCAAAGCCAACCAGAGATCCTCGTCCACCTACCCCCGAAGATACATAGTCTATTGTATTATATCCAGGCTCGTTACTCGGAAAATGGATATCGAATTCCACGCCTGAGTCCGGGATAACTCTCTTGCGAACGACTCTGGCCCCAGAAGGAATTCCTCCATCCCAATCCAGAAATATCATTTGATTCCCTGAAAGCGTCAGAATCTGAGAGGTTTGCACCTGAGAAGGTAAGCCTTCAGCAACACTGGCATTGTGATCATTCCGCTGACAGTTTCCGCATATCAAAGCTATAATCAAGCCACATATGGTGATAGCTATGTTTTTCATCTTTAAGATCTCCTACATCGCTAATAATCTCAGGATTTCCCATTTATGTATTTTCATCTACTCTGCTAAACCCCATCTTCGACAGAATACTAGGATTTCCTTGAAAATTCCTAATGTTTTAATTCTATAACTTACTCCCATTTTTTCGTATCCATTCTAAAATTCTCTGCTTCCGGTCTCGACGCAACAGCTTTAAGGCTAAATGGAGATTTACCCATAGCTGATGCCGGTAACCAAACACTTGTTCTGCTTTGAATCAATAATATATTTTTATCAAGCCACTCTACCTTATACCTGAATCGCCTGGTTTGGTATGATCGATTGTATCCGTTAATATGAACTTCAAGGAATCCGGTATCGTTTCTTTGTGTAATGGCCTCCGTGATCTCAATACCTTCCCCAATCAATGCGCTAAAAGCATGGGATACTATCCGGGTTACGATATTAGTACCGGGGGTGTCACTTCCTATCTCTTCCCTTAAGTGAATTCTGGGATCATGCTGCTCATGACAGCCTATAACCAACATTACGAGAATAAAAAATAATATATTTGTAATCGTTTTCATTTTCTAATTCTCTTTAGTACATAAAACAGTAACCTCATATACTCGGATGGCCTGATTAACTGATATATGGCAACAGAATAGCATAACTCTCCGAAGAACACAATCCTGCGTGATTCTTTACATCGGAATTATGGCCCCACATACCTAAACCTGTAAAATCTGATATTGTTTAGTCATCACAAAATTGATACTGAGACTGTAATTATAAGTTGGCAGCAGATGATATTCAGCTGTCATGAGTTATCGAGATGACAGAAGATTAAAATCAAACTCATCAAGCTTTTTTATAACAGGTAGCTGGGTCGATCCTCTTTCTTTACTGTATTCAGTTATTCTCTGCTGGCAGATTCTGCTTTTGAGGAGCAGAAGCGGATCTGTTATTGATTTAATCAGACCTAAACTCAGTTCTTGAAAAGACTTGCAATATGAGTTACCTAATGCGATAATGGATGAGTTGGAATGAACACTCAAAAACTTGGATACACAGGTAGCTGCCAGAAATTGAAAGTTTGAGGCACGAGAAGATGGTCGAAGAGAATCCGTCAAGTCAGAAGCATGCAAGCGACAATAATTCGCAATGCAATTCAACGAAGCCGGAGATACCAGATGAGGTGCTAGTCACATCCGAAGCGCAACCTCACGAACGTGTTAATATGTTAAGAAGATCCCAAGCCATCGCCCATATTGGAAGCTGGACTATGAAGATGGGGGAGGAAATAGTTCTTTGTTCAGATGAAACCTATCGTATATTCGGTTTGCCCGTCGGTTCAACGTGCACATCTGAAATGTTCAATGAAATAATTCATCCCGATGATAGAGAATATGTGAAAAGCAGTTGGATGACTGCGCTTAATAACGGTCAGTTTGATATTACTTATCGTATCTTGGTTGATGGACAACTAAAGTGGGTGGCAGTCAAGGCAGAATCCATGTTTCATAATGAAAGCGAGACTATTTCTGCCTTTGGCACAGTGCAGGACATCACCAAGCGAAAGCAAGTGGAAGAAGCTCTTGAAGAACACCTTCGGTTTGAGGAACTCGTCTCCAGAATCTCGACAAAGTTCATCGGCCTATCCGGAGTTGAATTCGAACAAAGCATTCAAGATGCCCTTGCGGAGATAGGCAGATATTTTAATTCAGATGCAGTCAGACTTTATAGATTATCCCTGCAGGGAGATCTCGTGAAAATCAGAAACCAGTGGCGTGATGAACACATTGCTCCTCCAAAAGAAATGGCCGAGATTCATAAAATGAAATATCCTAACCTTGCTGCTCATTATTCAAAAGGGGAAGCAACTGTATTTAGCAAATTCGATGATAGTCCACAGTGGCCGGAAATGCGTAAAATCCTGAAATTCTTTGGTACTAAGGCCGGTGTTGGAGTTCCATTAGAAGTTGATAGTTCGGGAGTTGATATTTTCGCTATGGATAAGGTTAAGTCGGAATATATCTGGCCTAAGGATATTGTCGTGCAGTCTATAGCTATCGGAAAGGTTATACTGAGCGCCATGCGCCGCAGGGAAGCAGAGGTCGAACTCCAGGACAGCTATGACGAAATCAAGCGATTGAAAGATCGATTGGAGCAGGAGAATATTTATCTACAGCAGGAGGTCAAGTTAGAACACCAACATGGAGAAATCATAGGTAGCAGCCCAGCGATCGGAAAGGTTCTGAACAAAGCTGAGCAAGTGGCAAAAACAGACTCAACAGTTCTCATACTTGGTGAAACGGGTACCGGCAAGGAATTGCTGGCCAGGGCAATACATGACATGAGCGACCGTAAGGCACGGCCAATGGTCAAAGTAAACTGTGCAGCTCTGCCATCAACTCTTATCGAGAGTGAGCTTTTCGGTCGTGAGAAGGGCGCGTATACAGGGGCGATGACCAAGCAAATGGGACGTTTTGAAGTTGCCGATGGGTCCACTATTTTTCTGGATGAAATCAGTGAGTTGTCCCAATCCTGTTCGGCCCTGGATTTGCTATCCGACTGGCCGGTTTACACGATGTGCAGTATTTCCCGAAGTTCT